>NZ_JAUOEO010000001.1:2856500-3170000 GCF_030540825.1 Flavivirga spongiicola
ATATTATGGTTTTCTAATTTTTTTTGTAATGTAAATTGATTCATCAATTCATCTGCTTTGTTTTCTTTGTACCAAGCAGAAGTTCCCATAATGGCATCATTGGGTAATGCATTACTAGTTAAATATTCTATAGGTTGTCCTGCTAAAATTCCTGCGTTGTTAAGACGTGCAAGCTCTATGCCTGATTGTGCATCTTTAAAAACAACCTGACCAATTGGGAAACCAGCGCCACTAATAAAATAGGCTAGTGGGTTATTTAAAGAAACAAATGCATTGCTTATTGAAGTTTGCCAATTGGCATCTTTAGTAGAGAATTTTATGTTATTTTTTAATAACCAATTATTACCTAAATCTTGATATATATCAAACCCGAAGGCTAAATCTTTTGCGTGAACTCCTTGTGAAGGATCAAAGCTGTTTGATGCGCCTTGAGTGAGGTTTCTCCCATCAGGAATATTAGCATTAAAACTAGGCATTAATAGCGAGGTTGACCCGAAATCTTGCCCAAAAGCAGGAGTAGGGTTGTTCCAGTTTACAGCAGCAACACCAGTATATCTATTTGTTTTATCGTTTAATACTTTACCATAAAATTTCAGATACCCATTAGCATTCTTTTTTATGACATTAAATTTGAATTGACCGCCTTTACTGAATGGGAAATCTGTATTTCGAGCACCATCATCATGCCTATAATGTCCACCTGCATTAAAAAACCAATTATTGCCTAAAGGACCACCAATATTAGCGTCTATTTTGTGTAGAGAATTTCCTTCTCCTTGAAAACCGTTTGTTAATTGAATGTCACCACCAAATTCGTTTCTAATACCTTTCGATATAAAATTATAGATACCTCCAGGCGCATTGAGTGCTGTAATAGAAGAGCTTCCACCTCTTAGTGCTTCTACTTTTTGTGTGGTTAAATCTAAACGATGAAAAAGATCTGGACTATAATATGAATGTTGAACGAGACTAACAGGAAGTCCATCTTCTTGAAGAGACACATAATACCAACCCGTATCATCTTCAGCAGAAGCTGAAATACCTCGTGTATATACTTTTGTATAAACTTCGCCAGCAGATGCATCTGTAAATGTGCCAGGAATGTTTTGAAGTAAGCTAGCAGTTCCTTGCGGATAATTTTGTTGAATTGATTTTGAATTTAGGATACTTACAGAGGTGCTAGATTCTAATTGCATTCTAGAATCAAAAGTGCCTGTAACTACTATGGTTTGTAAGCTTAGCAAATCATCTTCTAAAACAAAAGAAAGTGTTATGTCTTTTCCTTTTAATTCAATAGTTTGCTCAATTGTTTTGTACCCTAAATGTGATATTGTTATTTTATAGTTGTTAGAGGTGATATTTTCAATTTTAAAAAATCCCTCAGTGTTAGTTGTACTTTGATAATTTGAAGAGCTTAAAATTATATTTGCACCTTCTAAAGCATTGCCATGTCTATCTTTTACTTCTCCGCTAATATTATTTTGAGAAAAAACAGAATTACAAAACATGCTTGTTATTGTAAGCATAAAACGTATTATAATTTTATTCATATTTTAATTTGAAAAACAGATTTTAAGTTTTTATTTTTCTTTGAAAAACAGTAAGGCTTGAATCATAAAAAAAATAGAGATAATTCAATAGTATCGATTAATTACTGCCTTTTTCTAATCTTTATTTGATACATGATGCCTAAAGCTGCTATTAATAGCCCTATAAATTCTCTAGTACCTTCTAAATAAGGTTTATCGTAAACCATTTCGCCAAAAATTTCTTCTTTATCTTCTGTTTTTAAATAATCAATAAATAATGAGAAATGAAATGCAGCATAGGCTAATAAAGCGATAAGTATTAGAATTAAAAATGGTCTAGAAATAGGTTTAAAACTATTGTATAGACACGTGATTGCCACAATAAAATAAATAGAAAACCATAAAATACCATCAGGATCATTTAATTGTAAAAGAGCAAAAATGATGAAGAGGGCACATAGAATAAAATTAATAATTTTTTTCTGTTTACTTAATGGTTGATTAGACTTCATTGGTTTATTGGTACGTTATAAAGTCCAACCTTTGCGATAGGCTCTTTTTACAAACTGGTTGGCTTCATCAAAATTTGTGATCTTCATATTGTTGCCATCCCATAATAACTTTTTACGTCCAGGGTATTCAAACCTATTTCCTTTGGGTTTTCTTAAATTATAACTTCTAATAGCAAGATTGCCCATTAAAACACTCTCGGTTAAAGGACCTGCGTAATTAAATGAAGACGTTAATGCTTTATGTTTCGTTTTACCGAAACCATCTTTACAAGCTTCAACCCAAGAGGTATGATGCCCGTTTTCTGGTAGTTTATTTTCTTCCGTATCTTTAAAAGTTAAGAGTTCGCCATTATTAAAATAAATTTTAGGAGATCTTCCGTAAGTGCCACAGGTCATGATGCCTTTTTCTCCAATCATGATGACACCATTAGCACTGTCGTTATCCCCAATAGGATGATCTGCAGGGACCAAGTCTGGATGAAATGGTCTTAGGCCACCATCAGACCAAGTTAATGTAATTTCTGATGCATTTTTAGCTGAGGCAGGAAACTTTAATTGTGTTCTTGAAGAAGGTGGGCAAGATTCAGGTAAATACTCAGGTGTCCAATCTTTTTTAAAAATAGCACCTACACTGCTTTCAACTTCGGTAGGGTAGCCTAATCCTAATACTCTAAAAGGAGGGTCCATTAAGTGACATCCCATGTCTCCCAAAGCTCCTGTACCAAAATTCCACCAGCCACGCCATTTAAACGGATGGTATAACGGATGGTAGTCGACCATTTTTGCAGGTCCTACCCAGGTATCCCAGTCCAAACCGTCCAACAATGCTGGCTTATCTACAGGTGTCTCAATGCCTTGAGGCCAAACAGGCCGATTCGTCCAAACATGAACTTTCTTTACCGTACCAATTTTACCTTCATCAAACCATTTGATCATTTGTTTAACACCATTTCCAGAAGCACCTTGATTACCCATTTGAGTAACTACTTTATATTGATTAGCTGCTTCTGTAAGCATTCTGGCTTCGTGTATACTATGAGTCAGTGGTTTTTGTACATATACATGTTTGTTTGATTTTATGGCAGCCATGGCTATTACAGCGTGAGTATGATCCGGTGTAGAAACTGTAACAGCATCTATATCTTTTATATCATCAAACAACTTGCGATAGTCGCGATATTTTAAAGCATTAGGAAATTTATCCATCAATCTTTTTGACTGATTCCAATCCACATCACAAATAGCTGCAATATTAGAAGCGCCATTATTCCACGTGTTTACTGCATCAGAATAACCTTTACCACCACCACCTATAATAGCTATATTTAGTTTGTCACTTGGGGGAATAAATCCTTGACCCATAACATGTCTAGGAATAATAGAAATTCCTAAGGATGTTAAAGCAGCTTTCTTAATAAAAGACCTTCTGTTGTTTGTTTTACGATTTGTTTTCATTTTTTAATATTTAAAAACTATCAGATGTTTTGTAAGCTTCAATAACTGCTAATTCACCAGCTTTACCACTTATAGAATTGCCATGTTCCATCCCTAAAATACCATTAAACCCTTTTGAATGAATATGTTTAAATACATTCTTGTAATTTATTTCCCCTGTAGTTGGTTCATTACGACCAGGATTATCACCAATTTGAAAATAAGCAATTTCGTCCCAACATGTATCAATATTCGGAATTAAATTTCCTTCTTGGATTTGTTGGTGATAAATATCAAATAATATTTTACAGGAAGGCGAGTTTACTGCTCTACATATTTGAAATGCTTGTGGTGATTCTGTTAAAAATAAACCGGGATGATCTCTAAAATTTAAAGGTTCCAATACCATGGTTATTTGATGGGGCTCTAAAATAGCCGATGCTTGTTTTAGTGTTTCAATAACATGAGCTGTTTGGTAATGGATATTTTGTCTTAAATCTACATGACCAGGCACAACGGTCATCCATTTAGCATGAACTCTTTTAGCTACCTCAATAGATGTTTTAATGTCGTTTAAAAATTCTTGACGCTTGTCTAAATTGCCACTTGCCAGATTAGGTGCTTTCCAGTGAATCTTATGAGCCACAAACACCCCCATAGTTATATTTCTATTGGCCATAGTTTTTGCCATCTTCTCCTGGACTTCAATAGGGCGACCTTTCATATCATTATCTTCAAAAGCATTAAAGCCTTGATCTGCCATAAAATTTAATTGATTGACAGGGTCGTTTCCTGCATGATGTTTAAACATGCCCAAATGTGGTGCGTAATTTAATTTAAAACTATTCATGTTTGCTTGTGTATTTGAATCTAAAATATTCATAGCATTCATACCAGATACAGTAATCCCTAACAAGGATGCAGTAGCCGTACTTTTTTTTATGAATGATCTTCTTTTCATGTTATATAAAATTAGTCTTTCCAGGAACTGGAACAGGGTAATTCCCGTATTCGTCACGAATAACAGGAGGTACAGAATCAAAAGTAAGTGTGTCTTCGTCCGGAACTATTTTATGATTAAGGGCCATAGCTTTATCCCAAGTTATTTCTTTACCAGAATAGGTGGCCATTCTGCCCATAATGGCTGTCATTGTACTTTTTGCACCATTTTCCGCATCGTTAATCACCTCTCCATTTCGAATAGATTTGAAGAGACGGTTGTGTTCTTGTTGGTAAGGATTAATATCATTTTCATTATCATGCGTGTAAATGTTAGTTCCATCGTATTTTTTTAATTTTGCTGAACCCCCTCCATCTGTATAAGATGTGCCTAGAGTGCCTTGAAAAAACTCATCCACTCTATGTTTTGTGCCAGGTTGATGCCTGCATTGACTAGAAATAATGGTGCCATTTTCATATTCAAACTCAACCACATGATGATCAAAAATATGACCGTGATCTTTTCCTTTACGAACTTCTCTTCCTCCTGTTCCACTTGCTTTTATCGGGTATCCACCAACAAACCAATTGGCAATATCTATATTGTGAATATGTTGCTCTAAGATATGATCTCCGCAAATCCAATTAAAATAATACCAATTTCTCATTTGGTACGCCATTTCGGTCTGATGGTCTTTTCTAGGTCTTACCCAAACGCCTGAACCATTCCAATATACCTGTCCGGATACGATTTGACCAATAGCACCTTTTTGAATACGATTATAGGCTTCTATATAACTTGCTTGATAGTGTCTTTGAAGGCCAACCACTACATTTAATTTCTTAGCTTTGGCCATTTTAGTGGCTTCCAATACTTTCTTAATCCCTGCAACGTCTGTGGCTACAGGTTTTTCCATGAACACATGCTTTCCTTGAGAAATAGCATACTCAAAATGCTGAGGTCTAAACCCTGGAGGTGTCGTTAAAATAACAACATCGGCAGCATCAATGGCTTTTTTGTAAGAACCAAAACCAACAAACTTATGGGAGGGCTTTACATGAAGTTTATCAGTTTGAAACATTTTTGTTAAGCTTGTGTAAGCATCTTCTAAGCGATCTTCAAAAGCGTCAGCCATGGCAACTAATTTTACATTTTCATCTGCCCTCAATGCCTGACTTACTGCACCGGTACCTCGCCCTCCACATCCTACAACAGCTAGTTTTAATTTTTTAGTTTTATTAAATATTGGACTAGCGGTAAGTAGCGAAGGCGTTAGCAAAATGCCACCAGCTGCTAAAGTTGATCCTTTTACAAAGTTGCGCCTTGATAAATTGTTCTTTTTTTGTTCCATGGTATTATATTTTTTTAATTTAATCCGTAATCTTCAATTACGGAAAGCCAATATGTTTTTATGGCTTCTTTTGATGGTTGAATTTTAGGGCGTACCACACGAAAACCAACAAATGGTGCATTAGTATGCCACCAATCACTTTTTGGAATTTGAGGATCTCTACGTTTCCATTTTTGTTTAGATTGACCTCTTGAGGTACAGCATAATTTATCTTTAGTGTCTTTCCACGACCCTCCTCGAACAATCCTAGGATAGAGCTCTGAAGGTTTATTCCAAGGATTCTTTTGCGGAGATGATTGATAATAATCAGCGTCATATTGATCCATAACCCATTCTGAAACATTACCTAATAAATCATGAATCCCCAAATTATTAACCTCTTTCAGCCCGGTTTTTTCATATTTGTCTTTTGTGTTTTCGTTAAACCAAGCCACATTTTTAAGATTAGAGGCTTCATCTGTTTTTCCTTTTTTACAGGCATATTCCCATTCGGCTTCCGTAGGTAATCGGTAAAACACGCCAGTTTTTGAAGTCAACCATTTGCAATACATAATGGCTGCATATTGTGTCATGTTAACAGCAGGGTGGTTTTCTTTTCCCATATTAAAACTCATGTCAACGTACGGAGGTGTTGCTCCAGAAACAGCATCAATTCCTAATGCATTTAATTTGTCTATGTTTTTAAACTGTTCTGGTCCAAATTCGCCAAATACGAAAGCATCATATTGTTCCCAGGTAATTTCATATTTACCCATCCAGAAATCATCAACTTCTACTTCATGACTTGGCTTTTCATCATCTTTTCGAGAGGAATCATTTGTGTCTGCTCCCATTAAAAAAGAACCTCCTTTTACAGCAACCATTTCAATGGTTATTTTTTCGCCTTTTAAATCTTGAGTATAATTATTAAAGTTTTGAGCAATGATTAGGGGTGCTTGAAATACTATTACAAAAGGAATCCCTAATTTTAAAAAATATTTTAATCTCATGTGTGTTTTATTTATAATTCTAGGATTTCTATATTTTTAAATTCAACAGGATGACTTTCACTTTGTAAAGAAATATAACCTTTCTTTAAGGGGTGACCTTGTTTGTTTTTCCAATATGCTTCGTTGTAATCAACAGAGCCTCCAATTTGAGGTTTTGTATAAGAGAGGACATTTTTACCATTAATAAAATGCTTAATAATAGAATCGTTTCTAACTTCAATTTCTATATTGACCCATTGATCTCCATGAAAAGTCTTTGATGAAGAGTTTACACAATGAGGTGTAAATAACTCATTATTCATGACAACGTTAGTGCCTGGGGTGCATAAATTACCAGTAGGGCGCTCACCTGTTCCTAATCCGCCTAAAAGTTGGACTTCAATTGATACAGGGAAGTTTTGGTTTAGGCCAATGTTTTTCGGGTCTTCACAATGAATCATGACGCCGCTATTTCGTGTTGCCCATCCAGCACCGTCTTTTATTTGATCGCCAGTAAATCGGTATTGCATTCTAAATTTATAATTCGAAAACTCTTTATTATAATAGATATGACCATAAGATTCATTAAAAGTGTCATTGTATTCATCGTAATTTACTTTCATGATGCCATTTTCTACTATAAAAGTGTTTTTGTAATTTTCCCCTAAAGGCTGCCCCTTAATTTTAATGGTCCAATCCTTTAAATCTTTACCATTAAATAAAGGGATCCAGTTTTCAACAGTTTTATTACTGTTAGGCGTTTCATCTGTATGGACTTTTTTCTTGCAACTTGTAGTTAATAACAGGGTTAAAACACAAATTAAACTTAAATAATTTCTCATTTTTATAATATTTATAAAGACCAGGCTTTACCTCCAGAAGTTTCTTCTATGGTACCGCATCCTATTTGTAATCCTGGAATTGGATCGTAAGCGAGTACTTGTTCTCCAATGAGTTCGCTATTTTTATAAGCCCAAATGGATGAACTTCTTAAATTAGAAAGTGCATTAAACAAAATAACATCTTTATTTTCTTTGTCCTCCTCTTGCCTGTATAGTTCCTGTTGTTCTTTAGATGCTTTTAAATATTTAGCTAATAGCGCATCATAATCTTCAGTTTTTAAAGCGGCAACACTATTGTCTTCATTAATATTTAGAGCTTTCATGATACCGTTTATGCCTTTTTTAAAAGTTTTTTTTCGTTTTTCATCATAAGTTTTGAAAGCATATAAATCTAAAAACTCAGGGACGTTAACATCTAAAGCTCCCGGTGTCGCATCTGTTTTTGGAAGGATAAGATCGATTAAGTTAGTTATAACAATACCTTCGTCTATTGATAAAAGCTTAGGAACCCATAATGAAGCTTCCGTTTTACAACTTTGAAGCATGCTCATTATTCCGGGGGTAGCTATAGCATAGCCCAATGATAGCCCCAAGCCTTTTAATACGTCTCTTCTATTCATTTTTGTTTTTTTTGAATTGTTCTACGGCATGATTAGCTGCTCTGGCGGTTAATGCCATGTATGTAAGTGAGGGGTTCTGACACCCTGAAGAGGTCATACAAGCACCATCAGTAACATAAACATTAGGAACAGTGTGTACTTGGTTATTCTTATTTAAAACAGATGTTTTGGGGTCTCTGCCCATACGAGCAGTTCCCATTTCGTGAATACCAATACCGGGAGCAGATAAATTATTAAAGGTTTTAATATCTTTAAAACCAGATTTCTCAAGCATTTCTACAGCTTGTTGAACCATATCTTCACGCATTTTCAATTCGTTTTCTTTCCACTCAGCGTCGAAGGTAATCGTTGGTAGCCCCCATTCATCTAATTTCTCATAATCAAGTGTCATTTTATTATCATGGTTGGGGAGACATTCTCCAAATCCACCTAGTCCCATACGCCAACCTCCAGGTTCTAATATTTTTTCTTTAAATTCTGCACCATATGCAAGTTCCGCTATATGTTCTGAGATGTCTCCTCGACCGCCGCCGCCTTGATAACCGTAACCTCTTAAAAAATCTTTTTTCTCAGTTTTCTTGTCACCTAGATTTCTAAATCTCGGAATATAAATACCATTTGGTCTACGTCCTTTATAATATTTATCTTTAAAACCATCAAATTTACCCGATGCTCCTGCTCCTAGATGATGATCCATAATATTATGACCTAATTCGCCAGAATCATTTCCTAACCCATTAGGAAATCTTTTGGATTTTGATTGCATTAAAATAGCTGATGATGCCATTGACGAGGCACAGCAAAAAATAATTTCAGCATTAAATACTAAGGATTCTTTAGTTTCTGTATCTATAACTCTAACACCAGTTGCTTTTTTAAGAGTGTCATCATAAATAATTTCATGAACAATAGAGTTAGGTCTTAAAGTCATATTGCCAGTAAGTTCAGCAGCAGGTAAAGTAGATGAATTACTACTAAAATAGGCTCCAAAAGGACAGCCTCTAATGCACCTGTTTCTGAATTGACATTTGCTTCTGCCTTTGCGATTTTTATCTCCGGTAATATTTGCGGTTCTTCCAATAGTTAAAAGTCTATCCGTATAGTTTTCAGATAATTGTTCTTTTAGATGTTCTTCAACACAATTTAATTCCATGGGAGGATCAAAATTACCATCAGGAAGTTGAGGCAACCCTAATTTTTCGCCACTCACACCAATATAACCTTCAACATAATCGTACCATGAAGAGATGTCTTTATATCGTATAGGCCAATCAACGCCATGTCCATCTTTTTTATTGGCTTCAAAATCTAAATCGCTAAGCCTGTAACTTTGTCTACCCCACATAATAGAACGTCCGCCAACATGATAACCCCGCATCCAATCAAAACGTTTCGTTTCATTATATGGATGTTTTAAATCGTCTACAAACCAATGTTTGCTTTGTTCTGCAGTGGTGTACCCTGTGCGACTTTGTTTTAATTGGCTGTTTTTGTCATCTATTGACGGTGTGCCCTTTAATTCAAAATCCCAGGGATCTTTATGCATTGTTGGATAATCTTCAATATGTTTAACCATCCTGCCGCGCTCAAGAACCAAGGTTTTTAGCCCTTTTTCGCAAAGTTCTTTAGCAGCCCAACCACCACTAATTCCTGTTCCTATAACGATTGCGTCATAAGTTTTTTTGCTTTCTGCTGTTTCTGTTATTCTCATTAAAACTATTTAAAACAATTATTTAGATATCAGTTTATGTAGTAAATAAACTATAAGAATTTTAACCATCATTATAACTAAAACGAAGAAAATGATAATTAAGTTCTTAAATATTTGGAAAATTAATTAATTTGCGCTATATCAATGTTCAAATTATTTCAGTGAAAATAAACATACAAAAAATACAGCCTTATGAGGCAGATGGGATTGTGTATCATGCAGACACTTGTTTGCCTTTGGTTGATGCTATTAATCGAAAAAAGTTAAAGTTTAAAGCTTTGGCTAGACATACATATCCTGGTGATCGTTTAGATAAAAATACGCTAGGTCTTAATAGTATTGGTTATTGGGATGCTAATGAGCCGCAGGATTGGGGGTTAGACTGGCATCGAAATGAGGGTATCGAGTTTCATTTTTTAGAATCTGGAACGATGCCGTATTCTCAGGAAAACAAGGAGATGGTACTGCAGCCGAATCATCTAACCATTACAAGGCCATGGGAGGCTCATAAAGTTGGGAATCCTTATATAGGTATGGGGAAATTTTATTGGGTTATTATAGATTTGGGTGTGCGTAGGCCGCACCAAGATTGGGTTTGGCCAGAATGGATTACCTTGACTCAAGATGATTTGTCTAGACTTACCACAATTTTAAGGCAAAATGAAAAATCTATTTTGAAAACGGATGAGAAGGTGAGAGGTTGTTTTCGCAGGATTAATAAAGCTGTGGATACAGATGAAAATGGAAGTAATGCTTCTAAAATAAGGCTTCTTATTAACTATCTGTTGATTTTGTTGCTTGATTTGTTGAATACTGATGATATCGTATTAAATGAGTCACTCACTGATAGCTCTAGAAGTGTGAAATTCTTTTTGAAAGAACTTGAAAATAATTTAACCGAAAACTGGACTATTGAGTTAATGTCTCAGTCGGCAGGTGTTGGGTTAACCAGGTTTACGCATCATTTTAAAAGGTTAACAAATTTAACGCCAATGCGTTACTTGACAATGAAGCGTCTGGAGATGTCAAAAAAAATACTTCTCGATAATAAAGATTTAACGATCGCTGAAGTGGCTTACATGTGTGGCTTCGCTACAAGTCAGTATTTTGCAACGGTATTTAAAAAGCATGAAAAATGTACGCCAAACGAATATAGATTGAAAAATTCTGTTGATAATTTTCAATTTACTTAACAAAATTAAAACCATTAAATTTTGTTTAAATTCTTTCACTGAATAAAAATACACATTGTTTTAAGTCTTAATATATATATTCACGTGATTAATTAAGAACTTGTTTAAATTTTTTGGATTGTAGTGAAAATTAACAATTTTACTTCCATTTGAAAGCTTTTTTGAGTTGCATAGCAGAGTTAAGGAAGGAAAAAAAGATAAAAATGGGTGTAAAAGAGACGTTTTTTAACCAATTAAAAAAGTTTAAACGAGTTCTAAATGTCATTGTTTAACTAAATAAGAAATTAATCATGAATACAAAACATTTTATGTATAGTGCTACTAGAATAATTATAGTCCTGTCAATATTTGTTTTTTCTGCTTGCAAAAAATCTAAAGAAAATAAAGCTTCAAATATAACAGAAGAAATTGAAGCCCCTATATTCTTCAAAATTTCCTTAGCGCAATGGTCTTTACATAAAAAAATTGGAAGTGGAAAAATGAACCCTTTTGATTTTGCTAAAGAAGCCCATGCCTTAGGTTTTGAAGCCATTGAATATGTTAGCGGTCTTTATAATAAAGAGGTAAACGATTTAGGGATAGATGAGGTGGTTAAAAAGCTAAAAGCTGAAAGTGAAAAACACGGCGTTAAAAATTTACTAATAATGGTTGATGGAGAAGGTAATTTGGCCAGTAATAATGAAGACCATTTAAATACTGCTGTCGAAAACCATAAAAAATGGGTAGATGCTGCAAAGGCCTTAGGATGCCATTCTATTAGAGTCAATGCTCACGGAGAAGGTACTTATGAAGAGGTTATGGAACAAGCTGTTATTGGTTTAGGAAAATTATCAGAATACGCAGAAACGCAAGGGATAAATGTGTTGGTAGAAAATCATGGAGGATATACTTCAAATGGACAATGGCTAGCAGCAGTCATGCAAAAGGTGAATAAGCCAAACTGTGGAACATTACCGGATTTTGGCAATTTTTGCATTAAGCGTAAAAAAGATGGATGTGAAGAAGCATACGATAAATATAAAGGTGTTAAAGAATTGATGCCTTATGCAAAGGCTGTAAGTGCTAAGTCGTACGATTTTGATGAAAAAGGAAATGATACAAGAATTGATTATTTAAAGATGTTGCAAACAGTAAAAGATGCAGGTTATTCAGGTTTCATTGGTATTGAGTATGAAGGCAATATGATGTCTGAAGAGAAAGGGATTGAGGCCACTAAAAATTTGTTATTGCGAGTAGGGAAACAACTTTCTAAATAAAACGAACTAAACCAAAATAATAAGATAATGGAAAGTATCAATAAAAATAAACTTTTCCTGGCAAGCTGTCTTGCTTTAATTACGACAGCTATGACCTTTGCTATAAGAGCAAGGTTAGAAACCGTTTTTGGGCCAGAGGGTATTGGGTTAACCTTAGAACAACTAGGATATGCTTTTGCACCAGCCTTTTTTGGATTTACAATTGCAATGATTATCGGAGGACCATTGGTCGATTTACTAGGAATTAAAAAAATTACTTGGATTGCTTTTTTTACACACATTATTGGAATTGTGTGGACGCTTATGGCAGATTCTATGACATCTCTTTTTATAGCAACATTATTTGTCGGTATTGGTAACGGAATGGTTGAAGCTGCGCTAAATCCATTAGTGGCATCTATGTTTCCAGAAAACAAAACCAAAATGCTTAATAGGTTTCATGTATGGTTTCCAGGGGGTATCGTAATTGGTTCCTTGTTAGGATGGTTAATAATGGATATTATGGGACTAAGCTGGCAAGTTATGGTGGGAACGTTATTTATTCCACTAATAATTTACGGGATGATGTTTTTTGGCCAAAAATTCCCTGTAACTGAGCGCGTACAGTTAGGAATTAGTAATAAAAAAATGTTTAAGAGTGTGTTGAATCCGCTATTCTTATTTATGGTGCTTTGTATGTTTCTTACGGCAGCTTCAGAATTAGGAACGACACAGCGTATTGAATCGCTATTAAAAACTTCTGTGTCTGCACCTTTACTTGTACTGGCTTTTATAAATGGTATTATGGCTTTGGGTAGATTATCTGCAGGTCAAGTGGTTCATAAATTAAGCCCTTCAGGCATGTTGTTGTATTCTGCTATATTCACTTTTATTGGTCTTTGGATGTTGACAATAACTAGTGGAGGAATGACATTTGTTGCAGCGGCGATTTTTGCTGTAGGTGTTACTTTTTTCTGGCCAACCATGTTAGGCTTTGTAGCTGAATATTTGCCAGAAACAGGTGCTTTAGGGCTTTCTGTTATGGGTGGAGCAGGTATGTTTTCTGTATCTATAGTATTGCCAGTTATGGGAAGGCTTATGGATGACGCCAATGCTGCAGAAGCATTGCGTACAATGTCTATTTTACCAGCAATTCTAATCGTAGCATTTTTAGGATTGAATATCTACATGAAAAAGCGAAAAACAGAACAGTTGTAATTTTCTGTCTAAAAGAAAAAAAATGTCACAAAAAATAAAATTAGGAATACTTGGCGGCGGCGGTGATTCCCTTATAGGTGTGCTACATAGAGTAGCTTCTTCAATGTATGATAAATATCAACTGGTTGGAGGTGTTTTTAACCCTGTTTGGGAAGAAAATATAGGTTTCGCACAGAAATTAGAATTATCTGCTAATCGCATTTATATAGATTTTGATACATTTATTGAAGAAGAATTAAAGCTTCCAGAGTCTGAAAGAATAGAAGTGGTCTCAGTACTTACACCAAATTTTTTGCACTTTCCTATGGCGAAAAAATTGATAGAGAATGGGTTTCATGTTATATGCGAAAAACCATTAACAACCACACTTGTTGAAGCTAAGATTTTAGAAAGCGCACTTAAAAAATCAAATACAGTTTTTGCAGTAACGTATACCTATACTGGGTATCCTATGATTCGTCAAATGCGAGAAATGATTCAATCTGGTACTATAGGAGAAGTACAGAAAGTAGATGTTCAATATTATCAGGGATGGATAAACCCCATACTACTGGATAAAGAATTACGAAAAACAATATGGCGCTTAGATCCTAAAAAAGCAGGAATAAGTAGTTGTATAGGAGATATTGGAACGCACGCTTTTAATATGGCAGAATATTTAACAGGACAGAAAGTGAAATCAGTTCTGGCAGACCTTAATATGCGCTACGAGGACAATCAACTAGATGTGGATGGCACCATATTGATACGTTTTTCAGAATATGTTAAGGGTGTTATAAGATCAAGTCAAATTGCCACTGGAGAAGAAAATGGCCTTGAAGTAAAGATATATGGAACAAAAGGAGGATTTAACTGGAAACAGGAAAATCCAAACTATCTATATTATTTAACAGAAGATAAGCCATTACAAGTATTAAAACCAGGACATGGTTACAATGGAGACGTGTCATTAAATGGGACGAAGTTACCACCTGGACATCCTGAAGGTATATTCGATTCTATGGGAAATATTTATTATGGTGTAGCAAAGGCAATTAGAAAGAAAACATACGATAGCGGTGAGTATCCAACAATGAATGACGGTGTTCGAGGTATGAAATTCATAGAAAAATGTGTTGAATCTCACAAGTCAGGAAATATTTGGTTAGATATATAGAACAAGAAAATGATATCTAACCTAATTAAAAAATAAAATAAACAGATGAAAACAATAAAAGGACCTGCTGTTTTTTTAGCACAATTTGCTGGAGATAATGCCCCATTTAATAGTTTGGACGGGATATGTGAATGGGCGTCAGGTTTAGGATATAAAGGCATACAAATTCCTACTTGGGAATCTCGCTTCATAGATCTAGATAAAGCGGCATCAAGTAAAACATATTGCGATGAGTTAAAGGGGAAAGTGCAGTCTTATGGTCTGGAAATAACAGAACTGGCAACACATTTACAAGGGCAACTCGTTGCGGTACATCCAGCATACGATTTAATGTTTGACAATTTTGCGCCGGATGATTGTAAAAACAATCCTAAAAAAAGAACAGAATGGGCCGTACAACAAGTTAAAAACGCTGCTATTGCCAGTAAGCATTTAGGCATTAAAGCGCATGCTACATTTTCTGGATCGTTACTTTGGCATACCATATACCCATGGCCTCAAGCGCCAAACGGATTGGTAGAAATGGGTTTTGAAGAATTGGCTAAACGGTGGCTTCCCATTTTAGATGTTTTTGAAGATAACGGGGTAGACCTTTGTTACGAAATACATCCAGGAGAGGATTTACATGACGGGGTGACATTTGAACGTTTCTTAAAAGCGACGGGAAATCATAAACGTGTTAATATATTGTACGATCCAAGTCATTTTGTATTGCAACAATTAGACTATTTAAAATACATTGATTATTACCATGAGTTTATTAAAATGTTTCATGTAAAGGATGCAGAATTTAATCCATCTGGAAAAAGTGGCGTGTATGGTGGTTTTCAAAGTTGGAAAGATAGGGCAGGAAGATTTAGGTCTTTAGGTGATGGACAAGTAGATTTTAAAAGTGTTTTTTCTAAATTAACCAAGTATGGATGTGATGTTTGGGCAGTTATGGAATGGGAATGCTGTATAAAAGCTTCTGCTCAAGGAGCCAAAGAAGGTGCGCCTTTTATTCAAAAGCATATTATTGAAGCTACAGAAAAAGGATTTGATGATTTTGCTGGCGGTGAAATTGGTAAAGAACAGTTAAAGAAAATACTCGGAATATAACTCAATTAATAATTTTATAAATTAAGGAACCTCATGCAAATAAAAGAATCTCCTGAAACTTTTGATGTTATTATTGTTGGTTCTGGAGCTGGTGGAGGTATGGCTACTAAAATACTCTCTGAAGCTGGTTTAAACATAGCAGTCATAGAAGCTGGTCCATTTTACGATCCTGCAGATCCGGTTTCACGTACGCAGCTAAAATGGTCTTATGAATCGCCTAGAAGGGGTGCTGGATCCACAAGAGATTTTGGCGATTTTGATGCTGCTTATGGTGGGTGGGATATAGAAGGAGAGCCATATACAAAAAAACACGGGACAAAATTTGATTGGTTTAGATCTAGAATGTTGGGAGGAAGAACCAATCACTGGGGAAGAATTTCCTTAAGGTTTGGACCATTGGATTTTAAAAGAAAAAGTATAGATGGCTTAGGTGATAACTGGCCCATTTCTTATGAAGATGTTAAACCTTATTATGATAAGGTCGATAAACTCATTGGTGTTTTTGGAAGCAAAGAAAATTTACCGAATGATCCTGATGGTTTCTTTTTACCAGCACCAAAACCGAGACTCCATGAGTTATATTATATTAAAGGAGCAAGAAAGGCTAACATACCTGTATACCCTTCACGCTTATCCATTTTAACAAAACCCATAAACGATAGTAGAGGTGTTTGTTTTTATTGTGCTCAGTGTAGTAGGTCATGCAGTGTTTATGCGGATTTTTCTTCAGGGTCCTGCTTGATATTTCCAGCACAAAAATCTGGAGGGCAGATAAAACTCTATACCAACTCTATGGTAAGAGAAGTTGTTACAGACGATTCTGGTAAAGCAACAGGTGTTATTTTTATTAATAAGCTGGATAGAAAAGAATATAAATTAAATGCCAAAGTAGTTGTTTTGGCAGCCTCAGCATGTAGTACCGCAAGAATTTTACTAAATTCTAAAAGTAAAGTTCATAAAGATGGATTAGGAAATAGTAGCGGATTAGTTGGTAGATATTTACATGATTCTACGGGTACCGATCGGGTAGCATTTGTTCCTGAATTAATGAATAGAGAGACTTACAATGAAGATGGCGTTGGAGGTATGCATGTGTATTCACCTTGGTGGGGTAATCATAAAAAGTTAAATTTCCCAAGAGGATATCATACTGAAATCTGGGGTGGGCTAGGTATGCCTAGTTATGGATTTGGGTTTAATATAACGGGGTTAAATAAATTTATAGGTGGTCAGGTAGGCGGTTATGGAAATAGTTTAAGAGATGATATTAAGAGATTTTATGGAGCAGTTATAGGGATTGCTGGTAGAGGTGAAAGTATTCCGGTGGAAAGTAATTACTGTGAGATAGACCCTGATGTTGTTGATGAATGGGGGATTCCTGTATTGAGATTTCATTATGAATGGAGTCAACATGAAAAATTACAGGCAAAGCATATGCATCAAACATTTGAAGACATTTTTGATGGTATGGGCGCACAAGTGTTAGGGGATAGACCAAATAAAGAGAATGACTATGGGCTGTTAACTCCTGGGAGGATCATTCATGAAGTCGGAACAACAAGGATGGGAGACGATCCTAAAAAATCGGTTACAAATAAGTATCAGCAATTACACGATGTTGATAATGTTTTTATTGTTGATGCAGGTCCTTTTGTATCACAGGCAGACAAAAACCCGACATGGACCATACTGGCTTTGTCATGGAGAACCTGTGATTATATTGTAAGTGAATTGAAAAAACAAAATATTTAAAGATGAAGTGTTTTAAGTTTTTTATAATTGGCTGCAAAATGCCCTTTCATCCCCACATTTTGTCTTTTTCTTACTCCATAGCGATGCTATGCAGCTCAAAAAAGCCTTCATTAGGGAATGAAATTACTATTTTTCGCTTTAATCAAAAAAGTTTAAACCACTTCAATTTGTAGACATGAAAAGACGTGATAGCATTAAGACCATACTGTTAGGTTCTGTAGCCACAGGATTAGTACTAAATGGATGTACTACAAAAACACCATCTGTTGATGAACTACCCGAGATTAAAGAAGTACCCTTATATGGTCGAACAGAAGAGGAGACTTTAAGAGATCAAGAATTGTTCGAATCCAATTTTTTTAATGAGCACGAGCTTGCCACCATAGCGGTTTTGTGTGATATTATACTTCCCAAGAGTGATCCATATGTTTCTGCGACAGATGCAGGTGTAAAAGAGTTTATAGATTTTATTGTTAAAGATATAGAGAAACAACAAATACCATTAAGAGGTGGTATTATGTGGTTAGATAGTTTTAGTAATAAGTTGTATAACAAAGCATTTATTACATGTACAGACGAGGAGCAATTTTATATTTGTGATCAAATAGCATATCCGGAAAAAACAAAGCCAGAACTCATACAAGGAGAAGCATTTTTTACAAGAATGCGTAATTTAACGCTAACAGGCTATTACACTTCAAAAGAAGGTATCAAAGAATTAGGTTATAAAGGAAACACGCCAAACATTTGGGATGGTGTGCCCGAAGAGATTCTTAAAAAGCATGGGTTTAAATATGAAGAAGCATGGTTGGCTAAATGTGTAGATCAATCCAATAGAAGTAATATTGCAAAATGGGATGACGAAGGAAATTTGATTAGTTGAAAATTGAAAAAATTATAGTTATGAAATATTTAAAGTTAATGCCTATAAAACCATTAATCTATTTACTAATTATGCTAATGGTTACAACTTCTTGTAAACTACGAAAAGGGAAAACATCTATTGAAGAAAGAAAGGTTGACGTTGCTGAAAAGAAAATGACTGAAGAATGGGTAACGCTTTTTGATGGATCATCTTTTAATAACTGGCGCGGATATTTATCAGATAAGATGCCTTCTGAATGGTCCATTGAAGATGGAACTATGGCTTTTACCCCAGGAGAACATGGCGGAAAAAATATTATAACAAAAGAAAAATATACCAATTTTGTCTTATCACTTGAATGGAAGATTTCAGAATTAGGTAATAGTGGTATTTTTTGGAGTGTTTTTGAAGACGAGGCTTTTCCTGAAGCCTATCAAACAGGACCAGAAATACAAGTATTAGACAACAAAAAATATGCAGACGCAGAAGTGAATCACAAACACCACCAAGCCGGGGCACTATACGATATGGTGCCACCTGCTCATGATGTCTGCAAGCCAGCTGGAGAATGGAACACATGTTTAATCAAGGTGGATCATAAGTCAAATTCTGGTAGTGTTACATTAAACGGAACAGTCATAGCAGAATTTGCTGTTCATGGCTCGACATGGGATGCCTTAGTTGCAAAATCAAAGTTTAAGGACTGGAAAGGCTTTGGGAAACATCAGACGGGTCATATAGGACTTCAAGATCATGGTAATAAAGTTTGGTTTAGAAATATTAAGATTAAAAAATTATAAAGTTTTGAATATTAGAAAAATAACCCTAATAATATTAGTGACACCTTGTCTTTTTGCATGTACCAATGGTAAAGAAAATAAAACTTCTATAGAGATAGAGGCAGAAGAGGAAGTCGTACTTAAAGAACCAACAACTCCCGAAGAAACAGAGCTTTATAAACCTATACCGCCAACGGTTAACCCTACAGGGCAAAATGGCGTTCCGAGTGATGCTATGGTGTTATTTAATGGTGAGAATTTAGACCGTTGGGTGCATGCTAAAGATCAGACACCAGCACAGTGGATTTTAAATGATGATGGTTCGATGACCGTTAAAGACAAATCTGGAGATATTCAAACGAAGCAAGAATTTGATTGTATACAGTTACATATAGAATGGCGGTCTTCACCAGAGAAAAGAGCAAGTGGGCAAAGTAGAAGTAATAGTGGTGTTTTTCTTCAAGAACGTTATGAAGTACAGGTTTTAGATAATAATGATAACGATACTTATGTTAACGGACAAGTTGGATCTATTTACAAACAATCCATTCCTTTAGTAAAAGCCTCAGTGCCAACTGGCGAATGGAATGCCTATGATATTATTTATCACGCTCCAGAATTCAATTCTGAAGGAAAAAAAACAAAATCTGGAACGATTACCGTGTTACACAATGGCATTTTAATTCAAGACCATTATGAAATAAAAGGAACGACACCATATATTGGTTGGCCTAAAAATAATCCACATGGTAAGGGCGCAATAAGACTTCAGGACCACCATGATAATAGCGGTGTAAGCTATAGAAATATTTGGGTTAGGGAGTTGCATTAATGTTTATTGGTGCAATTTAATTTGGCCGAACTAAAATGTAAACCATGAGAATATTAGGGGAGTCATTTGGGAATAAAAATAGTCTCTTCTAAAAAATGGCTTGTATTTCATATGATGTTTTGGTTGTTTTAAATACTGTTTAAGTCACTTTGCTTCTTTTTTTTTCTTATCACTAGCTATAAACAAATACTTTTATCGAATATTTTAGAAGCCATATTATTTAAAATGGTAATATGAATATTTTATTATCTTAGGCATGAACATTTTTTAGTTAGTGAACATTCAGACGATCTATATAGTGTAAATTCCATTTGTTCTTTTAAAAAATGATCTAATATAGCACCAGCAGTTTAAAATCAAAAAGAGGTTTGTTAACACAACATAGAAATAATGAGTAACTTGTTAAAAATGAAAACCTTAATTTTTTTATTATATTATTAAACAAAAAACACCAAAATAAAAGTATTATTTCTGCAACTTAATTATAAATAAATGAAAAAATCCCTCTTATTTTTCTTTGTGCTTATTTTTCAATTAAATTATTCTCAAACGATAAAGATAGGCTTACTTACAGATAAAAATTCTCCGGAAGTGAAACCTTTGTTAGAACAGCTAAAAACTGAAATCAGAGCAGTCTTAGGTCAAGGGAAAACAGTAAACTTTAAAAACGTACTTTCAAACAATTATAATTTAGAAACCGCAAAGGCTAATTATGAATCATTAGTTAATAGTGATGCAGATATTATTTTGGCTTTTGGAGTTATGGATAACATCGTTTTGAGTCAACAGGAAAGTTATACCAAGCCTGTTATTGTTTTCGGTTCCATTAATTCAGATTTTATAAACCTACCACGAGAGCAGAAAACATCTGGGATTAACAACATTACATATATTATCGCTCCGTTGTCTTATAAGAAGGATTTGAACGCCTTTAAAACTATTTATAATTATAAAAATATCGGCATTATTATAGATGATTACATTATAGATGCGCTTCCATTGGAGACCGTATTTAACCCATATTTTCAGAAAGAAGGAAAACAGTATCGTTTAATTCCGTTATCTGAAAATGGATTGAGTGCCTCAGATTTAGATGGCATTGATGCCGTTTATCTTGCTGGTGGTTTTGATTTTAGTAATGCTCAATTTGAGGAACTAACATCAATGATTAACACTAAGAAACTACCCTCATTTTCGGCTAACAGAGTTAAGGATGTAGAGCGAGGCATATTAGCAACCAATCAACCTCAAACCAATTTAGATCAGTTTTTTAGACGCATAGCTTTAAATGTTGAGGCCATAGTAAATGGTACCAATGCTTCAGAATTACCTCTACTCCTTGAATATAAAAACAAACTAACTATTAATTACGAGACTGCAAAACGTATTGATTTCCCATTGCGGTATGCCATGTTAGGTTCAGCAGATTTTATAGGAGGTAGCACAAAACCTAAAACTGAAAATTCATTGTCTATATTAGATATTATGCGTGGTGTTTTAGATCAAAATTTAGGATTATCTTCAAATAAGAAGAGTATTGAGTTAAGTAGCCAAGATGTTAAAATTGCTAAAAGCGGTTATTTGCCAAATGTTACTGCTGGTGTCAGCGGTGTTTATCTAGACCCAAGAGTAGCAGAAATTTCTAATGGTAGTAATCCAGAAATTTCAACATCTGGAAATGTTGTTTTGGAACAATTGATTTATTCTGAAAGTGCTTCAGCAAATATTGATATTAAAGAAGATTTACAAAAAGCACAAGAAGCTGTTTATAATGCGAGTGAATTAGATGCTTTATTAAATGCATCAGTAGCTTATTTTAATGCTTTAATTTTAAAGACTAACACAAATATTCAAAACCAAAATTTACAGATTACAAAACGTAATTTGGAGCTGGCTGAGCAAAATTTTGAAGGCGGCGCATCTGGCAAATCAGATGTGTTGCGTTTTAGAAGTCAGTTAGCACAAAACACACAAAACCTTATTGATGCTGGAAATCAATTAAGACAAGCCTATTTTACGATTAATCAGTTAATGAATTCACCTATCAATAAAGACATAGATATTAATGATGCGATGCTTTCTGAAGGTGTTTTTGAAAATTATAAATACGAAGACTTCTATACGATTTTAGATGATCCAAAATTACAACCTGCATTAATTGAATTTTTAGTAAAAGAAGGAAAGAAAAACGCACCAGAATTAAAAAATATCAATTATAACTTAAGTGCTAATGACCGTACTTATAGATTGAATGATACAGGGCGTTTTATTCCAACCGTAGCTTTACAAGGGCAATATAATTTAGCTATTTCGCAATCAGGAAAAGGGTCGACTGTGCCTGATGGCTTTCCGGTTACGCCAGACGGAACATATAATTTTGGATTAAATGTATCATTACCAATATTCAATCAAAACCAAAGAAATATAAATCGTCAAACGGCTAAAATTCAAGAAGAGCAGTTAGGTTATGAAAAAGAAAATATAGAACTAAATATAGAGAAGAATGTCAACGATATTGTTTTAGACTTAATTAGTGAAATAGCAAATATTGAAATCTCTAAAGTATCTGAAGAAACAGCAAAAGAAAGTTTGGAACTTACACAAAATGCTTACAAACAAGGAGCTGTTCCTGTCATTCAATTAATTGATGCACAAACCAATTATTTACAAACCCAATTAGCAAGTGCTACAGCAAATTATAATTACTTACTAACATCCATGCAGTTAGAGCGTGCTATTGGATATTTCTTTTTAGTACATACAGAAGCCGAAAATCAACAATTCATTCAAAGCGTTAACCAATATATTTTGAGTAAAAACTAACAACTATCATTATGGAAATTAAAAAATATACTCTAATCATGATTTTAAGTTTAACCGCTTTTATATCCTGTAAAGAAGAAAAACAAGTTAAAGAAACTGTTTTGCGACCAGTAAAATATACGGTAGTTGGTGATGTTGATACTCATAAAATAAGAACGTTTAGTGGTACTGCCAAAGCAGGAGATGCCATTGATTTAAGTTTTAGAAGTGGAGGTATCATTACTAAAGCAAATTATAGTAAAGGTGCAAAAGTAAAGAAAGGCGATGTTATAGCTAGGTTAGACAATGTTGAAGCGAGTTTAGCTTATGAGCAAACGGTGTCTGCATTAAAAAGTGCAGCGTCTTCTATGAATACTTCAAAATCTAATTTAAATCGTATTAAATCACTATATGAAAAAGGAAGTAATTCATTAAGCGATTATGAAGCTGCAAAAAATTCTTATCAAACGGCTTTAGATCAATATGAATCAGCTAAACGTAACAAAAGTATTCAAGCTACACAATTAAGTTATGGCATAATTAAAGCACCAAAAGACGGTTTGATTGCAGATACAGATGGCGGTGTTGGTGAACGTGTCGCAGCGGGACATGTATTTGCTATTCTCAATGCTGGCAAGGATTTAAAAATAGAAGTGGGTTTACCTGAAAATATAGTAAATAGAGTAGCAGTAGGTATGAAAACTAAGTTAGAGTTTTCAGCAATCGAAGGTCAAGTATTTGATGGTACTGTAACTGAAGTCGCACCAATTATTAACCCTGAAGCCGCAACGTATACTACATCTATATTCTTAGATAAACCTATTTCAGATATTAAACCTGGTATGGCAGCTAATGTCACTTTTGATTTCTCTGAAACATCAGATAATACCTCAAATACCTCATTAATTATTCCTGTGAAAGCGGTTGGTGAAGATGGTAAAGGGCGTTTTGTTTTTCTAATTAGCTCTAAAGATGGCGGAACAGGAACAGTGAATAAGCGGTATTTGGAATTAGGTGATTTAACTGCTGATGGCTTTGAGGTGAAAAATGGATTAGTGGCCGGAGATAAAATAGCAACAGCTGGCTTACAGACATTATTGGACGGACAAGACGTAAGATTAAAATAAGAACTTTCAACCAACCAAAAATATTAAGTATGAATCTTACGCAATTTTCAATAGATCGTAATCGAGTTGTTTTAAGTATCCTAGCTGTAGTTATGATTATGGGTATGTTGTTTTACGGGTCATTATCGAGAGACAGTATGCCACCATATACCATTAGAGTGGCATCGATAGTATCATCATTTCCTGGCGCAAGCCCAGAACGTGTTGAAGAACTTGTTAGTGATAAAATTGAAAAAGTAGCACAGGAATTACCCGAATTAAAAGTCGTAAAAAGCACATCGCGTACTGGGCTTTCAATCGTTCAGGTTGAACTAAAAATGGAAGTGAAACCCGAAGAACTTCAGCCGGTATGGGATCGTTTACGTCGAAAATTAAGCGCAATTCAGGGATTGCCTAGTAATGTAAACCCTCAATTACAGGATGATGGTATTGGTGAAGTATTTGGTATCGCTGTAGGTTTGATTTCTGATGGTTATGACTATGCAGAAATGAAAGACTATGCAGATGATTTGAGAGATGATTTAATAAAACTTGAAGATGCTGCTAAAGTTGAGTTGAACGGTGTGCAGGAAGAACGTGTTTTTGTAGAGTTTGAAAATACCAGATTGAAAACATATGGATTAACGTCTAGTAGATTAAAAAATATTATTGGGAGTACCAATATATTAAGCTCTGGAGGTACTATTAATGTTGAAGCGGAACGTATTATTCTTGAACCAACAGGAAATTTCAATGATTTAAAGTCGATACAGGAGATGCTCATTCCAATTGGGGAAAATGGACAAGTTATAGCTCTTGAAGATATTACGACGGTTAAAAAAGGGTATATCAATCCTCCGAAACAAAAAGTACGTATTAATGGAAAAGATGCTATTTCATTGCACGTATCTTTAAAAAAAGGAGCAAATATCATTAAGTTGGGTGAAGAAATTGATGTATTGTTAGCTGAGTGGCAAGATAAGTTGCCAGTTGGTTTGGAAGTATCCCGCCTAGCATCCATAGATAAATACATTGATTTAAAGATTAGTGATTTTATTGGCAACTTATTACAGGCGATTGCGATCGTGTTAGCAGTCATGTTATTCTTTTTAGGAATAAGAACGGGGTTGGTCATAGCAAGTCTAATTCCTATTGTAACCATTACCACACTCATGGTCATGGGGTTAATCGATGTTGGGCTCAATCAAATTTCGTTAGCCGCTCTCATAATGGCTTTAGGGATGATGGTGGATAATGCTATTGTTGTAGCGGAATCGGTCATGGTAAAAATGGAAGCAGGCATTCCTGTTAAAAAGGCTGCCATAGATGCGTGTTCAGAATTATTCACGCCATTATTGATTTCAACATTAACAACATCTGCTGCGTTTTTAGCCTTCTTTATGGCAGAATCAGTAATGGGAGATATTATGGGGCCTATTTTCGTTGTTATAACCATTGCCCTCTTATCCTCTTGGATTATTGCGTTAAGCGTCATCACCTTATTTTGTGTGTTTTTCCTTAAGGTAAAACCAAAAGAAGCTGGAAAAGAAAGCTTCTTAGATAGATTAATTAATGGATTAAAACGTAAGTATAAAGATTTGATTTTGTTAGCTTTAAGCTGGAAAAAATCAGTATTGGCACTTATTGTTTTTATGTTCTTTTTATCCATTTTCGGATTTGGTTTTTTAGGTTTTGTATTCTTCCCAGATAGTGACCGTAATATGATAACGGTTGATGTTAATTTGCCAGAGAATACGAAAATTGAAAATACAACAGCTGTTATTTTGGCACTTGAGGATTTTATGGAAAAAGAGTTGAAGGTAACAGATGCTAAACCAGATGGTATTGTAGATTGGTCGGCTTATATTGGTGAAGGCCCTTCTGCTTACGATTTGGGGTATAATGCAGATGAGGCGAATTCTAATTATGCCCATATTTTAATCAATACGTCTTCTTTTTTAGTGAATAATGACATGGTTGAAAAACTAGATGCATTTAGTTTTGAAAACTTTCCAAATGCCGATATTAAAGTTGGATTGCTTGGTTCTGGTGGTGGTGGAACACCTGTAGAAATTGAAGTTTCAGGTGACGATCCAGATAAATTAGCAAGTATCGCCGAAGAAATTAAAGCAAAGTTATTTACTATTTCGGGAACAAAAAATATTAAAGATGATTGGGGACCGAAAGGAAAGAAGTTTGTTATAGATATTGATCAGAGTAAAGCACAAACAGCAGGCGTTACTAATCAGGATATTGCGACGTCTCTACAAACCGTTTTAGATGGTTTTCAGGCAGGTGAGTATAGAGAAGGGGATAAATCTATTCCTATCATAATGAAGAGTAATCAAAGCAAACAACAATCATTATCGTCATTAGAAACATTAAATATATACGCTCAAAGTTCAGGGAAAAGTGTGCCTTTGTTACAAGTAGCTACGATTGTTCCCGAATGGCAATATTCTAAAATAAAGCGTGTCGATTTGACAAGAACCATTAAAGTATCAAGTGAATTAACAACGACAGGTAATGCTTCCGAAGTGACTCAAGCTATGACGCCTTGGCTGGAAGAACAAAATGAGATTTGGGGTAAAGGCTATACTTATGAATTAGGAGGTGATGCAAAGAGTTCAGCAGAAAACATGGGAGCAGTAGCAAGTTATTTACCGCTTTCAGCTTTTATAATCGTCATGCTATTAATCATACAGTTTAATTCATTTAGAAAAATGGTTATGATTGTTTGTACCATTCCTTTAGGTGTTATAGGAATGGTTTTAGGTTTGCTTCTGTTTGGTGTACCATTTGGGTTTATGGCCTTTTTAGGTGTCATTTCATTAGCAGGAATCGTTATTAATAATGCTATTGTATTGGTCGATAGAATAGAAATTGAAGAAAGTGAGTTAAAACGTAAACCACAAGATGCTATTATTGCTGCCTGTTTACAACGATTTAGACCCATTTTACTAGCCACCTTTACAACCGTTTTAGGCTTAGTGCCTTTATACCTTGGAGGCGGTGAAATGTGGGAGCCTATGGCGGTAACTATTATGGTTGGTTTATTGTTTGGAACGGTCATTACCTTATTATTTATTCCAGCATTTTACAGTGTGATGTATAAGGTAAACTATAAAGATTATGAGTTTAATGATAAGCTTTTAGATTAAAATGCTAAAGAGACTATATCCATATCGTTTTGAGATCTTTCTTTTTAGCCAAATGGCTATTTTATTTGGGGCGTTAGTCATACCGCCTGCTTTATTTGAAAGTATTCTGTCCCCCATATTATTTTTTATCAATTTATTAGCTGGTATTGTTTTGGTTTCTGAGAAGAAAAAACTCATGTGGTTTTTATTAATTTTAGTACTAATCTCAACAGTTGTTTTTGGTACTAGTCTTTTTGAAAATAAAAATGAAATACTTTTTAATTCTACAAGAATGGCAAGTTATTTCTTGTTTTATGTCATTGTATCACTAGAAATTATCAAGCAAGTCTGGACGGCTAAAATTGTAAATAAAAACGTGATTTTTGGACTAATCAGTGGCTATATATCTCTCGGACTCATAGGCTTTTTTATTTGTTTAAGCATCGAAATGGTATTTCCAAATTCATTTCAAGGCATATTAGCAGGTAATTCATTAACAGAAGGATTAATGTATTACAGTTACATTACTTTATTAACTATTGGTTATGGAGACATACTTCCAATAACTACTTTAGCTCAAAAGGCAGCTATTTTAATAGGTTTAATGGGACAAATTTATTTAGTAGTAATAACTGCGATAGTCGTTGGAAAATATATTAATCAATCATTGAGAGCAAATTGAAAATAACCCTGACTCAATAATGACGAAATACTTCATGTAAATTTCATTTAGTCAATAATTATTCTTTTTGCAAGTAAGTAAGTACTGTTTTTTAGCTCAGTTCTTTAGTTTTGATGTTTTTAGTTTCCATAAAAAATTCTTATTAAATAAAGGTAGACATGTTTTATAAGTTATCAAACGGATTTTTGATTTTTCTTACACTAGTTTCATTAACATAAGTGTAAATTATAGTACTTATTACTGCAATTGTCGTGGGTAAGTATTCAACTATTAAAAGTCAAACTATTCCCTTTTAATATATAAAAAAACCGCTCAATCTTTTAGAAACTGAGCGGTTTCAAACTAACTAACTAACCATATGAAAAACTTACTATATTCTTTTTTATTGAGTTAAGAATCTCTTTAAATTGTATTATTTATCTTTTATTTCTATTCAGCTTTTAAGTCTAAATTTTCAATATTTTTTTGATGTCTGTCATGGGTTTCAAATAACAGGAACTTCTATAGTTAAGAACATATCTTCCCCATCAGGATCTTTGCCTTGATAAAATTTAAAAATATAAGGTTCAGACTGTAGGACTTCTACTGGTATTGAAAATGTAGTTTCAGTAATGATTTGATTACAAGAAGCACCATCATCTACATGTCCTATAGGGTAAATAAGCCTTGTAGTTCCATCATAGATGTAATCATATTGATCGTAATAAAAATAGCAACTGTTTGGTAATGCTATGGTCACCTCAATTTTGTAAGTACTTCCATGATTAAATTCATCCGGAAGTTCCGCGCTTATAACATTTACATACTCCAAGTGGTAGTCGTGGTCATTGTCGTCGTCCGTACTACATGATGATACAGGTATGGCAAGGGCAACAATCATAATTAGTAAATACTTAAAATTTTTCATCTTATTTTATTTTTAATTTCTATTCAAAGATACCCGCACTTTAAGGTTTAAATGGGTTCATTTTAAGTGAAGTGTCCAAATTGTAACTTGAAATAACCTTAAATACATTTGAAGTATTTAATGGCCGTTCTGTGTTGATAATGATGTTGTTTTATAAATAATATGAGTAAAACAATGACATCAAGATGTTATAAATTTATCTGATGAACTTTTTCTCCTGAGGATGAATAATAAAAGAATCTGAATACTCCTGAAGTTATAAAAGCTTGTTCTTTGCTAAACCCATTTCATCATCAGTTTGCATTTCAAGATCTGTATGCGTCAGGATTACCAATGGTTAAGTCTGTGGCACCTCTTCTACTGGGATGGTTGTTTTTTTAAGCTTCTGTTGTTCTATTTTTTGTTGCTCTTTTTCTTGTTGACGTTTTTGATATTTAATAGTAAAATAAGCAAAAGAAGCTATAATGATAAGTGCTAATAAACCATTAGTTTTTAGTATGATTTGCCTTTTGCTTTTATATGCTAAAACTAGCGACAAACACAATCCAATAAGCGCTCCAATAAGACCATAACCTAGAACAATAGCACCTCCTGCTAGCATTTGTCCTTTTCCAGCTTCAATAATGCCAGCATACACGATGCCCAAAAAGAAAAAAGCAATAATTGCTAAAAAGTACAGTAAAAAGCTATAAAGTTTTACCATGGGATGCACCATAATTAAAAGCTAATTATTTTAGTTACAGTCTCTCCTTTTTTGACCTCAATAGTAAAAGTTTCTTTTTTACCAGCATATTCCTTTTTTACAGCACTTACTTTTACTTCATAAACTCCAGGATTGAGCATAAACTCCCTAGGGTTACTTGAATCTGATGTATAAGTTCTACTACCAGCTACGTTTTCTCCGGTTTCTTTAGTTTTAATACTTACTACGGCATCAACCAATACATCGCCACTTTTTACCCCAATCATGGCAATTCCTGATTGGAAATTATGAGAGACATCTACTGTTTTTGTGGCTTCGACGGTTACATCTTCAATAATGAATTTGTTTTTAAGACCTTTTATTTTTAATGCCATTACTTCAATATCATAAACCCCTGGATTAAGCTCAATTATCTTTGGCTTTCCATAAGTTCTACTACCTCCAACAACTTCGCCTTTCTGAGTTTTTACTTTACTAGTACAATCCCAACCTTCATTATTATTTAGAGTGGTGAGGTTAATTTTTCCACCATCAAAACTAACGGTTTGATGACCAATTTTATCTTTAATACTTTCAATGGATACAGTAGTTCCTTTTATTTTAGTACTCTCTAAAGGCTTGATAATCATGTCATATTTTCCTGGAGGTAAATAAACCCAGCCAGTATCACGATACGTTCTTGCACCATCTATTTCATCATTTGTTCCAGCTTTTACAACTTTTATCCATGCGTCAACAGGCTTTCCATTTTTTACCGCATAAATAGAAAAATTATCTGAAGGATCATCCACAGTTTCTGTTGTAGCTTCTGCAAGTACATCACCTAAGCCACTAGCATCTGAAGCGTCATAGTATTTTCCGTCTCCAGCATTTGCAGCACATTTTAATTGTTCGGTCTCACTTTCTTTTAAACCAAAGCCCACAATATGAAGTTTAAAATCAATACCATCTGTTTTGGCTTTAGTTACCACATCACAAATATTGCCATCGCAAGATTCAATGCCATCTGTTATTAAAATGATAGTTGCTTTGGTGTTACGCTCTTTTAATGAATTGATAGCCATAGTGGCAGAACGCGCTAAAGGTGTTCGTCCCAATGGATTGATACCTATAACTGCATTTTTTACTTTTTCTTTAGAATTATTGGTGATATCAACCATAAATTCCACATCATCACAGTCACCTTTAGTTCTGTGTCCATAGGTTACTAAACCGATATTCTGATTCTCTGGAAGATTGCTTACAGAAGTTGCTAAAACTTCAGAAGCAATTTCTTTTTTTGTTTTGCCATCTAGTTGTCCCCACATGGAGCCACTTGCGTCGTAGATAAATAAGATTGGAGATGGGGCGTCTTGTTGCGCGTATGTTTGTATACTTAAACCTAATGCACAAAATAGAGTGATTAGTAGCTTCATAAGGTTATTTATTAATGATATTAAAGATACTAAAAATTAACGTTGGTTCGTGTAAATGATTATTAAAGAGTGTGTTATGAATTAAAAAGCTATTTTGTATATATAGGTGTTTGGATGTTTTATTTTTTTCTATTAAATCGCATCTTCTTTTTCTAAAGAATTTTATTATTGGTTGGCCATAATAAAGCACAACTTGTTATTAGTAAAGAATCATAAAAATTGAGAATAAAAGGAAATAGTATTATCTTTAAACTTTAACAAAGCGGCTTAAATTAAAAGGAAAATATGAAATAAGTTTTGCGATTATTAGTTTATAAAATAGCAGCTATAGATCTCACGTCCGCAAAACAAGTATTAAATAAATTCACTACAATTATTGCTAAACAATTTAAACACTAAGTTATATGCTCTCATTTAAAACATTTTTAACCTTTAGCCTTATTTTGATAACGACTGTTGGGTTTTCACAACAAATGTCTCAGAAACAGAAGGAAAAGGAGCAAAATAAAGTGAAAATTTTTACTTCAGAAGAAAATGATAATCTCCAGCGTTTTTATAATGAGGAGGTGAATAAAATGAAGTTATCCAAAGAGGAAAGAGAAAAATATTATGATATATTATTATATCATACTTATGATATGTCTAGGCTTGATGATAAAGATAAAAATTATACCGAAACTGAGATTACAGAAAAGTTTAATACTATTATTGATAAAATGAATGCTAAAATGAAAGCATTGCTCACACCAGACCAATATATAATGCATCTTGAAATATTTGGAAAGATTATATATAGTGTCAATAGAAAGAAGGATTTGGATAAAAATAAAGAATAGATTTTAACATGGAAGAGTCTAGAAGCGAATATTTTAAGGCGTATGCAGCCATTATGAAGATTACCTTGCGAGATGGAGATGCTTCAGAAGAAGAAAAGGACTTTCTTCAGAGTTTTGGGAAAAAGTTAGGAGTTTCAAGTTCTGAATATTTCGAATTAGTAGACACCTATATGGAATACGAAATAACAGCGCCCTATACTTATAATGAACGTTTGGAAAGCTTATATAAGTTAACGGAGATCGTTTATAATGATGACGGACTAAATAAAACACTTAAAGAAAAGTGGTTAAAAAGAATGGCCATTGCTATTGGTTTTGATCCGAGTAATATTAAATATGTAGTGGCCAAATCCTTTGACTTATTCAATGATACTAAAAATTTGGATTTGAAAACTTATAAGGAGAGCATTAAGAATATAATGCATTAGGAAAAACTAAATGGATCGTTTTTAAAAGATTTCATTAATACCAAAATAAAACCACTATTACCGTGTACTCCAGAACCTATATCCAGGCGTAACCAGGTGTCTTTATCTTTGAATATCTTATAGCGACCACCAATCCCCAGACTGGGTTTAATATTTTTTTTGACTCAAAAGTTTAATTATTTAGATTGCAATGTAATAATTTTTCCTCCTCTTAAAACAGTCATTTTAAATTCTGGTTTTTTTTCTAGGCTATTTGCAAAATCAGCTATTTTCAATAGGGTGTAGTCTGTAACATCATATGTGATGTCATTAAAAGCCAATATAATATCGCCTCCCATAATTAATTTTCGAAGGCCAATGGTTACTTCTACATCACCTTCTTTTATACCCATTTTATCAAACAAAGAATTAGAGGCAATACGCTGTACTAGCAGACCGCTGTCTTGTGGTAGATTAAATAATTTTGCTTCATTCCCAGACAGGGAGTACAATTCTGCTCCAAACCAAGGCATTTTGTTGTTTAGTAGTAATTTGGCGGCTAAATTAGAAGTTGACGCGTAACCAATACCGTCTGACCCTCCAGATTTGGATGTTATGTGACTCACAATGCCTATAACTTCACCATCCAGATTAAACATAGGCCCTCCAGAATTCCCTTGATTTATGGCTGCATCGGTTTGAATATACTCCGTATTTGTAAATGGATTTTTTCCAAGAAATTGTTTTTTAAATGCGCTAATATAACCTGAAGACAGGGAAAAGCCTAAACCTAACGGTACACCAATAACAAATACCCGTTGCCCAATTTTCATTCGGTCTGAGTCTCCAAATCTTACAGTCGTAACATTCATCTTTTGCCTCGACAGCTTTAATAATGCAATATCCGCACTTTCATAGGCGGTAATTACTTTGGCAGGTATCGTTTCTCCGTCTGCAAACTGCACAACTAAAGTATCGGGGACTCTTACTACATGTGCTGCCGTTACAACTAATTGGTTAGAGATCATAAAACCGGAACCCAATCCTGTATTTGTAACCGTCTGAGAAACATTATTTGGTGATGTGACTATATTATTTTCCTTGGTATAGATAGCAACCACCGCAGGACTTACTCTTTCATAGATATCAGATAGGTCTTGAGCGTTTGATTCCTCAGTAATATATAGGCATATTAGAAATAATATAATGATCTTTTTCATAAGCTGATTAAATAAGAAACAAATTGATTTTATTTAAAATTAATACATTTATGGTAAATATAGTTAAAGACGATGTCTTTTGTAAAGTCAGTATATGTTATGTTTAAAAAACTATAGGCGTACTCGTTTTGTTTTTACTTATAAGTTGTAACCAACTTTATCGTCTAGTTTTATTAGAGAAGATTATAGTGATACTAATTATAGTAAGATAGCAGTCATAGGTATTAGCAATGATTTAAGTTCAAGATTGACTTTTGAAAAAATAATGCCTTAACTTTTTCCAAGAAAATGGTGGGACAAATTGTTAAAGAAGGTATAATTATTACGAAGTAAATATTTTATTTAAAAAGAATAACCAAATTTGATACCATATCTCCACGCTGGAAGCGTGATTTTTGTTTTTTGATTTCCATTTACCTCAAAATCTGGATCAATAAAATCAATGATACCAATATCTCGTAATGCTTCTGTTAAATCATCATAAAAGGCTTCTGGTACAGGCTCTATTTCTGTTAATTCAATTTGATTACTACTAAACCCTGGTCCTGCAAAAATTAGGTCTATAAAAAAGCCACTTTTTAATTGCCATTTATACCCCAGTTCTACTCCAATAACTGAAGACTTTAGATTTGCATCTATAAGGATGTTACTAATTTCATCATTTATTGAAGTGTAAATGCCTCCCAAATCAGCACTGGCATTTTGATATTTATAATATACTCCCGTGTAGAGTCCATTCAATCCAATCTTGCTCTTCTGAAAATACCACCTAAATTCCGGAATTATTTTAAACCCAGAGAAATTCAAATCATTAGAATCAAACCGATCAAAATTTATTTTGGTGACTTCAAATAATCCTGACGAATCTTTATAGCCAAAAGATAAGCCAAAGGATAAATCATCAGTAAAGGCTCGTTCATAATTTAATTGAAATGTTCCAAAGAGAGGTAGTATGGGATCAATACTGATATGATTTTTTGAAATATCTTTATCTTGAGTAAAACCACTATAAGATACCAAGATTAAAGCCGCAGTAAGGAAATAAATATATGTATTATGTTTCATTTTTTTGTAAAGTTTTGGTTAGAGTATTACACATATTAGTTTTTCAGAGCAAGAATTGAGAGAGATAGTTAAAAGCTACACAAGTTAGGCTTTTTCCATCTTGGGAAGCATGATTTCATTTTTTTCATGATAATGTTCCATGCTTGATAGAATTTTGGTTAATAATTGGAGAACATCACCCATGTAAGATCCTTTATTTAACATAATGCATTCAGCTTGAAGCGAATACACTGCATCTGTAATTTCTGATCTTGAGGGTAACCCTTTTTTTGCAAAGTTTTCTAATACTTGTGTCGCCCAAACTACAGGTATATGAGCTGCGCTGCACAACGCTAATATTTCCTCTTGAATTCTACCTATATTTTCCCAGCCAGTTTCAACAGCCAAATCTCCTCTTGCAATCATAACACCAATATGTTTCACTTTCATGGCAGATAATAATATTTCTACAAGATTGTCAAAGGCAAGGCGTGTTTCAATTTTTAAGATAATACTTAGAGGATTAGTTACGGTCCATTTTTCTAATTCCACAAGTAATTCTTCAACATCTTCTTTAGAATTGACAAAAGAAAAATTAACGACATCGGCATGTTTAGCGACAAATTCTAAATCAATCTTATCTTTTTCTGTTAAACCACTAATGCCAAGATTTGTTGTTGGAAAGTTCATACCTTTTTCGGCTTTTAACTTAGAGCCTGCATCTTTTGCTCTTGTAATTCTTACTTCCATACGGTCTTTAAGGATAGTTTCTATAAGACCTTCAATTTTGCCATCATCAAATAGAATAATCTCACCTTCTTTGATGCGATTAAATATTTCTGGAGTTTGACAAGATATGTGCGCATTCTCTATTAGCTTTCCTTTATCATCATATACTGCAGGATTACCAAGAACGTCATCTTTTGTAATGATAAGAACATCATTTGTCTTTAATAATATAGGTTGCTCGATTGAAGGTAATTCTCCAATATTAGCATCCAACATGTTTGATCTATTACAACAAATTAATGCTCCTGTTTCTATGTATGACGTTTCGTAACAATGAACGGTTGTCTTATTTTTTGATACTTCAATGACTTTGAATTCTCTATGCTTGTCTCTCGAATCTTTTAAAAATAAAGTATCATCTTTCTCTAACTTATTTAGCCATTCTGCAGAAACAGGTAATGAATTATATTCTGAATCTTCAGTTATGATTGGAACGAGCTCAATTATTGCAGGGTTAGTTATTTTGCCAGAATCATCTCTTTCAGGTGAGATTTTTTTGATCTTAGGGCCTGGTGTAATATGACCAGTTCTAATTTTTGGTCCAGCCAAATCCATTGTTATTTTTATGGTTTTACCATAAGCTTTAGATGCCTTTTTTATATTATTGATGATTTTTTGCCAGACTTCTGGTCCATCATGCGCACAATTAATTCTTGCACAGTTCATTCCACGTCCTATCATTTCATAGACCATATCATAATCATAGGCAGCCTGTGTTGGTTGTGTAACCATTATTCTGACGCGCCTCCCTTTTGAACGATATCCTAAAAGCTCTTTTGAATGCTTATTTAATAAACGTTTTCCATTTTTAATTGATAATCCAGATTTAATTGTATTAGGTGGCTGTTCATCCAATAGTTTATAGAGAATAAATCTTGTTTTTACTAAGCTAGACATGAGATGGCCTTCTGCTTTTGCTAACCGTGAAAGCCCTAAATTTTGTAATTTTTTTTGTAGATACCTTAAATCTACTTTCCTAATGCTGTTATAATGAATTAAATTTCGTGCACTTTTTTGGTAGACTGGATGTACATTTGCTAATGAACTCTCAAAAGACACTAGGTCTTTTTGCAGTATATCAATTATTGTTTCTATACGAGATATGAGTTCATGTATTTTATTAGCATTTATGTTCATTTGATTCTTTAAGGGTTGGTTGCTAAAGTAAATCCAAATAGAGAATTTAAATTTACTTTAATATTTGAAATTATCCTATTAAACAATTGAGACATATTAATTTTGAGATTATATATAGTATACTAAACTGGCACCAATGTTTATTAGTGCCAGCTGAAATTAAAGAAAGGAATTATATTCGAAAATAAAACTCTAAGTATAAATTGAATTGGGGAACAGAACCTATTTATTAAAACAGTTTTATGGCTTTTTTAAAAAGCAAAACGAATGCCCAAGCCATAAACACTTTGATTTCTAGAACTTCCTGCTATATTTTTGCTCTGATCTTGCTTTGTACTTACAAAAATATGGCTCGACTTTTTAAAATTATAAGCTAATTCCAAGATACCATATTTGGTGTCAAAATCGCCTAAATTTTGATTTGAATCTGGTTTTAATGAACTGAATCCAGCTGCTACGTGCCATCTTTTGTTAGTTGAAAACTTATAACGTGAATAAAACTCTACGCCTTTACTATCGTAGAACATATCACCCGTTCTATGGTGATTCTTAAAGATACCATAAGACAACCCAATTTTAAAACGGTTTTTCTCAAAAGATGCCGCTGTAATAAAAGCTTCATCACCAGATTTAGCCTGATTTGGTAAGGGGTCGTCGACACCATCATTTACTTTATTGTAGGCTAAACCTATGGTAAATCCATTTGTTTTATAATTAGCACCAAGTCCGTACGTATCAATACTTTTACTGTTTTCAGAGATGTTTCGAGCCTGAGCCTGAGCTCCAAGACTTAATCCTTTTTTCTTGTAATTTAGTTGTATGACTTGATTAGCTCGACCAGTTCCGGAAATACCGCCATCTGAAATGTTCCAAACACCAAGACCAGTACCACCAAATGCTAAGAAATCATCTAATTCACTTGCTGCAAGATTGTAATAGATAGAATTGTTTTTTCCAAAAATAAGTGAGAATTCTTTATAAGAAACACCAGCATACCCAATTCTTGTAAAAACGGCATCTCCTACTTGAGCGATGCCTTCTCCAGCATCAATGGCAAATTCAACGGTATCATCTCTCGACGTTAAATTTAAACCAAACTCTAGACGTCCAATAATATTAAAATTATCCGTTTCACTTTGTGAGAGCCTATGACTGAAGTTTAATCCTACTCGTGGCGAATTATTGGAAATTCCAATTTCACCCTTTTCAGCGAAACCCGCACCAAGTCGTATACTGCCATAAGGCGTAACCCGAGAGGTTATTTCTTCGATCCAATTTGTTTGAGTTTGAGTTTCCTTTTCATCAGTTGTTTGCGCATTGATACTGTATGAAAAACAAAATAGCGTGAGCATTAAACATGTTTTTAAGAAACTTTTGAATGACTTTTTCATTAGTAATAAGTAATTAATAGTTATAAAAAACATCTTGAATTTCAAATAAACTTCTTTCTTTTAATAGTGATAACATTAATAAGATTCTAGACTTCGCAGGATTTAAATCGTTAGACACAATGGTATGGTAATCATCATCCTTAAATTCGTTATCACGAAGTACCCAGCCTGTTGCCACTCGCGTACTTCTTACAACGATAACACCATGATCTTCATAGGCTTTTTTAGCTGCATTCAAGATAGCATCCGTCATGTTGCCATTTCCAACACCTGCAATCACAATACCTTTAGCACCAGCTTTGACATGCATATCGATTAAATCTGGAGACATATCTGCATAGGCATAAATAATATCCACACGAGGTAATGCTTCTACACCCATTATCGAGAATTTACTTGTGTTTCCAAATTTTGTGTTTGGCGTACGGAAAAAGCCCAATCTACCATAAAACACACCACCTAGCATGCCTTTAATGGGGGATTGAAAGCTGTTGACATTGGTCGTGTTCATTTTACTCACATCACGAGCAGCATGTATTTGATCATTCAGTGATACCATGACACCTTTTCCTCTAGCTTCTGGATTTGATGCTATGGCAACCGCATTGTATAAATTCAATGGACCTTCAGCACTAATCGAGGTTGAGGAGCGCATAGACCCGGTAGTCACCACTGGTTTATCACTTTTAACCACCAAGCTTAGAAAATAAGCGGTTTCTTCTTGCGTATCGGTACCATGAGTGACCACAATACCATCAACATCATCAGATGCTAATAACTCATTAATGCGATTTGCCAATTTCAACCAAATCTCTATAGTCATATCTTGAGAACCTACATTGGCAACTTGTTCACCAGAAACATCAGCCAATTTTTCTATACCCGGTACAGCATTGATCATGGTCTGAATCCCAACTTGACCTGCTGCATAACTTCCAGAAGTTGCAGACGAAGCCGATCCGGCAATAGTACCTCCAGTTGCTAGAATTTTAACATTTGGAAGGTCTGTGTCTTGAGCAGACCCAATAGCAGTTATAGTAACTGCTATTAGGAAAGCCATCATTTTTATATTTAGGAATTTCATAATAAAAGAGTTTGTATGTCTCTATTGCTTTTTTTGAATAATCAATTCTATTTATGCAATGCAGCTGTGTATTTAGGATGCATTAAATTATCTACACTGAGAATTTTATCTAATTCGTCTTCAGAGAGTAACTCTTTTTCTAAAACCAACTCTCTAATATTTTTACCAGTTGCCACCGCTTCTTTTCCAATGAGATCTCCCATATGATGTCCTATATACGGGTTTAAGAAGGTGATGATTCCAACAGAATTGAATACCATTTGTTTCGTGTGTTCTGCATTTGCTGTTATGCCAGCAATACATTTTTCTGCGAGTGTAACACAAGCATTAGATAATAACTCAACCGATTCAAAGAGACACTGTGCTAAAACAGGTTCCATCACATTTAATTGTAATTGTCCGGCTTCAGCAGCAAATGATATCGTAACATCATTGCCTATAATTTTGAAACATACTTGATTCACCACTTCAGGAATTACTGGGTTTACTTTTGCAGGCATAATGGATGAACCAGCTTGCATTTCAGGTAAATTGATTTCATTTAAACCACAACGAGGACCAGAAGACAATAATCTTAAATCGTTACATATTTTAGAGAGTTTAACACCTGTACGCTTTAAAGCTCCGGAGATCATAACGTATGCTCCGGTATCTGATGTTGCCTCAATTAAATTTTCTGCTTTTACAAAACTTGCTTTGGTGTATTGCTGTAAATAACCAATAGATAGTTCTGTGAACCCTTTTGGTGCGTTTACACCAGTACCTATAGCAGTAGCTCCTAAATTTACTTCAAGAATTAAATCTCTTGCATGCTTTAAATTTTTGATCTCTTCTTTTAAATTCGTTGACCACGCAGAAAATTCATCACCCAAAGACATAGGAACAGCATCTTGTAATTGCGTTCTCCCCATTTTAATTACCTTTTCAAATTCAGCTGCCTTTTTATCTAAATGTGTGGTAAGGATATTTATTTTTTCTAATAAGTGATTGATATAATAATACACAGCTACTCTAAAGCCTGTAGGATATGCATCATTGGTTGACTGTGATTTATTGACATGATCGTTAGGGTGCAAAACATCATAATTCCCTTTATCATGACCATTAAGTTCAAGTCCGACATTGGCAATAACCTCATTGGCATTCATATTTACAGAGGTTCCTGCACCGCCTTGAAATACATCTGAAGGAAAATATTTAGTATACTTTTCCAAATTATCAAGTATTTCATCGCAAGCTTGAATAATCATATCTGCTTTTTCTGAAGGAATGCTGCCGATTTCTTTATTTGCTGCCGCACATGCCTTTTTAGTAATAACCAAACCTTTTACGAAAATGGGGAAGTCACTAATTTTTGAATTTGATATTTGAAAATTATTCATGGCTCTTTGTGTATGAATACCATAATAAAAATCGTTTCCTATTTCTAACTCACCTAGTAAGTCAATTTCTTTTCTTGTCTTCATGACATTATGTTTTATTGTGATTTAATAAATTTTATAATATGAGGCCTCCAAATAGAAATCCGAAGATGACACTTGCAGCTATGGTTACTGTTCCCGGTATAATAAAAGAGTGGTTAAATACATATTTGCCAATCTTTGTAGTTCCTGTATCGTCCATTTCTACTGCGGCTAATAAGGTTGGGTAAGTTGGCAGTACAAATAATGCACTAACAGCAGCAAAAGATGCAATAGCAGCTATAGGGCTTACACCAAGAGCTAATGCTGCTGGCATTAAAGCAGTCGTGGTTGCAGCTTGTGAGTACAATAACATACTTGCGAAGAATAATACAACAGCTAACATCCAGGAATATTCATTTAAAACACCTCCTGCAGCTTCTTTAATTTCTACAATATGATTGCTTACAAAAGTATCTCCTAACCAAGCGACACCTAAAACACAAATAGCAGCACTCATACCAGATTTAAAAGTAGACATGCTGGTAACATCACTGATTTTTATCTTACAAACCAGAGCAATTACAGTAGCTGCTAATAGCATGACTGCCATAATAGCTTCGTTTCTACCAATGGTAGGATTCTCAATAAGACCTACTTTTTTGGAAATTAAACTAGCATAGGTTACAATTAATATGATAGCTACAAGAAAAATTCCAACGGACCATTTGGCCTCTTTTGAGTCTTTGTGTTCTTCATTACCTTTAAGTTTTATTAGACCTGCTGATAAACGACGTTGGTATTCTGGGTCATCTGCCAGTGGTTTACCAAGTCTATTAGCAACAATAGCACCAACCAAACAAGCCAAAATAGTAGATGGGATTGCTATGGCTAATAATTGTAAATACGACACTCCTAGAGGTTCTAAAAAGCTTGCAAAAATGACCACTGCAGCCGATATTGGAGATGCTGTGATCGCTATTTGAGAAGCAACAACAGAAATACTTAAGGGCTTGGAAGGTCTAACACCACCTTCTTTAGCAACTTCGGTAATAACGGGAAGGGCTGCATAAGCGGTATGCCCAGTCCCTGCTAAAAGAGTCATCCAATAGGTTACTGTAGGCGCTATAAAAGTGACACGTTTTGGGTTTTTTCTTAAAATCTTTTCAGATAAGTGTACTAAATAGTCTAAACCTCCAGCTTTTTGCATGGCAGCTATAGCAGAAATTACGGCCATAATAATTAAAATAACATCTACAGGTACATTACCTGCTTCTAATCCAAAAATTAAGGTAAGCACAACAACACCAGCACCACCTGCATATCCAATGCCAATGCCACCCATTTTAGAGCCTAGGAAAATAAAAAAGAGAACAACGAGTAATTCAATCCAGATCATTTTATAAAGTTTTAATTAATTAAATTTTAATTTTAAAAGGTGAGATTCATTTTAAGTAAATTATTTACTTACCTTTTTTTTTCAGATATACGGCATTTAATATGACCTTCCATGTACGTAAATGAGTTTCATATTGCTTATCGCTTAGAATGGGTTTTACATCTTTATGCATAAGATCTACTTGCTGTTGAAGTCGTTGATGTATTTCCTTTTCATTAAAATCACTATCCCTATCATCTAAACGTTCCATTTTATAGGCATGGTAAACAACAATCTTCTGGTAGTCTTCTCTGAGCTCGCCTTTTAACTTCATGAGATCCATTTGATCTTCATACCACAGTTTTTGAAGCTCCTTTTCTTCGGATGAGAAAATAGCAACCTTATAATCAAGATGTTCTTTCTCTTCTTTAGTCAATTCCTGACCACTAATTTTAAACATGCTAAGGCAGGCTAAAAAGAATAAAGTAAAATACTTGGAATACATGTGAATATTTTTTTGGATTAGTTAGTTATAAATGTAATGAAAATATGACTTTATAGAAATTATGATTTGGCATTCAAATTAATTCTCCATTAGGTTTTATGATGTTACCACTATAACTAATACTATTTCTATCTCTGCCGGTAATAGTTAGTGTAGAACTTCCACTTCTGAAAATGGTTATCGTAATATCAAAATATTCTGAATTATTTTTAGTGGATAACTCTATGATTGATTTTCTTTTCTTGTCATTGTGGCTTACTACGTAATCTTTGATGATGCCTTTTATTTCGATGCCGCCACCTTTGCCAAAATTTATAGATGAATAAACACGTCCAAAATAGGGTAGATCAACATCAATAGAATCATTATAAATTTTTAAATAATAGCCATCGCTATTTATATTAATATTGCCGCCACCCATTGGATTTACCCAATTTGGTTCAAAAACAAATGTTTTGGAATTGATTACCGTTTTAGTCTTTGAATATGTTTCCGTATATTTTATTTCCTTCTCTATTTTTTTTTGAGATTTTGTTTGCCCTGTTATGCCTAATGTGAACAGAAATAAGCCTATTGTTAAAATTATATTTTTCATAATTTCTGATTTTTTAATGAGTTAAATATTACTTTCTCATGGCTGCACCCGCCGCAGCCCCATATAGTTCTAATTCTTTGTAAAACCTTTTGAATATTGTTTTAATTTTTTCAACTAATTCTTCTTCTTTTAGATCGCTACACCAATTTTTATTGGCATATATTTTTTCTATTGTTGGGATTTGAGTTTTCATACGTGATTCATATTTATAGTACAAATTTAGGTTGAAGTCAAGGTGGAAATCGAAATGATCTGGGTGAAGTGGAGAAATAAGGCGGTGAAGTATTAGTATTTGAAAGTGAATTTTTAATAGGGGTATTAAATAACGAGAGTTCGATGCATTGTGAATTGACAATCAGCTATTTAAAAGTTTAATGAGAGAAGTATGTCATTCCGAACACTATCAAAAACAAAATATATTTTGTTTGAAGATATAAAGCGAAGCTTTTGAGGAGGAATCTCATCCTTCTGAGATGTCTCGTCGCTCATGCTTCGCTCTGTCGACATGACAAATCGGTGTTTATCAGAAACATAAATGCTATTTGTTCATTGAAATTTATATCGAGTTCACGTTAAATAAGTATATAAAGCAAGAAAAGAATGCGTTTACATTATTAAGAGCATTGGAATTGTACTATGCATAAAAGTACAGATCTATTTAAATGGTACGCTTATTAAGTTTTAAAGAATATATGTTTACGGTGCCATGTTTCCCTTTTAAGAGTACTTTGCCTTCTAGTTTAGATATTGCCCAAGGGGTAATTTTTAAAAGCTTTAGGAGTCTTTCAGAGATAAGTAGATCTACTTCCAGACGATTACATTGATCTTGAATTCTTGAAGCAGTATTTATAGTATCTCCATGATAGGCAATCTCACGTTTATATTCTCCAACTTCTGCAACAGTTACGATACCACAATTCATACCTGCTTTAAATTCAGGTACCATACCATATGCTTTCATATAATAGCTTGCTCTCTTTTTAATTTGGTCTTTAAAAGCATAAAAAGCTTTTATACTTTTAGAGCCTTTAAGCCCTTCTTTATAAGACCAGGTTAAAACAGCTTCATCTCCTACATATTGGTAAATAGAAGCTTTATATTTATGAACTATAGCCAAATCATAAAAACAGTCTTGAAGGAGCTTGCTGTATTTTGTATGCCCTAATTTTTCAGCAATTGAGGTAGAACTTCTAAGATCTAAAAACATAAAAATAAGCTCCTTTTCTTTTGGAGTATAGAATTTTCCTGAAATGAATTTAATCAAGTTTCCTTCACCTAACATTAAATTAATATTGAGAAAAAGACTTATAAAGAAATTGACCAATACAGTATAGATAAAGCTTACCCAAATAACAGGTAATTGTATAAACTCCGATATTTTAAAAGCAACGTCTACAAATATTTCAACCTTAATAAACAAATAAAATATAAATACATAAAACCCAATGGCGGATATAATTTGTAGTATAAGCGCAAAAGCTAATAACTTGGATAATGGAATACGCCTTCTAACTAAGTTTTCAAGAAAAATATGGAGTACACCATAAAGTAACCCTTGAGTGATCCATGCTATAATGAATAGAAAAAGTATGTTGGAGAAAGAATCCTCCATATAAGGAATATTCACATCCTGAGACCCCCGAAGTAGTTGCCAGACAAGACTTGCAATTAACCAACCGATAATATAATCTCTAAGTATCTTGTAATGTCTGGGCTTCAAACCAAATTTTTAATTTTTTATGACGTTTTAGTGTCCTTATATTTTTGAGATAACCAATTTCTTTTTTTTTGAAACGAACTATTTCATCTTTTTCCTTTATAGTAACCATAAAGACCAATGCTAACCAATGGCGAAATTAATAGTACTAATTTTAATATAATCATTAAAGGTTCCATAATGGCTATTGCATTTTAAATGTGTTTATATTCAATTATTTACCCATGTTTTTATTTCTGATGATTTCGCTTTACTTATTGTAATGCGCTCTTTAGATGGCGGATTAACATTGATAATCAGCTTTCCGTTAAAGTAGAATTTGATGCTCTTTATAGCATTTCTATTGATTATAAACTGCCTATTCGCCCTATGAAAGTTATAAGGATCTAGCTCTTTTTCTAAATCTTCCAGTTTTTTATCTATGACAAATGATTGATTTTTAAATGTTGTAGCGGTTACAATACTAAGTTCTATATGGAAATAAGCGATATCTTCTGCTTTGACTGGAATCAATTCATCCCTTTGATGTACTAAAAATGTCGTTTTAAAAACGGGACTGTTTGATTGCATGAATTGAACCAATTGCTGAATGTTGTCATAAGATACTGTACGCGTTTGGGGTCTTGCGCTAAACTTCTTGATGGCAATACTTAATTCCTCTTCATTGATTGGTTTTAATAAATAGTCTAAACTATTAACTTTAAATGCTTTAAGAGCGTATTGATCATAAGCTGTTGTGAAAATTATTGGGATCGTAATGTTCGTTTTTTCAAAAATCTCAAATGACAGGCCATCGGCTAAATGTATATCCATAAACACAAGAACAGCTTCATTCGGTTTATTAAAATACGCTACTGCTGATTTTACAGAATCTAGTACAGTCAATATTTCAATACTTGAATCAATTTTGTGTATGAGATAAGTGAGTTGCTCACTTGCAGCCAATTCATCTTCTATAATAACTACTTTCATGTGTTTATATTTATTGCTTTTTATTGGTCACATGTAGCATCCATTTAATCATTCCCTTAGGTATCAAGATTTTGATTATGGATGTTTCATAATATCTAATTTACTGATAACTTTACCTTAAAAATATTGTTGGTATTGCTTATAGAAATATGTTTCTTTTTGAGCGCATAGTAACGTTTATTTAAATTTGCTAACCCATTACCGGTACCAGAGGATAACGTTTTTCTTGGTCTAATTTTATTTTCTATGACAATAAAGCCATCCTCAGAATATATATTTACTTCAAGGGGGTGCTCTTCAGATATTTCGTTATGCTTAACCGCGTTTTCAACCAGTAGCTGTAAAGCTAAAATAGGAACTTTCTTTTTTAATAAGGATTCATCCAGGTTGTAGTTTATGCTGAACCTACTCCGGTATCTTACTTTTATTAAATATATGTAGCTTTTTAAAAACTCAAGTTCCTCTTCAAGGGTTACCAAGTCCCGTTCACTACTTTGTAGTATATAGCGGTACAAGTAAGACAACTTATTAATAAAACTAGTAGCATCGTTGTTTTCTTTTACCAGTGCACTCAATGAATTTAGAGAGTTAAAAAGAAAGTGAGGATTAACTTGATTTTTAAGAGCCATTAATTCATTTTGTAAACTTTGCTGTTTTAAAGCTTCTTGCTCAATTAATTTTTCTTTAAGGCTTAATTGGTATCTTAAAATTCTAGCAATAAATATGGCTATTATGGCAACTACAAAATATATGAAGTAGGTTAGCCCTTGTTCTTCTGATACCATAGATTCTCCTACTAACCTCGGGTACAAAAAGAGGAATAAATGCAATAAAGCTAAGTATAAAGCTATATTTATAATGACGGTTGTTAACCCTCTTAGAACACTTTGAAATTTTGAATAGAAATATTTAGTATTCGCATTAAACTCTAATAACAACCAGGAAAAAAGAGTAAACCATAAAAATCGAAATAGGATATCTTTTATAGAAGCAGGAGTGAAAGCTGTCGATAAGTCATCTACTATACCAAATATAATCAAGATTCTAGGTAAAGTTAAGAGTATTGATATGATTAATGCAATACACAGTAAGACCTTTTGCTTTATAAATGTGGTTGTCAAAATTGTTATCGTTTTATTAATGAAGATCATAACTAATATAGTTAAAATTAATATAAGTTATTTGTATCGTTTAAGTCGGTTGAATATGAAGTTAAAAACAACTGCCAGAGAAGCATGAAATTTTTTTAATGATCTCTGGCAGTCAAACTAATCAAACAAACTATAATGAAACTAATTAACTAACTCATGTACTATTCTTTTTGAAAAATCTTTAGATACGATTCCAATAGATTTAGGATTGTCTGTTTCAGTTGTGATAACAGAAACTAATTGTTGCTTATCAGGCTTGGTTAAATCGTATATAACTGTTTCTAAAATGTGTTTTTTACCTGTATAGGTTATAGAATTAATAGGTTCTGATTCTATATAAAAACTATTGTAGTAGTAATAGAAACCATTATAATACCATAACCTAGGAATTGATCTTACGGAAGTTCCGCCTGTTGTTTCTGTTTTTGTGTACTCCTGAGTGTCCTTTAATACAGTGACCATGATCATTTGTATACCTCTACTTTTAAGATCTGAGGTAATTTCTTGGATTTCGGTGTCGCTCAACTTTACAGAAGTGTCAATTTTTGGAAATATGGTTGAGCTTTCCATAGCATGGAAGCCATTTTCTTTTAGTTTTTTAACCAGATCATTTTCAAATTGACTCCTAACAATATGATTATCTGTATTGCTTATCACCATGATACATTTATCTTGTAAATTTGGTGTTGTAGATTCATTCCAGGTATTAATAACTTTTACAGTTGAACAACTGGTAAGCATAATTGTTAATATTATTATTCCGAGTATTTTGCTAATTGATTTCATGATTTCTTGTGTTTTAAATGAACATGGGTAAATCATTATTACTTCTATTGATTTGATTTAGTCTTTCTGAATTATAATCTTCTGAACTTTTTATATGTACAAAACGTTTTATAATAAGCCATTTTTTTAGAATTGATTTTAAATTTTTCATGACATTAATATTTTAATTCTTGTACAAATGTATATAGGGACGTGGATGTTGTTTTTAGCTTTTTAGGTGAAGTGACTAAAATCTAAAGTGAAGTGTCCGAAGTTAAAAGTGAGTTTGTTGATTAATCATAATAGCTTATAAAAAGAGAGCTAGTATGATGTGAAATCATCAAGGAGTAAGTTTTTAAATAATTTGAATATCATTGAATTATTTAGAAAAAAAACATAAGAATATAGAGATATTAATAATTTTTATGAAAAAATGATACTTTTTTACAGGTAGTATTAAATAAAATTTTAGATTTGCCTTATGAAAAATTTAAAAAATAAAATACGTTGTTCTGTTCCCGGTTTGCCCGTGCGCATTCGCCGCCGCTGCATCTAGTCTTCCAGTTAGCAAAACCAAAACGTCATTTTAATTTTTTTTCATAGTGTCCAAAATATTTCTCATAGCATTTCAAAACCCAGTTAACTTTTTAGTTAACAAAGATATTATGCGCCGTAATTTTCCACGTCGCCCGTAAGGGTGTGCTTCTATTTTTGAACTTAGGTGAGTCCAGTTCAGTAATCAAAAAAAGGTTAAAATTCAAATAAAAAAATAGATCCAAATAAATGGAGATTGTAATTGCCAATAAATCACATACCAAATACGCAGAAATTATTTGCGAAACCATTGCAGAATCAGCAAAGGTTAGAGGTACAGGTATTGCCAAACGTACACCTGAATATATTTCAGGAAAAATGAAAAATAGTAATGCTGTTATCGCTATAGATGGCGACGTATTTGCAGGGTTTTGTTATATAGAACTGTGGGGTCATGGAAAGTTTGTAGCTAATTCAGGTTTAATTGTACATCCTGATTATAGAGGGAAAGGGCTTGCTAAAAAAATAAAACATAAAGTATTTGAACATTCAAGAACTAAGTTTCCAGATGCTAAAGTATTTAGTATTACAACGGGTTTAGCTGTTATGAAATTGAATAGTGATTTAGGATATAAACCAGTGACGTTTTCAGAGTTAACAGACGACCAGACATTTTGGGACGGTTGTTCAACCTGTCAGAATTATGACGTTTTAACGCGTACCAACCGTAAAATGTGTTTGTGTACAGGTATGTTATATGATGCCAAGACAAAAGAAAAAAAAGGATCAAAAAAAATAAAAGAAAAGGTTTTTAAAAGATTGAAACATATTAAAGAAACCATGTTTTTAAAAAAGGATAAAAAATAGATTTCCATCTTCATGGAAACGAAAACAATAATTAAATGAAAAAATTAGTAATAGCCTATAGTGGTGGATTAGACACATCGTATTGTGCGGTTAGTTTATCAAAAGAGTATGATGTTCATGCAGTAAGCGTCAATACAGGAGGGTTTACAAAAAGTGAAATTGAACATATAGAAAGTAATGCTTATAAAATGGGTGTTTCTACTTATAAAAATATTGATGCCGTTGCTACGTTTTATCAAAAAGTAGTGAAGTATTTAATTTTTGGTAATGTTTTAAAGAATAACACCTATCCATTATCAGTAAGTGCCGAAAGAATCATTCAAGCTATCGAAATTGTGGAATATGCAAAAAGTATTGATGCCGAATATATCGCACATGGAAGTACTGGGGCAGGAAACGACCAAGTAAGATTCGATATGATTTTTCAAACGCTGGCTCCAGAAATTAAAATCATTACACCTATTAGAGATGAAAAATTAACCAGACAAGAAGAAATAGATTATTTAAAATCTAATGGAATAGATATGTCTTGGGAAAAAGCACAATATTCAATCAATAAAGGACTTTGGGGGACTAGTGTTGGAGGATCTGAGACTTTAACTTCTGAAAAACCTTTGCCAAGTGAAGCCTACCCATCACAATTGGAGAAAGAAGGTGAAGAGAAAGTGACGCTGACATTTAAAAATGGGGAGTTTGTGGCATTGAATGGTAAAGAAAATGAACCAGAAGTTAATATTGAATTGTTAAACAATATAGCATCGAATTACGCTATAGGTAGAGATATTCATGTTGGGGATACGATTGTTGGCATAAAAGGGCGTGTTGGTTTTGAAGCTGCTGCAGCTTTAATTACTGTAAAAGCACATCATTTATTAGAAAAGCACACACTTACCAAATGGCAACTACAGCATAAAGAATACTTATCAAGTTTTTACGGAATGCATTTACATGAAGGCCAGTATTTAGATCCTGTAATGAGAAACATTGAAGCCTTTTTACAAAGTAGCCAGGAGCAAGTAAGTGGTGATGTGATAGTAACATTAAAACCATATCATTTCTCTTTGGATGGTATTGTATCAAAGCATGATTTAATGAATGCGAAGTTTGGAAGCTATGGCGAGATTAATAAAGGGTGGACTGCAGATGAAGCTAAAGGATTCATTAAAATTATTGGAAATCAAAATAAAATATATCAACAAGTAAACTCGTAGATAATAAGCAGGGTTAATCTAGAATAGGAAATAAAACTAAAAATGGAAAATATAAAAGTAGGAATTATTGGAGGGGCAGGTTATACGGCTGGTGAGCTAATTAGATTGTTGATTAATCACCCAAAAACGACTATTAATTTTGTATTCAGTACATCTAATGCTGGTAATAAAATTAGTCATATCCATCAGGATTTGGTCGGTTCGTTAGATTTGAAATTTACGGATACTGTTAATCCGGATGTCGATGTGTTATTTTTATGTTTAGGTCATGGGAACTCGGTAAAGTTTTTAGAAAACAATACGTTTTCAGATAAAACAAAGATTATAGATTTAGGAAACGATTTTAGATTAGAAAAGGATAAAGTTTTTGATGGTAAAAACTTTGTGTATGGTTTACCAGAATTGGAAAAAGAAACTATTAAATCTGCTAATTATATTGCAAACCCAGGATGCTTTGCGACAGCCATTCAATTAGGATTGTTGCCATTGGCTGAAAAGAATTTATTGAATAACGATGTGCATATTAACGCAGTAACTGGAGCCACAGGAGCCGGAACTTCACTATCGGCAACGACACATTATACGTGGAGAGATAATAATTTTTCATATTATAAACCATTTACCCATCAGCATTTAGGAGAAATCAATCAATCAGTAAAGCAATTGCAAAATGATTTTTCTTCAGAGATTTTGTTTATGCCAAATAGAGGGAATTTTTCAAGAGGGATTTTTGCAACTATTTATACAGATTTTGAAGGTACGGTTGAAGAGGCTATCTCTATGTATAAACACTTTTATAAAAATGCCAAATTCACTTTTATTTCGGATGCAAACATCCATTTAAAACAAGTGGTTAATACGAATAAATGTATTATACATTTACATAAACATAATAATAAACTGTTGATTACAAGTGTGATTGATAACTTGTTAAAAGGGGCTTCGGGTCAAGCCATTCAAAACATGAATTTAATGTTTGGATTAGAAGAAACTGAAGGATTGCAGTTGAAGGGGACTTATTTCTAAGTACCGTTTTTTTTATTTCCGCGAAGGCGGAAATCTCAAGCAAAAATAATAAATAGATTTCCGCCTTCGCGGAAATGAAAAAAAGAATAAACTATGAAAATAGCAATAATAGGAACAGGGAATTTAGGAAGCTCTATAGTCAAAGGACTTATAAAAAATAAGTCATTTACATCGTTGTATCTAAGTGATAAAAACACATCGGCGGTAAAAGCTTTTGAAGATGAACCTTATGTTACCATTACAAGTGACAACTCAAAAGCAGTTGAAGAATCAGATATCGTTCTTTTTGCCTTACAGCCCAGACATATTGAAGGCGTATTGAAAGATGTAGCACCAATTATAAAAGCTGATCATATTGTGCTTTCAGTAGCAGCCGGTTTCGAGATTTCCAGGATAGAGAGTATTATTGGAAACGATAAAAATATCATTCGCGTCATGCCGAATACAGCAATTTCAATAGGGAAATCCATGACCTGCCTTTCAGCGAATGATAAAGGTCAGGAAAAAATTGAATTGGCAAAAGACATATTTAATCAGTTAGGGACTACCATGGTCATTCCAGAAGAACAAATACAAGCAGCAACAGTCATCTGTGCCAGCGGGATTGCATTTTGGATGCGTTTGGTACGTGCGACAACGCAAGGCGCTATTCAATTGGGCTTTGAAGCACATGAAGCACATGATTTGGCGGTTCAAACTTGTTTTGGTTCTGCAAGCTTGTTAATTGAATCAGGTAGGCATCCAGAGCAAGAAATTGATCGTGTAACAACGCCTAGTGGATGTACTATTGAAGGACTGAATGCTATGGAACATCAAGGTTTGAGTTCTGCTTTAATACAAGGCATCGTATCATCGTTCGAAAAAATTAATCAAATTAAAAAGAATTAAAATGCCATTATTTGACGTTTATCCATTATATAATGTCACCCCGATTTCCGGGAAAGACATACTTGTTTATGATAACGAAGGAACCGAATATTTAGACCTTTATGGAGGTCATGCTGTGATTTCTATCGGACATGCACACCCAAATTATGTTGAAGCAATCACCAACCAAGTGAATACATTAGGGTTTTATTCTAATGCGATTCAGAACCCATTACAAAAGCAATTAGCAGATAAAATTGAAGCACTGTCAGAGTGTAAAGATTACGAGTTGTTTTTATGTAACTCGGGAGCAGAAGCCAATGAAAATGCTTTAAAATTAGCCTCTTTTAAAACAGGTAAGAAACGTGTTGTGGCCTTTAATAATGGGTTTCATGGGCGTACATCAGCAGCCGTAGCAGCAACTGATAACCAAAATATTATCGCACCAATAAATGCGCAGCAAGCAGTAACCATTTTGCCTTTAAATGATATTGAAGGTGTTAAAAGAGAATTAGAAAAAGGGGATGTTTGTGCTGTTATAGTGGAGTTTATTCAGGGCGTTGGTGGTTTGGATCAAGGAACAGCAGCGTTTTTTGAACAAGTAGATACACTTTGTAAAGCTAATAACACCATGTTTATTGCTGATGAGATTCAATGTGGTTATGGACGTTCGGGGAAATTTTTCGCGTTTCAGTATTATAAAGTCACACCAGATATTATTTCTATGGCAAAAGGTATGGGGAATGGCTTTCCAATAGGCGGGATTTTAATTCACCCAAATATCGAAGCTAAATATGGCATGTTGGGAACGACCTTTGGTGGTAATCATTTAGCATGTGCAGCAGGTTTAGCAGTTTTAAATACGATTGAAGAAGAAAACCTCATTGAAAACACGAATGCTATTTCTGAGTATTTTATTGAAAAAGCAAAAACGATTCCGCAAATAAAAAATATAAAAGGAAGAGGTTTGATGATCGGTTTAGAATTCGATTTTGAAGTTGGAGACCTAAGAAAGAAACTTATTTATGACGAACATATTTTTACAGGTGGCGCATCCAATAAAAAGTTGTTAAGAATTTTGCCTCCGTTAACTGTTAAAAAAGAACACGTAGATCAATTTTTTGATGCTTTGATAAAAGTATTAGTTAAAATGGAAACATCGGTATAAAAAAGAATGAAGTTAATATGCCATTTCGACTGAAAGGAGAAATCACATAAGAAGCTAACATAAGAAGAGAAACTGCCACTGAACACTGTAAAACAGAACACTAGAAAACATGAATACCTTATTATCTATAGAGAAAAGAAATGCTGTGCTACTTAAAATGGCGATACTTTTAGAACAAGAAAGAAACGCTATTATTGCTATCAATAAAGCAGATTTAGAAGCTTATAATGGCGATGATATTTCGATGTATGATAGACTAAAAGTGGATGATACTAAAGTAGATGAAATGATTGCATCTGTAACGCATTTAGCATCTCAAGAAGACCCTGTGGGCATAGAACGCTTCAGTTTTAAGCATGATAATGGGATGCAGGTCTATAATAAAACAGCGTCGTTTGGAACGGTGTTGATTATTTATGAATCCAGACCTGATGTTACGGTTGAAGCAGCAGGGATTGCTTTTAAATCGGGTAATAGGATATTACTTAAAGGGGGAAAAGAATCACTAAAATCAAACTTAAAGATTGTTGAGTTGTGGCATCAAGCTTTAAAAGATTATGATGCGTCAACTGATTGGGTAGCCTACTTGCAATTCAATAGAACAGAAACACAAGCCTTTTTAGAAAAGCCAACACAGAAAGTCGATTTAATTGTGCCTCGGGGTGGTGAGAGATTAATTGCTTTTGTGAAGGAACATGCAACATGTCCTGTCATCATTAGTGGTCGTGGTAATAACTTTGTGTATGTACACCCAGAAGCAGATCAACAAATAGCCTTAAACCTCATTGTGAATGGAAAGACAGCTAAAATATCAGCATGTAACGCCATAGATAAAGTTATTATAGATAAAGATTTACCTAATAAAAGAGATTTTATAGAAAACCTCATTTCTAAATTAAAAGCATTTAATGTTGAGGTTTTAGGAGATGAAAACCTTTGTGAATTCGATGAGGTAAAAGCAATACCATCAGATCAGACATGGTTTGAAGAGTTTTTAGATTATAAGATAGCCATTGGAGAGGTTGCTTCAAATGAAGATGCTATTGCCATGATAAATAAATACTCTGGTGGACATTCATCAGTCATTGTAACCACCAATGAAGCAGAAGCGAAATTGTTTATGGAGAATGTAGATACTGCAGCGGTATATCATAATGCATCCTCACGTTTTACGGATGGCGGACAACTTGGGTTAGGAGGTGAGTTGGCCATTAGCACAGATAAATTACACCAAAGAGGGCCCATAGGTTTGCAACATTTGGTAACTAATAAATGGTACGTTCATGGAAATGGACAAACAAGATAACCATGAAGAAAAAAAGAATATTACTTAAAGTTGGCTCTAATACACTTACCAAAGAAACCAATAACATTTCTAGAGGTAAGATTGAAGATATCGCAAATCAAATGGCACAATTACAGGATACTTGTGAGTTTATTATTGTGAGTTCTGGGGCTATTGCAGTGGCAAAGCAGTTTGTGAAGTTAGAAAGTAAGCAAAAGGATGTTTTTGTAAAACAAGCTTTAGCGTCTATTGGTCAGCCACATCTTATAAGAATTTATCAAGAGATCTTCAGAGAATATGGGTTGCTAACATCCCAATGTTTATTGTCCTATTCAGACTTTGAAAAACAAGAAAGTAAAACCAATATTGTAAATACCATCAATGTACTGGTTAACAATAATTATATTCCAATTATTAATGAAAATGATACCGTGGCTACCGATGAAATTAAATTTGGAGATAATGATAAATTAGGAGCACTTACAGCGTCACTTTTAAATGCTGATTTATTTATAATAGCCACCAATACGAATGGCATTTATACTAAAGAATCTATTGAGAATGGTATCCCCAAAACTATTGAATTAGTTGAAGATTTTAACGAATTAAAAAACCAAGTAGTAAATTTTAAATCAACTCATGGTACAGGTGGGATGCAATCTAAAATAGACGCCATTACAGTAGCAAAACAATCGAACGTAGAAACATGGATTGTGAACGGATTGGAAGATAATTTCATCTTAAATGCTATGGATAATAAAGTATCGCTTACTAAAATAAAATAAGAAGAAGAGACCTATCAGGTTTTTAAAACCTGATAGGTCTACAAAATAACAATAAAACAATGAAAAACTACACCTCCATACACGATATAGATAACTTGCAATCATGGATTGAGGAAGCTAAAGCCTTAAAACAAGATCCTTTAATGCATATGAGCCTGGGAAAAGATAAAACCATTGGGTTATTATTCTTTAACTCTAGTTTACGTACCCGTTTAAGTACACAAAAAGCAGCGTTAAATTTAGGGATGAACCCCATCGTTATGAATGTGTCTGGAGATGCCTGGGGTATAGAATTTGGAGATGGTACTGTTATGGACGGTCATACCGCAGAACATATAAAAGAAGCGGCAGCTGTCGTGTCGCAGTATTGTGATATTATTGCAGTAAGAGCATTTCCTACATTGACGGATAAGGCAAAAGATGAAAGCGAGCAGGTTTTAAAATCGTTTGTTAAATATGCGTCTGTTCCTATTGTAAATATGGAGAGTGCCACCGGACACCCATTACAAGGATTAACGGATGCACTAACGATTTCAGAACATGCAAAAGTTGCAAAACCAAAAGTCGTGTTAAGTTGGGCACCACACGTAAAAACCTTACCACATGCCGTGGCAAATAGTTTTGTCCAAGCCATGCAAAAAATGGATGTCGAGTTTGTAATTACGCACCCTGAAGGCTACGATTTAAATCCTGAAATTACGGGAGATACGCCAATAATTTACAGTCAGGAAGAAGCTTTTGCGAATGCTGATTTTGTATATACTAAAAACTGGAGCTCTTATTCAAATTATGGAAAAATTTTAAGTAAAGACCCTAATTGGATGATTACCAAAGAAAAGTTAGGTGATGCTAAATTTATGCACTGCTTGCCGGTAAGACGAAATGTAGTCGTAGAAGATGCTGTTTTAGATAGTGAGAGCTCGTTGGTTATTCAGCAAGCTAATAATAGAACCTACGCAGCACAATTGGTATTGAAAAAAATATTAGAAAGTAATAAATAAAAAATGAACGTCATTACAAAAGAGGAACGATTTAAGCAATCTTTTCACACTTAAACTAATACAAAATATTCAGACCTGTCAGGTTTTTAAAACCTGACAGGTCTATAGATATACGCATGGAAAAACTATCGATAGTAAAAATAGGAGGAAACATTATTGAGGACGCTTCAGCATTACAGGCGTTTTTAAAACTGTTTTCAAATCTGGAAGGAAAGAAAATTTTGGTACATGGCGGTGGCAAACGCGCTACATCCATGGCATCTAAATTAGGAATTGAATCTAAAATGATAAACGGCAGACGCATTACCGATGCCGAAACTTTAGAAGTGATCACCATGGTTTATGGTGGACTGGTTAACAAGAATATTGTTGCCAAATTGCAAGCGTTAAATACCAACGCGATTGGTTTAACAGGTGCCGATATTAATAGTATTGCATCAGATAAAAGACCTGTGAAAGATGTCGATTTTGGTTTTGTTGGTGATGTTAAACAAGTAGCTCACGAATCTATAGATAAATTAATCCAAGCTAATTTTACGCCTGTTTTTTGTGCCATTACACATGATGGCAATGGGCAATTATTAAACACGAATGCAGATACTATTGCATCCCAGGTAGCAGTAGGGATGAGCCATTTATATGAAACATCTATTTACTATTGTTTTGAATTGAATGGTGTTTTAGAAGATATAAATGATAAGAATTCGGTAGTAAAACATATCGACTCAAAGACTTATAAAACGTTATTAGAAAAAGGCATCATAGCCGACGGTATGCTGCCAAAGCTAGAAAATTGTTTCGATGCATTAAATAATGGAGTCAACACAATTAATATGGGAAATACATCCATGTTAACCCAGGAAAATGATAATTTTACAACCATAACCTTATAACATGACGCAACAGAAATTAACAAACGATGCCATATTACTTTTAAAAAAGTTGATAGAGACCCAGTCATTTTCTTCAGAAGAAGACCAAACGGCATTACATATAGAAGATTGGTTTAAACGTTATGAAGTTGATTATAAAAGAACACAAAATAACGTTTGGGCTATTAATAAGTATTTTGATGAAAGTAAGCCAACGCTTTTGCTAAACTCCCATCACGATACCGTAAAACCCAATAGCGCCTATACCAAAGATCCATTTAAGGCCATTGTTGAAGATGGTAAGTTATATGGTTTGGGAAGTAATGATGCGGGTGGATGCCTAGTATCATTAATAGCTACATTTACTCATTTTTATACTCAGAAGGATTTAAAATATAATCTCGTAATTGTTGCTTCCGCAGAAGAAGAAAGCAGTGGGCCAAACGGATTAAATAGTATGTTGGCAGTTATTCCAAAAGTAGATGTAGCCATCGTAGGTGAACCTACCCTTATGAATTTAGCAGTAGCCGAAAAAGGCTTAGTTGTTTTCGATGCTGTAGTTTCAGGAACACCAAGTCATGCAGCACACCCTAACGATGATAATGTACTATATAATGCCATTGAGGTATTACAATGGTTTAAAGATTTTAAGTTTGAAAAAGGCTCTGAAGCATTAGGAGATGTAAAATTAACAGTCACACAAATTAATGCCGGAAAGCAGCATAATGCCGTTCCGGCGCACCTAGATTTAGTTATTGATGTGCGTGTAAATGATGCTTATAGCAATTCAGAAATTGCAGACATATTACAAGAACAGTCGCCATGTACAAGCATGACACCTCGTAGTTTGCGTTTAAACTCGTCAAGTATTCCTGTAGATCACGATTTAGTTAAAGCAGGCATTGCCATTGGCAGAACGACCTATGGCTCGCCAACTTTATCAGATCAGGCAGTATTATCATGTCCGTCTTTAAAATTAGGGCCAGGAGATAGCACACGTTCGCATTCGGCAGATGAATTTATTTATGTGAATGAAATAGAAGAAGGGATACAGATTTATATTGAATTGTTGAATCGTGTCATTGTTTAACGTCATAACGAGGAACGGAGTGACGTGGTTATCTCATGATTGGAACTGAAAATAAACGAATAGAATAAGATTAAAGGAAGTATTATAAAAAAGAATCAAAAATATAGAACCAAGAAACAAGACATAAATGTAGTTTGTTAAGCGTCTTTGTTCTAAAAGCGAAGCGGTCTATCATCTTGGTTCTAAATTTAAAGAATTAAGATTTTGTTGAATTGTTGAATCGTGTGATCGTTTAAGATAAATAAGAAACGTATTGTCACCCTGAGCACAGTCGAAGGGTCTCAAGCGTCGTAGAAAGTATTAAGATATTAGTTAAGTATAAAAAGATTCCCGTCTTCACGGGAATGACAAAAAAGTATAGAAGATGAAACTCTGGGACAAAGGCATATCAATTGATAAAAAAATAGAACAATTTACTGTTGGAAATGATAGGGAAATAGATATTCATATTGCGAAGTATGATGTAATAGCATCCAAAGCACATGCTAAAATGCTTCAAAAAATTGGTATTATAACCGTTGAAGAATTGGTTGAATTGTTAGGTGGGTTAAAAATTTTGGAAAATCAGATTGAAAATGGCACGTTTGTTATTGAGCCTCAGTTTGAAGATGTACATTCCAAAATAGAATTCGAACTCACTAAATCTTTGGGGGAAGTTGGTAAAAAAATCCATACAGCACGTTCTAGAAACGATCAGGTTTTAGTGGCTCTACAATTGTATTATAAAGAGAATTTAGGTCTTGTAAAAGAAAAAACAAAAACCTTCTTTGATACACTTCTTGAATTAGCTGAAACTTATAAAGATAAAGTGTTACCTGGGTATACGCATTTACAAGTAGCAATGCCATCATCTTTCGGATTATGGTTTTCTGCCTATGCTGAGTTAATGATAGACGATGTATATTTACTAAATGCTGCCATTCAAACGGTAGATCAGAATCCGCTGGGATCTGCGGCGGGTTATGGAAGTTCGTTCCCTATAGATAGAGAATTAACCACAAAAGAAATGGCGTTTTCTACTTTAAAATATAATGTAGTAGCCGCACAAATGAGCCGAGGAAAAAGTGAGCGAACGATAGCTTCAAGTTTAGGGAGTTTATGTAATACGATGTCTCGTTTTGCTATGGATGTCTGTTTGTATATGAGTCAGAATTTTGGATTTATTTCCTTCCCAGATGAATTAACTACGGGGAGTAGCATTATGCCACATAAAAAGAACCCGGATGTATTTGAATTGATTCGAGGGAAGTGCAATAAAATACAAGCTTTACAGAGTGAAATGATTTTAATAACCAATAATTTACCAAGTGGTTACCATAGAGATTTTCAGTTATTAAAAGAAAACATTATTGCTGCTTTTGAAGAAGTAAAAGATATTCTGGATATTTTTAATTATTCCATTCAGCAAATTATAGTTAAGGATGTTGATATCCATAGTGATTTATACAAATACTTATTTACAGTAGATAATATAAATACACTTGTTGTGGAAGGACAAAGCTTTAGAGAAGCTTATCAGAAAATTGGAGGACAGGTTCAAGATGGTACGTATGTTCCTGATACCTCTAAGCACCATACACATGTAGGAAGTATTCATAATTTGAGTTTAGATAAAATACGTGAAAAATTTCCTGAATAATTGATTTTCAATACTGTAGAGTTATACAGCGATTTTTTTAATTTCAATTTCAGGGTTTTCTCAGATAGTAATGGCGTTGATAGATTTCATCAGCGTTAATAGTTACATTTAAGATATTTTAATTATGAAAAAATATTTATTAACCTTTTATATGTCGTTAGCAATGTTTAATAGTTTTTCACAAATTGAAATTGTCAATTTATGGGACAAAGAAATCCCAAACAGTCAAGAAACTACTGAAGTTGAAAAGATTGAAAAGACCGATATAACGAGAATATCTCTAGTAAAAATACCAACTTTAGAGATCTATTTGCCATCGAAAAAAAGCGCTACAGGCAAAGCTGTAATTATATGTCCGGGAGGTGGCTATGGTGTTTTATCTTATGATTGGGAGGGAACTGATGTTGCAAAATGGTTTAATAGTAAAGGTATTGCGGCATTTGTTTTAAAGAGTAGACTACCGCTTTCTAAGTCTATAATTGTTTCGCATGAAGCACCATTACAGGATGCTCAAAGAGCCATACGATGGGTTAGGCATAATGCAGAGACATATCAAGTAAACCCTGATCAAATAGGTGTTATAGGTTTTTCTGCTGGAGGGCATTTGGCAGCAACTTTGGGGGTTCGATATGATAAGTCCAATAACTTTAAAGAACAAGCTTTAGATACTATTTCTGCAAGACCCGATTTTACAGTTTTAGTTTATCCTGTGGTTACTATGATGGATGATTATACGCATAAAGGGTCTCAAAATAGTTTATTGGGAAAAAATGCAAGTGATGCCTTAAAAAAGGAATATTCTATGGAATTACATGTTACCGAAAACACGCCGCCTACTTTTATGGTGCATTCCGGAAATGATAAAGCAGTTCCTGTTGAGAATAGTTTACAATTATATAAAGCCCTTAATGATAAAGGTGTCAAGGTTGAAATGCATATTTATCCTCATGGTGGACATGGTTATGGGTTAGCTATTGACAAAAGACATTTACAAACTTGGACAGATAGATTGTATGATTGGTTAGAGAGTTTGTAGTATAAAAATGGCTTGATTTCGCCAGAAAAAATAATAATTCAGCTTAACTTTTAAAGTAAAATATTAAACTGCGAATAAAAACCAGCCTCTTTTGAGGTAGCAGCCAATAGTAAATTAAAAAGCACATTGTAAAAATGCACTTTTCGTAAATCTCAATAATATATCTCTAAATATCATACACCTGTAGGGAGTATCCATAATTTATCTTTAAACAAAATACATTATAAATTTCCTAAATAAATTATAATTGGAGTAAATATTGAGTAATTTAGAACCTAAATTCAGTAAACGAAAAAATAGGTTTAAAATGAAAAAAGTGTTGGCATTCCTTAGCTTTTGTGTAATGTTTTCTTCTGCGAGCTTTGCACAAACAGGAAAAGTATTTGATGAATTATCGCATCCAAGTAAAATTTTAAAAGGAGATAGAAACTTTGCTATTTATTTACCACCGGATTATGAAGTGTCTCAAAGAAGCTATCCTGTTTTATATTTATTACATGGTGCTACCGATAACCAAACAGGTTGGATACAGTTTGGAGAAGTACTACATATTACAGACAAGGCTATAAAAGAAGGGAAAGCAACATCCATGATAATTGTAATGCCAGATGCAGATACAAAAAGAATGGGTTATTTTAATGACATAAGAGGCGATTGGAGTTATGAAGATTATTTTTTTGAAGAGCTTATGCCTTATGTAGAAACCACCTATCGTATAAAAAGTGAAAAGCAATATAGAGCAGTAGCAGGGCTGTCTATGGGAGGAGGAGGTTCTTTTATGTATGCCTTACACCACCCAGAATTATTCTCATCGGCATGTCCATTAAGTGCTTATGTCGGTCCTAAATCTGTTGAAGAAGTGAAAAATATGGCAAAGCAGTATTATAATCTGGAAATCAATGATGAAGATGCCGAAAAATATCTATCAAGATACAGTGCATTACCGCTTATAGAGTCCATGACCAAAGAACAAATTGAATCTGTAAAATGGTATATCGATTGTGGGGATGATGATTTTCTTTATGAAGGAAATAGTCTGGTACATATTGCGCTTCGTAAAAAAGAAGTAAAGCATGAGTTTAGAATTAGAGATGGCGGACATTCATGGACGTATTGGAGAGAATCACTCCCTGAGGTTTTGGAATTTGTATCGAATGTATTTCACCGAAAATAGGTGAGATATATTTATATGTTAACAAACATTAAAAAAGCACATCAGTTAGATGTGCTTTTTCGTAAATCCCAATAATTTTAATTTGGTGACTAACTCAAATAATCAAATGATTGTGGACTGTCCTAGATGTATGTTTGTAAAATTTAAATTAGTTTCTTCTGGATTGTTTATAAAATCTTCTATAAAATCACCAACTTTAGTGGTGGTTATATGACCGTATTTTGTGTTTAAATCAGGTGTAGTTATATGAAGCTGTAACGATTTGTCGACACCTTCTCTAATTAAATCGGCTTCTTCATGTAATTCAAAATGATCCAATAACATAGCTGCCGATAAAATGGATGCAATTGGGTTTGCAATACCCTTATTGGCTGCTTTTGTATAAGCACCGTGTATGGGTTCGAACATAGCATGTTTGTCGCCAATGGATGCCGAAGCTAATAAACCTATAGAACCTACAATAACACTGGCTTCTTCAGACAGAATATCCCCAAACATATTTTCTGTTAAAATAACATCAAACTGTCTCGGGTTAATGATAAGTTCCATAGCAGCGTTATCTACATATAGATAATTTAATTTTACATCGGAATACTGCGGAGCTAATTCTTGAACTACTTTACGCCATAGACGAGAACTTGCCAAAACATTAGCTTTATCTACCAATGTTAATTTACGTTTTCTAGATTGAGCAGCCTTAAATGCTAAATGAGCAATACGTTCTATTTCAAAACGTGTATATTTACAAACATCGGATGCTGTATTACCATCTTCGCTTATCTTTTTTTCACCAAAATAAATACCACTTGTAAGTTCACGGTAAATAAGAATATCGGTATCCTTAATTTGTTTTTTCTTTAATGAAGATTTGTTTAGTAAATCTTCATAAGCTATAACCGGTCTTATATTAGTAAATAAATCCAGTACTTTACGAAGTCCTAAAAGACCTTGTTCTGGCCGGATTTCAGCATTAGGGTCTATATCGTATTTTGTATCACCAATAGCTCCAAACAAAACAGCATCTGCGTTTTCGCAAATGCTTATGGTTTCTTCTGGTAAAGGATCTCCTGTTTTGTCTATTGCTGAAGCACCTACTAACCCGGTTTCGAAAGTAAATATATGGTTAAACTCCATAGCGATAGCTTTCAAAACTTTGACAGCTTGAACTATGACTTCTGGACCTATACCATCGCCTGGTAAAACGGCAATATTTAGTTTCATTTTATTTAACTTTTTTTTCATTCCGCAAAGGCGGAAATCTATTAAGCAGAAGCAATTTCCTTATATACTTTGCTTTTTTCTATAATTTGATGGATATCATTATCATCAATTTCTTTCTTTTTGTCGGCAAAATTTAAGAAATTCACATAAATTTCATCCAACTGAAGTTTGGTCAATTCGTATCCAATATTTTTTGCTCTATATGCTAAAGCAGCTCTTCCACTTCTTGCTGTTAATACAATAGCAGATTCTGTTACACCAACATCTTTAGGGTCTATAATTTCGTAAGTTTCACGGTTTTTAATAACACCATCTTGATGAATTCCAGAGCTATGCGCAAATGCATTTGCTCCTACAATAGCTTTGTTCGGTTGTGTGTAAATACCCATATTATCTGAAACCAATTGACTAATACCGTAAAGCATTTCGGTTTGTATTCCAGTATCCAGATTTAAATAAGGGTGTTGTTTTAAAATCATGACCACTTCCTCTAAAGCAGTATTTCCGGCACGTTCTCCAATACCATTAATGGTACATTCAATTTGTCTTGCACCGTTAATAACACCTTCAATAGAATTGGCAGTTGCCAAACCTAGATCGTTATGACAATGACAAGATAAAATAGCTTTGTCAATACCTTTTACGTTCTCTTTTAAGTATTTAATTTTAGCACCATATTCATGTGGTAAACAGTAACCAGTAGTGTCTGGAATGTTTAAAACTGTAGCGCCTGCTTTAATAACAGCTTCACAAACGCGTGCTAAATATTCGTTATCGGTTCTACCAGCATCTTCAGCATAAAATTCTACATCTTCAACAAAAGATTTTGAATAGCTAACTGCCTTAACAGCGCGTTCTATGATGTCTTCTTGTGTGGATTTAAATTTGAATTTTATATGTGAGTCAGAGGTTCCAATACCTGTATGGATTCTTGGTGTTTTAGCATATTTTAATGCTTCAGCAGCTACTTTTATATCATTTTCAACAGATCGTGTTAAACCACAAACAGTTGCATGTTTTACAATTTTAGAAATAGCCTCAACCGATTTAAAATCACCAGGGCTTGATACAGGAAAACCAGCTTCAATAATATCAACCCCTAAAGTATCCAGCTGTTCTGCAATGATTAATTTTTGCTCAGTATTTAATTTACAGCCCGGGACTTGCTCGCCATCTCGAAGCGTAGTATCAAAAATTTGGACGTTATTATTCGACATTTATTAAAATATATTTTCTTATTGTACTACGAATTTATACTTTGGTTTCCTAAAAGCAGAATTAAAGCTTTCATTTCTACGATGTTTAACTCATGGATGTGCTGTTTAATAATTTGATAATCAATATATTAATATTGTTTTTGTAACTATGACAAGAGAGCAAAAAGATAATTTGTTTGTATTGGTTAAGTCGCTGTCCAAATCAGAAAAGAGACAGTTTAAGCTTTATGTTGGTCGTTTAGGTGTCAATGAAGACTCAAAGTTTTTGACACTTTTTAATATTCTTGATAAACTTTCTGTTTACGACGAAGCCGTTATTCTTAAAAAAGGTATTGTAAAAAAACAACAACTTTCCAATTTAAAAGCGCATTTATATAAGCAAATTTTAATTAGTTTAAGGTTAAACCCTTCGCATCAAAATGTTAGAATTCAAATTCGTGAGCAATTAGATTTTGCTACCATTTTATATCATAAAGGACTTTATAAGCAAAGTTTGAAAATATTGGACAAAGCCAAAAGTTTAGCTATTGCCAATGAAGAAAAAAATATCGCTTATGAAATTGTAGAACTAGAAAAAATAATTGAATCTCAATATATTACCAGAAGTCTTAGTAATAGAGCAGACGAGTTATCTGTACAAGCAAAAGAGCTAAGTCAACAAAATGTCATAGCTAGTAAATTGTCCAACTTATCGCTTCAGCTATACGGTTTGTTTTTAAAAACAGGCTATATAAAAAACGATAAAGAAAATCAAAGAGTCACTAATTATTTTAATGATAGATTACCAAAATATGATATAAATAAATTAGGTTTTAGAGAGAAACTTTGGCTGTATAAAGCCTATTTGTGGTATAGTTTTTTAACCTCAGATTTTTTAGCGAGCTATAAATATGCTTCTAAATGGGTGGGCTTATTTTATGGAAATAAGGATATGATTATTTTAAATCCTGTCTTTTTTTTAAAGGGAAATCACTATTTACTTGAAGCATTATTTTATTTAAGGCAGTATGAAAAATTTAAGGAAACACTTTTTAATTTAGAAGCGGTTACAAGAGAAAAATGGTTTCCTGCAGATGACAATGTAGATGGACTGGCTTTTTTATATATTTATAATAATAAGTTTAATCTACACTTTATAGATGGGAGCTTTAAAGAAGGTTTGCCTTTAATAGACGAAATATTAGAACGTTTAATAAATTATAAAGATCGCATTGATGAGCACCACATTATGGTATTCTATTATAAGATAGCGAGTATGTATTTTGGTGCGGGAGAGAATAAAAAGTGTATTTACTTTTTAGAAAAAATAATAAGTAATAAATCTTTACAAATGCGTGAAGATTTATTGTGTTTTTCAAGAATTTTAAATCTTGTGGCTCATTATGAAGCAGGTCTGGATTATAATCTGGATGTATTAATAAGAAGCACTTATAAGTTTTTAATTAAAATGGAAGACTTATATGAAGTACAAAAGGAATTTATTAAATTTTTAAGAGGCCTAGGAGATATTTATCCAAATGAAGTGAAAAGGGAGTTTATCAAACTTCATAAAAAATTAAAACAATACGAAGATGATCCTTACCAAAGTCGTGCTTTCTTGTATTTAGATATTATTTCATGGCTGGAATCTAAAATAGAAAACAGACCAATTGACTTGATAATTAGAGATAAATTTGAAGCGAGTTTGTTAAGGAAATAAAAAGAGACTGTCTTTTTAACAGTCTCTTTAGAAATATTGTATTGATTATTAATTTAATCAATCAATAACTTTTTTACAATTTGTTTAGTTCCAATATTCCCTTTAAGAATATAGATTCCTTTTGTTAAACTTTTTACAGAAAACTCGATTAGATTACTACCTTTATTTAGTCTCATTTCTTTATGAATGACTACTCTGCCATGTATGTCAAATAGCTTAAATGAGCCTATTTGACCTAATTGACTAAGATACCTTAAAGAAAACTTAGACTTAGTTGGATTTGGATAAATCAATAATTCTTTTTCTGAAATGTCATTTTCTAATTCTTTAGATTTTAATGAAGTTTTTTTAGAAGAAGAGGCAGTTCCAAACACTTGTACTTCTCCCATATGCAAAATACCATTGGTGTTTTCAAGTTGTATCCTGATATATCTACCTGTTCTGTTTACCGCTCTTGAGGAAGGTGTTGCAGTTTGACCTGTTTCATGGAAATCTCCTACTCCAGATTGCCCTTGTGACCCTGCTATCGTTGTTGAAGTGAAAGGAGCATCTGAGACAAAAATATGATAGTTGGTTAAACGGTCGGCACAGCAATCGGTACGATTGTATACTTTAACATCGGTTATATTGGAGACAGCACCAAGGTCTACCTGCCACCAGGGTTGCGATTCCTGATTAGTATGTGACCCTTCACCATCAGGCCAGATTATACCAGAGGTGTTACCATCTATTGATTTACTTGCTACGTACGACCCAGAAGTACTGGATTGAGTAGCGGTTTTATTTAATGCGAGGTTCACAGGCGGATTGATTAGAGTACCGAGTACTTCCACTTCCGCCAGACTTAATGTACCCGTAGAACTGCTTAGTTGTACTCGAACATAACGACCATTGCGGTTAACGGAGATTGTGGTTGGTGTACCTGCCTGGGTGGTCTGATTGAAATCGCTTACCCCCGATTGCCCCTGGCTGCCTGAAACTGTGGTAGACGTAAATGCTACATCTGATACAAAAACATGGTAGTTGGACAATCTATCGGCACAACAATCGGTACGGTTATATACTTTTATATCTGTAATTGAAGCAACCTGTCCCAGGTCTACCTCCCACCATTCTTCAACGCCATCACTATGGTCTTCGTCTGAGTGGGTGACCGAGTTATTTGTCCAATTGCCATCCGTATTTCCATCGACGGCACGGCCCGACACACCTCCATGCGAATCACCAGATGAAGTAGTTGTTTTGCTTAATGCCAGATTGGTTGGTGTAACAGGAGGGGTAGCTGTATGGGCATTTTGCCAGTAAAACAAATCGCCTTTTCCTCCATCCAATGTGATATCAACGGTGTATTGCGTTCCTGAAACGGAAGTCAATGCCACTGTTTCTACATTTCCTGTACTTTTATTTACTCTTTTTAACTGATCTATAGGATTAGAACCAAAATCAATGGACAAGGTAATGCGCTGCTGCGTTGTGCTGGCTCTTCCACTGGTATTAGACACAGTATTGTTGGTATTGGCAGCACTCAAGCCATTCATCAACATGAAATACTTTGCATCCTTATTATGAACGGGTGCCATGGTAACCCCGGATGTATTATCAATACCAGTAACAGGGGTAAAATACCCAATATAAGTATCGCCGCTAAGGCTGTTGTTGGTAGAACCAAGGTTTGTAGCTGTAATACCAGTAACGTAAGGATCGTCAGAACTGGAAAATGACCATGCTACTGAACCTACTGGTACTGCATTATTAAGAGTGCTTCCTCCTGATTGATGCTGACCAACTGCGACGGTGACTTTAGTAGATTTTAATCTTGAAAGGTGTGGAGAAAGGTTTTTAATTTCACCTCCTAAATTGCCATAAAAAGTATAGATGTCACTTGTTGTTCCGTCTGAATTATGGAAGTAAAACGTTCCATTGTTGTCCTTGACATATCTGAAAATATTTAACCATTTGGCTCCCATCAGCAGTGGTAGATATGCATGTCCATTGATTTGTGTCTCTGACAAGACATAATTTCCGTGCTTAAATCCCTGTAGGTAGAACCCATAGTTGATCGGACTAGAACCTTCAAATGCTAATCCTCGATATTTATCAAGATGAGTAAGAATAGGCTGAAAAGATCGTCCATTATCAGTCGTACTATTATAATAGTACCAGTCATAGGAAATAAAATCTGGTTGAGCTATTTGTACGAAGCTTCTAATTTGCGCATCTGACCATTGACCAATATATTGATTGTTGTGCACCAACACATCTGGGTATTTAGCTTTGGACACATCAAACCATGCTTTGGTATTATTCACGACCGTAGAGCTATAATGCTCTTCATCTCCAAATCCGATGGTAGACAACTGACTTAGTTTACTTAGCTGATCTGGTCGTAAAAAGCCATTGTTTATTTCTGAGGTGTTAGGGGCTCTGTCGAGATGGTCGCCATAGGGTGCCTTTTCTAAAGACCATTGAGAATTGGGGAATTCGTTAAAAAAAGTTTGATTGAACATACCTCGCTCATACCATGTAGGTGCTGTAAGGTTTAAGTTGGTCCATTCAGTTCCTTGTGGAAAGTCCACACCTCCTGTGGTTAACAAGAATAAAGTTACGTTCGGATCGGCCTTGAGTTGATCAATGGTTTGGTTTGCTGAAAAGGAAGTGTTGGATACGAATACATGCGAATCTCCCAATCGATCTCCACAACAATCTGTACGATTCCATATTCGTATGCTATCGATTGCAACAGTACTCCCCAAATCTACTTCCCACCAAGCGGAAACTTCATCAAGTGTATGAGCTAGAGAATTATCAGTTAAACTCCCCGCTGTATTTCCGTCTACGGCTCTTGATGCAATATGGGCTCCATTTGTACTGCTTTGATTGGCTGTTTTACCTTGCGCCACATTTGTAGTGCCATCGTAAACTTCTATTTCTGCTACATTAAGAGATCCATTATAAGGTAGTTGTAGTCTTACATAACGAGCATTGATGTTATTGGTATTCAATTTAGAAGGTCGTCCAGGAAATTTAGTGTCAGTGTATGTCCATGCTTGGTATTGAATACCATGTTTTATAAATAATCTATCTGATCTGAAGGCAGATTGGGCTAAAACTTCTTGTTGTACTAAGAATAAAGCTGATAGTAAAAAAAGAATGAAGTAGAGTTGTTTATTTATATTGACAAGTTCTCTATTATAATATTTTTTCATAATAAAAATATTTGTTAATGATTATACTTTATATTAGTCTGATATCATTAGTCTGAGAAGGCATGCTACTATACAAAACATGAGGATTATCTAAACGATTAGATAATTAATAAACTGTAGATTATAGTTCAATTCCTTGGAATTTAACCTTAATGAGTTAAATGAGAGTACGATAAATCATAAGAGTGAGAGGTTTTTGTTAAATTTCACCTTTAGATTTTTAAGGTTTTATGTCATAGGCTTTTATGTTTTTATGATTGTGATTTTTTATTTTTAGAATCAGGAACGGTCATAATTTAATGACCATTCCTGATTAACTAGCTTAAAGTTTATGACTTTAATTTACGTCCCACCATAGTTTAGCACCTCCAGTGTCTTGACCACCAATGGTATTTACTGCTTTTAAAACTTCAGCATTATTAGTGCTGTATTCGTTAGGTAAATACGGAACTCTTTTCATGAGTCCTCTGCCTACGTTAGTATCGGTGTTTTCAGTATTGAGTAAAGGATACAAGATTTCTGCATCTGTTCTACGCAAATCTGCCCAAGCTTCCCATGATCCTTCAGGAAAAAGCGCTAAGTATTTTTGAACTGTAATTTGGGTACGTTGCTCATTAATAGTTGCAGCCCAAGATACAGGTACGCTAACAGGGGGTGTGGTGCTTAATCCAACTGCTGTATATTCTGCTGCCAAATCAGGAACAACTGGAGTAGATACCCCAGAAATATAATTACTAATGGCAGTAGCATCTGCAATACCCCATTGTCCCATTGACATTTGAATGCCTTGTTCATAATAGCTTTTGGCAGTGTCTCCACCCATATTCCAACCATTTATAGCACCTTCAGATCGGTTAAAGTAAATTTCAGCAGTTGTTATGATTTCTATAGCTTTACTGGTGCGTAAATCACTACCCCAAATAGCATCATTAGTTGACGCTACATCATCTCTTGTCCAATTTCTTACGGCTCCGCCTCCATTAGGTTGACCTGTAAAAGAGCCTCCATTAACCGATGGTGTAAACCAGACAGGGAGTCTTGGGTCACTATAACCTTTTAAGATACTTTCCATAGATGCAGACATGGCAAAACCCCAACCGCTACGACCAGTTATTTTGTTGAAATTATTATCTGTAGCATCACTTACAGCAAATAAGGCATTATCGGCATTTGATTCCATAACACCAGCTGCAACAGCAGATTCAGCCTGTATTTTAGCATTAGATGGGTCAATATCAGATATTCTTAAAGCCAATCGTAACCTTAAAGAATTTCCGAATTTTTTCCACTTTTGAATATTGCCATCAAAAACACGATCAAAACTTTGGAATATACCAACTGAACCAGATGATGTACCTAATGTATTATTTGCATTATCTAAGAGAGTAAAGAAATCATTATACATAGATTCTTGTGAATCATAAGGCACAGATTCGCCTCCTTTACCAGCTTCAAAATAAGGGATTGGTCCAAAATGATCAGTCATTTTGTGATACATGTATACCTTCCATATATCTAATATGGCTATAGCTTCAGCATTTCCTTCAGAGGCTTTATAGGCTGTATTCAATGAGGGTACTGCTAGACTATAAAATCGTGTCCAACCTCTTGCTCTCCAACCATCATTAACACCATTTCTTTCTGTAGGCCATCCAACATCTGTTACAGATTGAAAATGTACAAACACCATAGAATGTAACATAGTAATTAAGCCATAAGTTCCATGGTCATCTGACGATCCAGTATTTGATCCATGATGCAAGCCTTTATATAGAGCATTTGCAAAAGCAGGTCCAGCAAAAGAACCATCAAGTTCAGCAGCACTTATAGCATTAGGATCTGTATTAAGTTCATCAAAATTTTTTGTACATCCTGATAATACTATCAGAAAAACAAAAACCATTAAGTTGTTAATTTTAAATATATTTTCCATAATTATTCTTTATTTAAAATTCTAGTTTTATGTTAACTCCAAAATCTCTAGTAGTAGGGAGATTGAAAGATTCAATACCTTGTATGTTACCTATGCCAACACCCTGTTCTGGGTCGAAAAACTCAGCTTTATTAAGTAAAAAGAACAGGTTTCTACCTACTAGTGAGATGCTTGCATTTGAAAATGGTAAGTTTTTTAAAGTTTTACTAGGTAGTGAGTATCCAAATACTAATTCTCTTAAACGTATGTTGGTCGCATCATAGACAAAATCTTCGGCAGATCTAGCATTTCTTGGTGCTACATTTGTCCAATAAGTTTCAGCAGTAACATTTGTGGTGTTAGGTGTTGTTGAAGTAATATTTCCATCGTTATCTCTTGTCGCAACTACTCCATCTACTACAAATCCATCTCTATTAGCTAAAGTGAGTTTGCTAGCACCAATACCTGCTAACCTAGCTTGGGTATAGGATAGTACTTCGCCTCCAATTCTAAAATCAAGCAAAAAGCTTAAAGAAAAATTCTTATAGGCAAATCTGTTTTGCAAACCAGCAGTCCAGTCTGGATTAAAATTACCTCCTTTAATATCTAATCCAGAGGTGAATTCAGGAACACCATTACTGGCTACAAGAATGTCACCGTTATCTGTACGATTAAATCCTCTAATATAAAAATCTCCATATTCTCCCCCTTTGGTTACTTGTACTCTAGCTATTCTTCCTTCTCCTCCAATAGATAATGTTTCTCTGTCTCCATTTATACTAATAACTTTACTTTTATAAGAGGCAAAATTAGCAGTAATGTCCCAAGAAAAGTCTTTTAATTTTATAGGTTTGGCACTAAGAACAAATTCTATTCCTTTGTTTTCTACCTCACCACCATTAATGACTTTTTGGGAGAATCCTGAAGACTCAGGAATATCAATGGTAAATATTTGATCTGTAGTATTGGTTTTAAACCATGTGAAATCTAATCCAAGGCGATTTTTAAATAAACGAATATCGGTTCCAAATTCAATGGAAGATGATATTTCTGGTTTAAGGTTTTCGTTTGGTTTTAATGTATTTCTGGTTATAATACCTCCATTTGCTCCATTATAGATATAAGTAGGACTTAGGCGATAAGGTGCAGTATCATTACCAACTTGGGCGTAAGAAGCCCTAACTTTAAAATAAGTTAATTTATCGCTTTTTAAATTAGGAATCATTTCAGATAAAATAGAAGAAATACCTATTGACGGATAGAAAAAAGATCTGTTATTAGATGGTAGTGTTGATGACCAATCATTTCTGGTCGTTACATCTAAGAATAGGGCACTTTTATATCCAATTTGAGCAAACCCATACAAGGAATTTATTTTTCGTTCTGAAATAGATGATGATGCACGACCGATTTGAAGGTTACTTATTGAAAAGAAGTTTCTTCTACTCAATCTGTCATTTACACCTACTGAACTGCTTTTTTGGCTAAGTGCATTGCCTCCAAAGTTTAAGCCTAAGGAGAAATTTTCGAATGTCTTATTGTAAGCTAATAAAAAGTCAGTATTTATCTCCTGTACTTCACGTTTGCTTTCGCCATAGCTACCATCATCATTTCCAAAAGCTCTTGCTCCATAAGATTTTGAAATGGTGTTATTTGTATATTGGTCTATCCCAGATCTTACCTGAAGGCTTAAAGATTCTGCGAATTGGTATTTAAGAGAGGTAAAGCCTATAAATCTATTTCTTTTTTCATCACGTCTGTTATGTCGATTGGAAAACCAAAAAGGATTACCACCAACTGCTCCAAGATCATCTCTGCTAACAAAATTATATTGTAGTTGCCCTGCGGCATCAATATATTCAAAGTCTTTGTATTGGCTAAAAGGAAGACTTCGAGGTAATGTATATGCTGCTTCACCGGTAGAGGTTTCTCCAGTTTTTAGAGGGTTGTTAAGGTCTTGAAGTATAAAGTTGGCTTTAGCATCTAAGGTTAACTTATCTGTTAAGTTACTAGTTAATCTAAGGTTTAGGTTATGTCTGTCCAAACGATTACCACCTACAATACCTTCTGCAGTTGTATTAGTGTATGAAAAATAGCCTTGGATCTGTTCTTTACCAACAGTTACCGAAATAGAATTAGCTAAATTATAACCCGTATCAAAAAAGTCTATAACATTGTTTGGTTGTGCTACATAAGTATAAGTAGCGGGACCTGCATAATCAGGATTATGTAAGGGCTGCCATGCCGTTACACTTTGACCATTTAATTTAGCTCCCCAGCTATTTCTGGAAGTAGCCTGATAAGCTCCTAATGAGCCTTGACCATATTCATTTTGTAAATCCAAAAGATTATAGGCAGATGAGAAAGTAATATTAGAAGAGACAGATATTTTTGTTCCAAAAGCCCCTTTACCAGATTTTGTATTAATGATAATAACTCCATTACTAGCTCTAGTTCCATACAGGGCAGCAGCAGATGGTCCTTTTAATACAGATATAGATTCGATATCCTCTGGGTTTATATTTGAAATACCATCAGAGCCTGTAAAGCCGCCAGTATCACTATTAGGTGTAGAAGCTGAATTGTCAATAGGTATTCCATCTATAACATATAAAGGTTGATTATTTCCTGTTAAAGATCTATTTCCTCTTAATGTAACTCTAGAAGAGCTACCTACACCGTTAGAAGCTGTAGAAAAATTTAATCCAGCAACTTTACCAGAAAGCGAATTAGCAACATTTAACGATCGAGCTTCAGAAACTTCATCAACCCCAACATTCTGAGCAGAATAGGTAATAGCTTTTTTTTCACGTTTTATACCAAGAGCAGTTACTACAACTTCATTTAAGTTAGCAGCATCTTCCAGCATGGTTACATTTAGAATGGTGTTGTCACCTACCTCAATCGTTTGCGTTTTCATACCTAAAAAAGAAAAAATTAAGACATCTCCTTTAGAAGCTTCTAGTGTGTAATTACCATCAAAGTCTGTCTGAGTTCCTGTTGATGTATTTTGAATTATAATATTTACTCCAGGAAGAGGGACATTACTTTGATCAGTAACAGTGCCTTTAATTTCGGATTGTTGTATAACTACGTTATTGAGTAAAGGTGTTTTTGTTTTTTCAGAATGAAGTTTTAGCATGATATGTTTATTTAAAACTTCATAAGAAATATAACTTTTTGAGAATAAATGTTTCAGAACATGAGAGATCCGTTTTTTGTTTACTGAGATAGATACTTTTTTATCAAGATTTACAATGCTATTTTCATAAAAGAAGATAAATTCGGACTGTGATTCAATCTTCTTAAGTACATTTTCAATAGTAACATTTTCTAAATTTAAGGTCACCTTGGTGTTTTGAGAATAGGTGTTGGCCTGAATTTGAAAGAAAGAAACTATAACTAAAAGTGTCGTTAATTTCATTTTTAAACTGATGTTGGGAAAGTCGTTTCCTAACAACTTCCGAGTAAGGATTTTTTTCATACTTTTGTTTTGATTTTTAAATGCTTAGGTTGTTTTTAAATCATTATTTTACTTAATCGGAAAGTGGGTTCAGCATTTTCCGATTTTTTTGTTTGCTTCATTTCATATATTATAGTTTAAGGGTTAATAATTATTATGGTATTGTTCTGTATCATGTATTCAAACTCCATATATTCGCTAAATACATCTAATACTTTTTCTATATTATCTTTAATATTAAAAGAGGAGGTAAACTGTCTGTTTTCTATGTCTTTATAATGGTTTTTAAAGTGAACATTATAATGGCGCTCTAATTTTTTTAAGATATTTTTAAACGGAGTATCGTAAAAGTTAAATTTACCATTCATCCATTCTGTATAAATATTTGTATCTACTTCGTTAATAGAAGTTTGTTTTAATGTTTTGTTCCAAGAAGCCATTTGGTTGGGTTTTAATAAAATAGCATTTTCATGAATGTCATTATTAAATATTTTTACAGAACCTTCTACTAAAACAGTATTAATATTTTGGTCTTCAGGGTATGAAGACACATTAAATTGAGTTCCTAATACTTTTATGTTAACGTCTTGAGCATTTACAATAAAAGGATGATCAAGGTTTTTAGCAACATCTAAAAAAGCTTCACCTGTAACAAATACCTGCCTGTTCATTCCTTTTAAAAATTGAGTAGGATATCTAAGGGAAGATCCCGCATTTAAATGAACTTTAGTGCCATCTGATAAAACAATTTGAAACATTTTTCCATGAGGAATTTTAAGTGTATTATATGTTAAATCCCCATGATTTATGGTTTTATTATTATACACTAATTTTGAGCCTTGTTGCATTCCTAAAATGACTCCTTGAGTATCTGTAATCTTTTGAGCTTTATTAATATCTATTTCTTGAATATCTCCATTGTCTAATTGAAGTGTTATAGATTCATTCTTGATAGTTAATTGATTATCAGTGTTTTTGGTGTTTAAGAGATTAGATTGTTGGAGATGGATAAATGTTGTTAAACCAATAATGCCGATAAAAATAGCTGCATATTTATACCACTTAATAAGATTTATTTTTCTTGTGCGTGCTTTATGTTTTTGAAGAACAGAAGCTTTTGCTGCAACCACATCTATTTTAGAATAGTCGCTTATTTTTTGTTCAAGTAATTTTTGATTTTGAAATTTTTGAAATAAATCTTTGTTTTTTTGCGACTCATTTAACCATGATTCAAAAGCTGTTTTTTCTTGTTTAGACAAGTTCTTATAGAGTGCTTTTGTAATTAGTTCTGCACGTTTTAAGTGTTTTTCAATTTTTTCGTTTTCCAAAGTATTATTGCTTAATTGACTATAAAACAACTGAAAACTAAAAAAGAGGTATAAAAAATAATTATATTTTAAAAAGTAACGCCAAAATAGATACTATTTCAGGCTTTAAAAGCTCAGACAATATTTTTTTTCCTTGCTTTTTTTGAACTTTAACAGTTTCAATAGAAATTTCCATCTGTTCGGCAATTTCGGGGTTTTTTAATCCTTTCAAACTTAATTCAAAGACTTCTTTACAGCGTTTCGGTAGTTGGTTTAAAGCTTTTATTAAATGAAAATAAACTTCTTCTTCAAAGATTTTATCAAGAAAATTATCTTCAAACATGACAGCCTTTTTTTCATTAGCGTATAACTGTTTTACCTTTTCGTGCTTGTTATAGTTAAGACAAGCATTTTTTACAGATTTATATAAAAAGGCTTTTAGAGAGGTTAAAGAATCAAATTCATACTTTTTTTGAAGCAAAAGCATAAAAACTTCTTGTACAATATCTTCAGAGATATCTTGATTGAAATTAACATATTGATTGGCAAATAAGACTAAAGGCTTATAGGTTTCAATAAAAACCGAGTTAAAGATCTCTCGGTTTTCAAAAGTTATTCTAATACTATCTTTAGGTTTTAGGGTTCCCAATTAAGTCTTTTTAATCAAGGGCTTAAACTAATCAAATTTTGTAAAATCACCAAATAGGCATAATTAAGGGCATATCTATTTTCAGTTACACGGTCGCCACGTTACCCAGAATTCATTTCAGAGTCTCATTTATAAGGTTGATTTAGTGATATGAGGTTCTAAAACAAGATCAGAATGATACCTTTGTTAACTTTAGAATGTTTTGCAAGGAATATAAATCAATATATTAAAATAGTATAAAAGGTCGGTTAGTAAAATAATTTAAAAAAAAAGCAGAAAAAATTTGGATTATAACTTTTTCTGAACGAATATTTGCATACACAAAGTTCAATCACTTATTGAAATGTTATCGAGAAAGGCGGAGGGATTAGACCCTATGAAGCCTTAGCAACCCTTTATACGTAAAGAAGGTGCTAAATTCTACCCCATCCAGAAATTATTTCAGGATTCACGGATAGATAACCAAACGAAATTACTTTCAGTAATTTTAAATTTTCTTTTTAACATTTTTCTATATAAGTACGCTACTCGTAGCATATTTAACTTTTGGTTTAATCGTAAAGAATTTCTAAATGTTTTCATTTAGATAACCTTTAAAAATGTCATTCTCGTATAAGTCGAGAATCAATTAATAAAAATTAGAAAAATGAGTACACAAAAATTAGCAACAAATGCATTACACGCAGGTCATGACTTTACAGCAAACGGAGGTACAAGAGCCGTGCCTATTTATCAAACGACATCGTATGTTTTTAAGGATTCAGACCATGCAGCAAACCTATTTTCATTAAAAGAATTAGGATTTATATATACCAGACTTAATAACCCGACGAATCAAATTCTACAAGAGCGTTTAGCTGCCGTTGAAGGTGGTGTTGGAGCCGTTGTTTTTGCTTCGGGGACTGCAGCTATTTCAACAGGATTATTAACGCTCTTAAAAGCAGGAGACCATATTGTAGCATCTAGTAGCTTATACGGAGGAACTTATAATCTATTAAGTGTAACGTTGCCTAGGTTAGGGATTACGACGACCTTTGTAGATGCTTCCAATCCAGATAATTTTAAGGATGCTGTACAAGATAATACAAAAGCATTTTTTGTGGAATCTTTAGGAAACCCGAAATTAGATGTTTTAGATTTAGAAGCTATTGCTGTGCATTCTAAAGCGGCGGGTGTGCCTTTTATTGTTGATAATACCGTAGCCACACCAGCATTATTGAATCCATTAAAGCATGGCGCAAACATTGTCATTCATTCCCTTACCAAATACATTGGTGGTCAGGGAACTTCTTTAGGGGGCGCTATTATTGATGGTGGTACTTTTGATTGGACAAACGGAAAATTCCCTGAATTTACAGAGCCTTCAGCTGGATATCATGGCTTAGTTTATAGCGAAGCCCTAGGTGCAGCTGCTTATACCTTTAAATTGATTTTAGAAGGATTAAGAGATTTTGGTGGTGCTTTAAGTCCATATAATGCCTTTCAAATCATTCAGGGCTTAGAAACGCTACCGGTAAGAATTAAGCAACATAGTGAAAATGCTTTAGAACTTGCAAAGTGGTTAGAAAAACAAGACGAAGTTGCTTGGGTAAATTATCCAGGTTTAGAAAGTAGCAAATACAAAGCTTTGGCAGATAAATACTTACCCAAAGGGCAAAGTGGTATCGTTACTTTTGGTGCTAAAGGAGGATATGATGCCGCTAAAACTATAGCAGATAAAACAAAAATATTTTCATTATTAGCAAATATTGGAGATACAAAATCATTAATTATTCATCCAGCAAGTACAACACATCAACAGTTAAGTGATGAAGAACAAGTCTCTGCCGGTGCTACAAAAGATTTAATTAGATTATCAGTTGGTATAGAAGACGTAGAAGATTTAAAAGCCGATTTAAAAACTGCTTTTAGCGAAATTTAAGTCCTAAATAATTACGAATGAAAGACGTATTGTCATATATCATAATTCCAAACTATACTACCGAAAGTGGTGTTATGACCTCAGAAATTAAACTGAGTTATCAACTTTTTGGTAAAACTTTGGGTACAGCACCTGTAGTTTTGGTAAATCATGCTTTAACAGGTAATAGTCATGTTGCCGGAGATGATGGTTGGTGGAAAGATTTGGTTGGTAAGGATAAAGTCATAGACACTAATTTATATACTGTTTTAGCTTTTAATATTCCCGGAAATAGTTTTGATGGGTTTGTCATTGATAACTATAAAGATTTTGTTGCCAGAGATGTCGCAAAATTGTTTTTAACAGGTCTTAAAAAACTAAAGATTGATAAGCTTTTTGCTATTATAGGAGGCTCGTTAGGTGGAGGTATTGCATGGGAAATGGCTGCTATAAAGCCAGATGTTACAGCCCATTTGATACCTGTGGCTACCGATTGGAAATCGACCGATTGGTTAATTGCCAATTGTCAAATACAAGAGCAATTTCTATTAAACTCAAGAAATCCGGTACACGATGCCAGAATGCATGCCATGTTATGTTATCGTACTCCGGAATCATTTAAAGAACGTTTTCAACGTTCTAAAAATGAAGATTTAGAGATTTTTAATGTAGAAAGTTGGTTACTACATCATGGCAAAAAACTGCAAGAACGTTTTCAATTATCAGCATATAAACTGATGAATCAATTATTAAAAACGATCGATGTTACTAAAAACAGAGCCAACGATTTTAATGTTTTGGAACGTATCGATGCTAACATTCATATTGTAGGTGTAGATTCTGATTTGTTTTTTACGGCAGAAGAAAACAGGCAAACTCATAAACAATTGGCGTTGACACATCCAAATGTGACCTACAACGAAATACATTCAGTCCATGGGCACGATGCATTTTTAATGGAATATGAACAATTAGAAAAAATCATAGAAGGCATTTTTGTGCCAGATTCTAAAAAAAGAAAAATGAAAGTACTAAAATTTGGAGGAAAATCTTTAGCAAACGGTGATGGCTTGAATAAAGTTATTTCCATTATAGAAAGTAAAGTTAATAATGGTGAAAGAATTTCTGCTGTTGTATCTGCAAGAGGAAACGCTACAGATGCACTAGAGGAAATTTTAAATAGAGCTTTAAACGGAGAGGCTTTTCAAGACGAATTAGAAGCCTTTAAGGCGTACCAAAAAGAACCCTTAAAAACAATAGACTTTTCTGAGCAGTTTTCAATCCTTGATAAACTTTTTGAAGGGGTTAGCTTATTACGCGATTGCAGTCAAAAAACGAAAGATGAAATTTTGGCTCAAGGTGAGTTGTTGTCTGTTAAATTGCTTTCAGAATTACTTATTCAACGCGGTATTAAAGCAAAAGCTACAGATGCGCGACAATTAATTAAAACGGATAATGCCTTTGGTAATGCACAGCCTATTTCGCAATTAACTAAAGATAATGTTAGAAATTATTTTAAACAAAATAATGGTGATACCGTTAATATTGTCACAGGGTTTATAGCATCTAATTCGAAGAATGAAACGACTACTTTAGGTAGAAATGGAAGTAATTATACAGCCGCTTTATTAGCGAATTATTTGGATGCTGAAGAGCTGCAAAATTATACACATGTAAATGGCATTTATACGGCAAATCCAGATTTGGTTGCCGATGCGCAAAAAATTAGAGAATTGTCATTTAGTGAAGCAAATGAATTAGCTAATTTCGGAACAAATGTTTTACATGCGAAGACCATTATTCCTTTAGTAGAAAAGAATATTAACCTTCGCATTTTAAACACCTTTAATTCAGATGATGCAGGGACTTTAATTACAGCAAAACCAAGTTCTAAAGAAGTAACATCCTTATCGGTTTTAGATAATGTAGCATTATTAAATTTAGAAGGACGCGGTTTATTAGGAAAGATTGGGGTGGATGCCAGAATTTTTAAAGCCTTAAGTATTCATGATATTAGTGTGAGTATTATTTCCCAAGGATCTTCAGAGAGAGGTATTGGATTGATTATAAATGCAGAACTAGCAACTCAAGCAGTTATTGCACTAGAGCGTGAATTTGAAAACGATTTTTATGCACAAGACGTTAATAAAATTGAAATAATTGATGACGTTTCTGTCATCTCAATTATAGGGATTGAATTAAGTTCATTCCATAAACCATTTAATGCATTGATTAAAAACCAGATTACCCCCTTATTGTTTAATAATACAGTGACAGGTAGAAATGTAAGCTTGGTGGTTAAAAAGAATCAATTACACAAAGCCATGAATGTTATTCATGGAGAGGTTTTCGGAATTTCAAAAAAGATAAATATTGCCATTTTTGGACATGGAGGTGTCGGTGGAGCCTTAATCAACCAGATATTGAAATCTAAAGATGATATTGAAAATCGTAAAGGCATTAACTTAAATGTTTTCGCCATTGCTAATTCCAGAAAACTCCTTTTAGACAAAAATGGTGTTAGTTCAAGCTGGAAAAGCGATATAGAATCTGCATCGAAAGAAAGTTCTATTGAAGAGATTATAAGCTTTGCTAAAGCTCATCATTTAGAAAATTTAATAGCTGTTGATAATACAGCGAGTGCAGAATTTCATGAAAATTATATACCCTTAGTTGAAGCTGGTTTTGATTTAGTATCTTCTAATAAAGTAGCCAATACGGTTTCTCATGATTTTTATAAAGGCTTAAGAGGCCAGTTAAAAGAACACAATAAGGAATATCTTTATGAAACTACGGTCGGTGCAGGTTTACCACTGATTGATACAATTAAATTATTGCATGAATCTGGAGAAAATATTACCAGAATACGAGGTGTTTTTTCAGGAACATTAAGCTATTTATTTAATAATTTTTCGGTTCAGGATAAACCGTTTAGTGTTATTGTTCAAGAGACGATAGATAAAGGCTTTACAGAACCAGACCCGAGAGAAGATTTTTCTGGAAATGATGTTGCCAGGAAACTATTAATTTTAGCAAGAGAGTTAGATCTGCATAACGAATTTGAAGATGTTGGAGTTCAGAATTTAATTCCAGAAGCCTATCAAAATATTTCAGTTCAGGAATTTTTAAAACAGCTGGATGTTTTGGATGAAGCATTTCAAAAAATAAAAGACGAACAGAAAGCAGGTCATGTGCTAAGATATGTAGGTGATTTATTTGGAGATTTATCTCAAGATAAAGGGAATTTGGAAGTGAAGTTAGTATCTATTCCAGAGGACAGCACATTAGGTCATGTAAAAGGATCGGATGCTATTTTTGAGATTTTCACTGAGTCTTATGGAGAGCAACCCATCGTTATTCAAGGAGCCGGAGCCGGAGCTGAAGTAACAGCAAGAGGTGTTTTTGGAGATATTTTAAGGTTGTCTAAGCATATTAATTAAAAATATTGGAATTAAGCATGAAGAGTCTAGAACATAGACAACTAGAGAATAGACATGAAGCTGGTTCAAATCAAGTCTTAGTTCTAGAAGCGTAGCGGTCTAGCATCTTGATTCCAAATTAAGGAAGTATAAAAAATATGAGCAAAGAAAAAAAACAGTTTGAAACAGAAGCCATTCGTACGCAATTGGAGCGTACCGAATTTCTAGAACATACAAGTCCGCTATATTTAACATCAAGTTTTGTTTTTGAAGATGCCGAGGATATGCGAGCGTCTTTCACTGAAGAAAAGGAGCGTAATATATACAGTCGCTTTACAAACCCTAACACCACAGAGTTTGTAGAGAAAGTATGTCGTATGGAAGGTGCAGAAGACGGTTATGCATTTTCAACGGGAATGGCTGCGATATTTTCAACCTTTGCGGCATTGTTAGACAGTGGCGATCATATTGTGTCTGCGCGCTCTGTTTTTGGATCTACACATACCTTGTTTACAAAATATCTACCTAAATGGCATATTGAAACAACATATTTCGATATCAATAAACCAGAGACTATTGAAAGCTGTATTACATCAAAAACAAGAATTCTATATGCGGAATCACCAACAAATCCTGCAATTGATATTATTGATTTAGAGCTGTTAGGAGATATTGCTAAAAAGCATAACCTAATCTTAATTATTGATAACTGTTTTGCAACACCCTATTTACAACAGCCTATAAAGTATGGAGCACATTTGGTGATTCATTCGGCAACAAAACTAATGGATGGTCAGGGACGTGTTTTAGGAGGTGTTGCAGTAGGTAACGCTGATCTAATCCGAGAGATTTATTTGTTTGCTAGAAATACAGGACCAGCCTTATCTCCATTTAATGCGTGGACGCTATCAAAAAGTTTAGAAACGCTTGCGGTAAGAGTGGATAAGCATTGTGAAAATGCCTTAAAAGTAGCTGAGTTTTTAGAAAATCATCCAAAGGTGAATTGGGTAAAATATCCATTTTTAAAATCACATCCGCAATACGAAGTGGCTAAAAAACAAATGAAACTAGGTGGTAATATTGTTGCTTTTGAAGTTAAAGGTGGTATTGAAGCCGGACGTAGCTTTTTAAATGCTATTAAACTATGTTCATTGTCTGCTAATTTAGGAGATACAAGAAGTATTGTAACACATCCAGCATCAACAACTCATAGTAAATTATCTGAAGCAGATAGACTGGAAGTAAGCATCACGGATGGTTTAGTTAGAGTGTCTGTTGGTTTGGAGCATGTGGATGATATTATTGGAGACTTAGAGCAGGCTTTGGGTTAATCGTTTTTTGTTTTAGTAATCATAAACAGAATATTTGGGTCTATATTTTTTGAAGTACATACATTCAGAATAATTACAAAAAGAGGTCTAAAAAGTGTCATTCAGAAGGAGGAACGACTGAAGAATCTCTTTAAATTCTAATCTTTAGATTTAATTTTTAATAAGATTCTTCGCTATAGCCTGTACTGAGTACTTCGGCTGCGCTCAGCATGAACTAAAGTCGAAGTGCTCTGAATGACAAAATAAATTACTTTTTAGACCTCTTAATAATTATAATGAGAAGATTGTTATTGCTTGATAAATCTTTTGGTAATAGCCAACCTTTTAGAAACAAACCTTACAAAATACATACCTGTCGTAAATTGGGACACATTAATAGTATGAGAACCAGCACTTGGGTTTACCTTTTTAACGATCGCTCCCGTAGGTGCAAATATTGTAACTTCATCAAAATCATTCTCCAAAATATCAATAGTTAACCTTGAATTTGTTGGATTAGGGTACATGTTAATATTTTTGTTTGAGGTTTCAGTGAATGACCTCAATGCTTTTACATTAGCATTAACTGAGCTTCCAGTTCCAAGATTAATTGTGTAGTCTTCTACTTCACCCCAAGTGAAAGTTTCACAAGAGGTTGGAATGCCATTATATTTCATTGAAACTCTCATTCTAACCGAAGTTTGAGAAGTTCCATTAGGAACTGTAAAAGATCCACTATTAGAAGCATCAGTTGAAGCGGCTTTAGACCAAACTAATTCACCTGTATCATCAAAACCCCCATTATTATTGTAGTCGATCCAAACGGCATACGCTTCAGAGTATGTGGTTCCTGTCCAAGTCGGGACAACCGTGACAGTATATGTTTGACCTTCGCTTAGACTTGTAGAAATTGAAGTAAAATCTGAATAAAATTGTGCATTAGAACTATTGTTGATAGTATTTAACTGAACATTGCTAATAAATTCATCATTTACATTTGTACTCGCAGAGTCACAATAATTAATATCGTTAGCAATTGTAGTAAACGAAACAGTTTCATTTCCTGAAACATTCCCCGCAGCATCTTGAGCGGTTACAGAAGCAACATATGCGGTTAAAGGAGAAAGGCCTGTAACATTAAAAGTCGTCGTTGTAGAAGTACCAACAGCAGTACCACCTATAGAGATATTATAGCGAGCTACGCCTACATTATCTGTGGATGCGGTCCAACTAAGTGTTGATCCACTAGATGTCATGTTACTGGCAACCAAATTAGTTGGGTTTGTCGGTGCTTCAGTATCAGGAGTACCAGCTTCAATTTGAAATTTTCCAACAACACCTTTTCTACTACCGTTGATATACTCGGTAATAAACCAAAACGAAGCATCATCCGACGGATCTACATCAATCTTGCTATAATCCCCATATCGAGTGCCACTAAAATTTCCATTTCCATTTGCGATAAGTTCTTCTGTACTGGTCATTGTTCCTAATGGATCAGAACTCAATCTGCCGGTAAAATAAGAACTAACCCTAACCGTTGTTGAAGTTGTAGGCCCCGACATAGACGTGTATCCCATTCCTATATTGCCCTGTCCATCCATTGCAAGACTCGCGTTCCAGGCATGTTTTCCATCTGGCGCAGTATAGGTGCCTTCCTGATATAAAGACCAGGGTTGGTTATCCCCACTCTGTCTAAACTCGTACCAACGTACTCCTGCCAGTTCACCTGAACCAGCATCTGTGTCAACTACAAAATTAAATAACGCCGAATTATAAGTTGCAAATTTTCTAAATTGAGCTTGATTCATAATAGTTGCTTGCAATGCATCAATAGAAGAACCTCCTCCAGGTTGACTTAAATTAACAAAACTTCCACCGTCAAAAACACTAATAAAAGGAGTTGTATTGATTTCCTGAGGGTTTGAGATCGTTGAGCTTCCTGGATTACTCCAATTTAGGTTAGCAGTCCAAACTTTAATATGATCTTGAGATACCCCGCTCCAAGCATCGTCCTGTAGATAGACTATAGTAGCACCTCCTGGAGCCGGTAAATTACCATCGGTAACATTTAATGCTTGCGGACTAAAAAAGCCACTGGTTACAATCCCTGGAAGGTTAAATCCAATAATTTGTGCTCCAGAACCTCCTGCCAACATAACATCTCTTTCTAATGCCCAAAGTTTATTAGAGCTTCCGGTATTATCGGTAATATAATAACCATCACTCCAGATAGATAGTTTTTGATAATCGTTTATAGCTGAGATATTGTATATATACCATCCAGCTGTTAATGGGTTAGGGCCATCTGAAACTGCTACCTGAGCTCCAGATCCCAGAAACGAAAGTACCCATCTGTCAGCTGCATTATCATAGGATACTGTAAGATCGCAACATCCACCCGAAGGGAAAATAGCCGGATTAGGAGCAGTTTGACCTAACAATTGATTCCCAGATTTATCATAAATCATAAACCCTGTATTATAGACCACCATCACATGATTAGGACCTACGGCCATGGAAGGATCTGTAGGTTGAGAATTTGATGAGTAGGTGTCAAAAACAAGACTGGCAGGGGCTCTTTGCATACTTTGTTCCTTTTCATGCTTATTTCTTACATAATAATCATTTGTCGTTTGGGGATCTTTACCAGAAATAACTTGATTTCCTAATGATCTTTTATCTTTTGCCTCTCTAACTGAATTGTCAGGGGGGATAAGATCATTGGGTCTTGATAACATAGAAGAAATATGCTCTACAGATGATATCTTTCCATGATAAAAAGCTTTGTTTTGATTTTCTTGTGTGTGTGCCATAAAGGAAATGACCAACAATAATGGTAATAATAGGTGTTTGTGTTTCATTTTGGTTTGTTTTAAAGTTTTTTTTGATTAAATGGCAAGGCATATTTATAATATGCTCTAACCTTTCCCTTACCTATTTCTTTTAAAAAATGGTATTCAGTTCACATAGTTGTTAGTGTATAGCATGTGATTTTTGCATAATCAATCTTTTTTGGATCATCGGAGAGAAGATGATCATGATTAATTAGCATCCTTAAAAATTAAACCAATTTCATTTTTGTCTCTGTAACCAGTAGAACGGCTATAACATTTTTATTATAAACCTGGTTAACCTAAGTTTGATTGGTGGTTTAGGTATAATTTAGCAGTAAAAAAGATAGATTTTTAGTAAATTAAAATACTGAATTCTAATCTTTAATTTAAAGATCCATCTAAAATAATCTACTTTAAAGTTACACAAATATTTTGTATTATCTATTTTTATGTTAAAAAAATGTGGAATATGTAATGAATTATCGAAAAAACGACATATCATCGATTTGTAGTGCTCGTGTAGAAGAACCTTATGCGATCCCTATTTTGAAAACATACTGTTTAGACAAGCATAAGGGATTTCATTTATAGACCTCTCACTAATTAGGGTTTGTAAAACCAATATTTCCACACCTCACAAGGTTTTTAAGTGTGAGCATAGGTAGATTCACAATGGGCTGGTTCCATGGTTTCAAATTTCATGATCATCAACGACAAAGGAGAAATCCTGAATTTTACTATAAAACAGGCCAGCGAAGATGATAGAAGTCCTTTGGAAAAAGAACCGTTTTAGATAAAATATTAAGAAAGCTCTTTGCCGACAAGAGATATATTGGTAAGGATCTGCCGCATGGAAGGTGCTGAAGATATTATGCAAGAGTTGGAACAAACGTTACAAAAATATTAAAAGAAGTTTCTAAATAAATTTATTAGTTCACGCTCATTGTGTGACAGGCTAACCCCGCTTCGTGTGCTGAAATAAGTTCAGTACACGAAGCGGGATCTCAGATTTAATACCTTTTTATTATATATTAAATAGCAACCTTAGTATAGGTAATTTTGGTTTTGCTATTGATACGATTGTCATTTACGTCAGTAAAAATGAAATTGTCATCAACGGAGAACGAAGTAGTATCTGTATTAAATTCAATGTTAATTATTCGTAGATTACAGAAACTTACTAGGGCTAAAGAATTCTCTGTTAACTTCCAGGTTCCACTTGATGTTTGCTTATTGTTGCAATTAGATGCGTTTAGTCCTTGACTAAACTGGTAGGATCTATCATTTTTAAAATCATAGAAAGCATCTTTCTCGCAGTCTGAGTATTGATCAAATATGTTGGTGCTTGGGTTATCTTCATTATCATCGGTTAAATCTATTTCTTTCTCTGAAACGATGGCTGATAAAACCCACTTATGGGCAAATGAGGTTTCTTTATCGCTTAGTGCTCCAGTTAAGTCTTCTGTACAATTATTATCATCATTGCTACAGCTAATAGTCAATAGGGCAACTGCCAATAAGCTGCTTAGTAGTGCATTTGGGTTTTTCATGTTCAATTAGTTTTAATATTTAATATAATAAGTAGATGTCGAAATCTTAAAATAGTTGCGTGAAGATTGAGGTCATTTTAAAAAAAAGTCAATGACTGAAAATATTGTTTGCTTTGCTATTTTGTTATGGGCAGATAATTAATAGTGAAGCTAAAGCTTTTCAATTTGTACTTTAATAAAAATCAATTATAGTATTTTATGGTTTTTATGTAGCAAAATAGTATCAAGGATGGTAGAAAATTAGGAAGTTATTGTCGGTATAAATAAATAAATTGTAGCCAATAAAAAAATCTTTAGAAGATGCACCTCGCTTTAAAAGCGATTCCTTATATATAAGGACATTTTGCTTGATAATTAACATGAAAAGAATATAAATGGAAAGATTTATTACCAGAATACTTATGTTGTTTATTACAATTATTGGGTTTTCTCAAGAAAGTACTGATGATTTACGCTTGTATAATGATTTTGCAGATATTTCTGCAGATAATATTTTTAAAACAGAAGGCTATTTTAATTGGGGTGCTTCCATTATTAAAGGAGATGATGGGAAATATCATTTGTTCTATGCCCGATGGGAAAAGAAATATTCTTTTTATGGATGGTTAACACATTCTGAAGTGGCACATGCTACATCTAAAAGTCCGGCAGGTCCATGGAAATATAAAGAGACTGCTTTAAAAGGAGTGGGGGGAAATCGATGGGATGCCATCACAGCCCATAATCCGAAGATTAAATATTTTGAGGGGAAATACTATTTGTATTATATCGCTACTAATATGGGCGATAAAATAATTTCTGAAGAAGAGTTGATAGAAACTTCAAAGGTCGGTTACAGCCATCCAAATTGGAAGGTATTACGTCCAAATCAACGAACTGGTGTTGCTGTTTCAAATTCAATAAATGGTCCCTGGAAAAGAATGGACCAACCACTAATAGAACCTTCGGGACCGATTAAAACGTTGACCGTAAACCCCGCCATAGATAAAGATAAAAATGGGACATACCATTTGGTTGTAAAAGGTGATAAACCTGATGTAACAGGTTTTGTAAGAAATCAAGCCATTGCTATTTCAGACAGTCCTACGGGACCATTTGAAATTCAAGAGAAACCGGTAATTGATTATATGGATACTGAAGATATGTCGGTTTGGTATGATAAAAAACGGGAGCGTTTTTATGGCGTTTTTCATGCACATAAATTTATTGGTTTGGTGACATCGAAAGATGGGATTAATTGGAAAAAGGCTAATGATCATATTCTGAAATTGAAATCGGTTCAATTAGAAGATGGATCGACTTTAAAGCCAGAGCGTATGGAGCGCCCTTTTATTTTTACTGAGAATGGAGAACCCACGGTATTGAGTTTGGCAATAAAAAAAGGAAATGAATCCTACACTGTTTTTATTCCTATTGAAAAACCGGAATTCCCCAAACCTAATAAACGACAATTGGCTTGGCAAGAGGCTGAATTGGGAGTCGTGTATCATTATGATTTACATGTGTTTGATGGCATAAAATATGGGCAAGGTGGTAATAGAATTGACCCTGTTTCAGATTATCAAATATTCAATCCTAAAAACTTAGATACAGATCAATGGGTGAAGGCAGCGAAAGACGCCGGTGCAAAATTTGCTATATTAACAGCAACCCATGAAACAGGGTTTGCTTTGTTTCAGTCGGAAGTTAACCCTTATAGCGTAAAAGCAGTAAAGTGGAAGGGTGGAAAAGGTGATGTTGTAGCAGACTTTGTTGCATCTTGTAGAAAGTACGGAATAAAACCAGGAATTTATCTTGGGATTCGCTGGAACTCTTTTATGGGAGTTCACGATTTTAAGGTGAATGGTGAAGGTGCTTTTAAAGAAAATCGTCAGAAGTATTACAACCAAATGGTTGAAGGCATGGTCAAAGAGATTTGTACCAAATATGGAGAACTTTTTGAAATATGGTTTGATGGAGGTGCAGATCATCCAGATAATGGAGCACCAGACGTTTTACCTATCGTTAGAAAATATCAACCAAACTGTTTGTTTTATCACAATGGGCAATTGGCAGAAGCAAGATGGGGCGGTTCTGAATCAGGAATAGTGAGTTACCCAAGCTGGGCAACATTCCCTTATCCTGTTACAGGAGCGGGAGAAAGTGCTAAAAAGAATATTGCAAAAGACAATTTTAAGTTATTAAAGCAAGGAGATCCAAACGGAGCGTTTTGGGTACCTGCGATGTCTGATGCACCATTGCGAGGTTATAATGGTCGCCATGAATGGTTTTGGGAGCCTGGTGATGAAGCACATATTTTTCCTTTGGAGGATTTAATGAATATGTATTATAAATCTATCGGAAGAAATTCTACGCTAATTATAGGGTTGACCCCAAATCCAGATGGTTTAATGCCAGAAGGAGATGTGATTCGATTAAAAGAATGGGGTGATGAAATTAAAAGAAGGTTTGAAACTCCCATTGCTTTTACTTCTGGAAAAGGAAAAAAAGTAACCTTAAAATTAGAAAACCCAACTGTAATTAATCATGTCATTATTCAAGAGGATATTCGTTTGGGAGAACGTGTTCGTGTTTATTCGTTAGAAGGATTTGTTAAAGGAAAATGGAAAGTATTGTCTCAAGGAGAAAGTATTGGACAAAAACGAATTGAACAGTTTGAAAATGTTGAGATTAGTCGTATCAGATTAAAAGTACTGGAATCAGATAGAGAACCTCAAATAAAGTCTATGAGTGCTTATTATGTCACAGATAAAAATTAATTGAACAACTCAACTATAAAAAATGAAAAAAACAATACTTGTATCTACTTTATTAATGATTTTACTCATTAATGCTTGTTCTAAAACCTCAATTCAGGAAATATATGTGAGCCCCATGGGAAGTTCTCAAAATACGGGATTTCAGGACTCACCACTATTTACAATTCAGGAGGCTTTGGACAAAGCATTGGCCTATAAAAAGGAGAATGCTCAAACTCAAATTATCATTCATGTTTCAGAGGGTGAATATCGTTTGGATAAATCGATTCAATTCAATGCTGCTTTAAGTGGCGTGAAAATTGTTGGTGCTGGAGTTGATAAGGTCGTTGTAAAAGGATCTCAGCAGTTAGACTTAGAATGGAAGGCATACAAAGATCAAATTTTGGTTGCTAAAGTGAATAGTCAGATTCAGTTTGACCAATTTTTTGTGAATGGTAAACAACAAATATTGGCGCGTTATCCAAATTATGACGAAAAAGGAGGGCACTGGCAAGGGCACGCAGCAGATGCTATAGATCCTGAACGTGTTAAAACTTGGAAGCAGCCTAAAGGAGCGGTCATTCATGCGATGCATAGAGGTGAATGGGGTGGATTTCATTATGAAGTGACGAAAGCAAATGAAGATGGAACTTTGGAGTTAACGGCAGGCCATCAGAATAATAGACCTTCTGAAATGCATCATAAATATAGAATGGTTGAAAATGTATTTGAAGAATTGGATAGTCCAGGCGAGTGGTATTTAGATAAGGAAAATCAACTTTTATATTATTGGCCAACGGAAACTATGTCTATAAAAAAGGCAAAATTAGAAGGGATAACTTTAAAGCATTTAGTTGCAATTGTCGGTGATGAAAAAAATCCTGTTAAGAATATTGAGATCACTGGAATTAAATTTGAGCATGCACAACGAACACTAATGGAAACGTACGAACCTTTGTTAAGAAGTGATTGGACTATTTATAGAGGAGGCGCCGTATTTATAGAAAATTCAGAAAACATATCGATAACAGATTGTGAGTTTACCAATTTAGGAGGAAACGTAATTTTTGTGAGTAAATACAATAGAGGAGTCATAATTAAAGGGAATCACATTCACGATAGCGGTGCCACCGCGGTAAGTTTTGTTGGTGATGCTAGTGCTGTAAGATCACCATCATTTCAGTATGGAGAATATGTGCCTTTGGCAGAAATGGATACTATTAAAGGACCAGCCAACGATTTGTATCCAAGTGATTGTATTGTTGACGATAACTTGATTTATAGAATTGGTCGTGTGGAAAAACAGGTGGCTGGAGTACAGATATCCATGGCCATGGATATTACCATTCGTTCTAATAGCATTTATGATATTCCGCGAGCGGGAATTAATGTGAGTGAAGGAACTTGGGGTGGGCATATTATTGAATACAATGATGTGTTTAATACGGTTTTAGAAACTTCTGATCATGGCGCGTTTAATTCATGGGGTAGAGATCGTTTTTGGCACCCGAATAGATCGGTGATGAATAAATTAACTACCGATAATCCGGAAATGCCATATTGGGATGCCATTCATACTACTGAAATTAAATTTAACAGGTTTCGTTGTGACCATGGTTGGGATATTGATTTGGATGATGGCTCTTCAAACTATATAGTTTCGAATAATGTATGTTTAAACGGTGGAATTAAGCTACGAGAAGGGTTTTATCGTACGGTTGAGAATAATATTATGGTGAATAATAGTTTTCACCCTCATGTTTGGTTTGAAAAAAGTGGCGATGTATTTAGAAAAAATGTGATGATGACCGATTATAAAGATATTCGTTTAAGTGGTTGGGGAAAAGATGTAGACTCTAATTTATTTCCAAATGAAAAAGCACTACAAAAGGCACAAAAAAATGGAACAGATGCTAATAGTGTATTTGGAAACCCATTATTTGAAGACCCGAAGGTTGGGAATTATACACTTGCAAAAAATTCACCGGCATTTAAAATTGGCTTTCAAAATATTCCGATGGATAAATTTGGTGTGCAAAAACCAAGTTTAAAAGCAATCGCCAAAACGCCGGAACTGCCAGTGATTTGGTCTGTGGAAAATGACAAATCAGAAGAATCAATCACTATGAATTGGTTAGGTGCTACGATTAAAAATATTGAAACGATTGAAGAAAGATCAGCGTCAGGTTTAAATAAAACGGCAGGAGTTGTGATTTTAAAAATTGCAAAAGAAACCGTTTTGGCAGCATCAACTTTAAAAGCTGGGGATGTCATTATTGCCGGGGAAGGCGAAGAAATAAATCAGATTCAAGATTTAATGCGAGTATTCCAAGGGCATAATTGGAAAGGAAAGATTAACTTTAAAATCTTTAGAAACCAAAAACCAATGGATTTAATCGTTAATGTAAAAAAATAAACCTATTGAAGTTTAATTGGTGTAATATATAATTAAAGATATCAGACTTATGAATTTTGTTGTAAACAGTACTACCAAGCCTCTTAGAAAAATAGTATTAGCCTATGTGTTCTTTTTATGTTGTTTGAATGCTCAGGCAAAAATTTGGTTACCTTCTGTATTATCAGATAATATGGTTTTACAACAAAATTCTGAAGCCACAATCTGGGGTTGGACTACAAGAGCAAATGAGAAAATTTCTGTTACAGGATCTTGGGATAACATAAAAATAACCGTTGAAGCTTATCAAGGTACTTGGTCTTTAAAATTACCTACGCCTAAAGCAGGTGGACCATTTACCGTAACTATTGAAGGACATGAAAAGATAATTTTAACTAATGTACTAATAGGGGAAGTATGGATTTGTTCCGGGCAATCGAATATGGAATGGACACCGCTTCATGGATTGGACAATGCTGAAAAGGAAATAGCAAATGCTACGTATTCAAATATTCGATTTTTTTCAGTCCCAAAACACATTTCAAAGTATCCCCAGGATGATTCCTTTGGAGAATGGGTAGAGAGCGCTCCGGAAACCATGAAGAATTTTAGTTCTGTTGGATATTTTTTTGGTAGAAGATTACATAAAGATTTAAATGTTCCGGTTGGATTAATTAACTCAAGCTGGGGTGGAACTAATGTGGAAGTGTGGATTCCAGAAGAAGTCATACAACAGAAGAAAGAACTTGTAAAAAGTATAGATCGTATTCCTGAGAATGTATGGCGACCGAGAAATGAGGCTTTAGCTTATAATGCCATGATTCATCCATTGATTAATTTTGATGTAGCAGGTGCTATTTGGTATCAAGGAGAATCAAATAGAGTGAATGCGGAATATTATCACCAAGCATTTTCAATGATGATAAATTCTTGGCGAAAAGATTGGAAAAAGGAGTTTCCATTTTATTTTGTGGAAATAGCACCATATAATTATAATTCTGAAACCAATTTGGAAGCTGCATATGTGCGTGAAGCACAATTGAAAACTATGCAGACAGTTGAGAATACAGGAATGGCTGTTACCAATGATATTGGAAACCTTAAAGATATTCACCCTACCAATAAACAAGAAGTAGGAAGACGTTTGGCTTTGTGGGCGCTTGCGAAAACCTATGGAGTAAAAGATATAGCCTACAGTGGACCCATATATAAGTCATTAAAAATTGAAAAGAGTAAGGCCATCGTAACATTTGATTTTACAGGAAAAGGTTTAGAAGTAAAAGGAAAAGAAGTGAAGGAATTTTTTATAGCAGGGGCTGATAAAAAATTCTATCCAGCCAAAGTGAAAGTTTACGGAAATAGGGTAGAGTTAAAATCAAAAAAAGTAAAAAAACCAGTAGCAGTGCGTTTTGCTTTTACCGAAACGGCATTGCCAAACTTATACAACAGTCATGGTTTGCCGGCAGCGGCTTTTAGAACCGATGATTGGGGTGTTAAGAAAAAATAAAAAGAAAAAATAAATTTAAGGAATAGATATATGAGAGTCCGAAATGTAAATAAAATTGGGATTGGAATACTAGCGGTTATGCTTATGATTGGTTGTAATAAGAACCAAAAAGTGAAGCAAGTAAGCCCTGCTAAAAAACAGCCAAATATTATTTATGTATTAGCCGATGATTTGGGATATGGAGATATTACTGCTTTTAATAAGGACAGTAAGATTTCAACTCCAAATATTGATAAAATGGCAGCAGAAGGGATGAAATTCACTGATGCGCATACATCATCTTCGGTATGCACACCTACCAGATATGGAATTTTAACCGGTCGCTATAATTGGAGGTCGAGATTGAAATCAAGTGTTCTTGGTGGAAAATCTAAAGCGTTGATTCCTAATTCTAGAACTACGATAGCATCTTTATTGAAAAAGCAAGGATATACCACTGCATATATTGGAAAATGGCATTTAGGTTGGGATTGGGCATTAAAAAATGACCAAGATACGTTGTCGGAAGGCTGGAGTCCAAAAGATGATGTAAAAGAAATTGATTTTTCAAAACCCATAACCAATGGTCCAAAAGAACTTGGGTTTGAATACTCATATGGTCATAGCGGGTCGCTAGATATGGCACCTTATGTGTATGTCGAAAACGGCATGCCTACGATGATCCCAACAAAGACAACGGTGAATGAGGGGCAAGGGTTTTGGAGAAAAGGTTTGACAGCTGATGATTTTGTGCATGAAGATGTGACGCCTAATTTCTTTAGAAGAGCTATTTCTTATGTTGAAGAAAAGGCGAAAGAAGATAAACCGTTCTTTTTGTATTTGCCCTTACCATCACCACATACACCCATTTTACCAACGGAAGCATTTCAGGGAAAAAGTGGATTGGACAACCCTTATGGAGATTTTGTGATGTTGGTAGATGCTTATATGGGACAATTATTGGAACAATTGAAAAAATCGGGTATTGAAGAGAATACCCTGGTGGTTTTTACGAGTGATAACGGCTGTTCTCCACAAGCGAATTTTAAAAGGTTGATAGAAAAAGGACACAATCCCAGTGCGCAATATAGAGGGCATAAAGCTGATATTTTTGAAGCAGGGCATAGAGTGCCTTTTATTGTAAAATGGACAAATAGTGTGAAGGCAGGAACCGTGAATAATCAAACCATTTGTACAACTGATTTTGCAGCCACTGCCGCTTCAATTTCCAATTATAATTTGAATGATCAAGAGGCTGAAGATAGTTTTGATATGATGCCTCTATTAACTCAGAGTTTTAAAGGAAATACCTTCAGAAAAGGAACCATTCACCATTCTATCAATGGAAGTTTTGCCATTAGAAAAGGGGACTTTAAATTAATTATGTGCCCAGGTTCTGGTGGATGGAGTTTTCCCAGACCTAATAATAAAAAGGTGATTGATACGCTTCCTGAAATTCAGCTGTATAATTTGAAAGAGGATCCGAGTGAAACGCGTAATTTACAGAATGATTTTCCAGAGATTGTAGAAGAACTTAAGAGTTTATTGACACTTCAAATTACTAATGGAAGGAGCACTCCTGGTGTTAATCAACAAAATGATACTGGTGCACATTGGAAGCAATTATGGTGGATAAATTAGATTGATAAAGAAATAAAAATCCGCTAGATTTGTGAAAAATATAACGATAGATATATGTGTACTGGTACACATATTCTATTGTTACTCAACATAAAAAAACACTCGAAACCGATGAGTAATAAAGAAAAAGTTAAAGAGTCAATTGAAAAAATTATAATCACCCTTACCTAATTGTATTAATAGCTAACAGCTCATGGGCAGCGCATGTTAATTCTGACTTTGTGGTAACCACCATTACCGAAAATGGCTATAGTATTGTTTCTCCATCAACCGGATTACCTACCCCTGAAAACAAAGGTTGGAATTCCAATATTCACTTTGTTGTTACTGGAAATGGGGTATTGCTTTTTGATACTGGGTCCTCTGAATTAATCGGTAACAAAATTAAAAGAGTCATTAAATCGGTCACTGACCAACCGGTTCGCTGGGTGATTAATTCGCATAGTCATGCAGATCATTGGCTAGGTAATGTGGCGTTTACAGGTACGAATGCTGAAATTGTTGCAAGTAATGAAACGTTAACAACAATGAAAAGGTATGGACAGGAAGATGTTAAATTTTATTCACGTGTGACAAAAGATACAATCGAATCTACTCAACTTGTGTATCCTACTTTGTTATTGACTCAAGGATAAAAACGTAATCTCGGGGGAGTAGATGTTGAATTCGTTAAAAAAAGAGGAGACTACACTTAATGTAATCTCCTCTAAAATTAATCTAAAAACTAATACCTAACCTAATTAAAATCTGGTAATAACGATGTTTTAAACGTTACATAATCATTACGATAATATGTACTAGCATCGGTTCTCCAGAAAATTGGAGAGGTCCAGTTATTTTGGTCTATAACTTTCAAGAAAGCGTCAGTATTTGTAGATAATTCAGAAGCAGGATACATTAACCGCTCTGGTTGTGGTTTCATAACTTTCCCTTGAAACGTCATCGGTTCTAATTTTGGATGTCTTGTTCTTCTCAACTCACTCCATAATTCAATTGGACGCAATAAATTCATATGAATATATTTTTGCTGCATAATAATTTCCATTTGATTGTCTATATTTCCTGCTGCGCTAAAGGCGTTCTTTACTTTTCCAGCGTAAGAATTTATGATAGCACTACTAGGCTTTACAGGACGAATAAGATCTGCCCATGGTCCTATAAAGTCAGCTCCGTAACCACTTAAAGAATTTAGGTTATACCAAAAATCTGTAGAATGCATAACGGCATCTTCCACATGGTCTTCAGCATTTTTTCCTGTAGGTACTAATCCTTTTGCGGCTACCTCTGCTAATAACAAATCTATTTCTCCAAGTGTAATCATATCTGCAGGCACATTATTATGAGTTAATGTAACATGGCTGTACATAGATCTTGCATTATTTGTAGAAGATGATTCCAAATCATCAGCCCAAGCATAATATCTATCACCATCCACATAGCCTTGATTTTGCCCATCAGCATCTAAAGATACGCCTCTATAATCATTATACTTTGTTGGGAATGCTATAACTGGTAATCTTGGGTCATCTATATCCTCTTCATATTCCAAATTATGAAAGTTCATCCTGTTCATTATTATATTAGGAATAAAGGTCACATATGGTCTTTCGTATAGACCTCTCTGCCACGTACCACCTCCAGGAAGTGCGGCTGCAGCATCAATGTGTGGTAAATCAAAGGTTAAATCCTGAGTTGGTAAATTGGTAATCGCATCGCTAATATGAGCGTTAGCAAATGACGCATCTACACTCGCTAATTTTACAGCAAATCTTAAACGCAAAGCATTTGCATATTGTACCCATTTGTCAATATCACCTTGTAACGCAATATCTTGCGTTTGCAATGTTGCAATACCATCGGGAGACATTTTTGCATATATCCCAGGTAACTCATCCGCAATAGATTTTAAATCATCTAATATCGTTTTATAGATCACCTCAGGATCATCATACTCGGTAAAAAATTCACCTTGAGACCCTTTAAATGCAAGTAGGTAAGGGATAGAGTTATACAAATCTACATTTCTAAGTGCAGCCCAATCTTTTACAATAGATATTAATTTAAAATAGACGACACTATCATCATATTCTTGCCCACTTAGTCCTTCTAATACATCTTGAATAATACCCCAGTTACGCATTCTAAGATAAAAATCATTGAACCAATTGAATCCGCTTTGACTAAAACCATTTCCATTAGTTACATCATCGTAATCAATAAACCATGAATACCTTGGTGTGATATAACGAGACGATATTTGTGCATAGCTTGGCATACCATTACCACCTAATTGCCACCAGTATTCACCATAATCTTTAATAAAAAACTTATATTGTAATAAGGCATTGGTAAATAATCCAGAAGCTAATTGGTCTGGTTCTGGCTCGTACTGCTGTGGGTTTTGAAATTCTTCTTCCAAGACGTCTTGGCAAGACCAAAAGATCATCATGGAAAGCATTAATAAGATTATTTTTTTCATAATATGTGTCTTTTATATTTTTTTTGTTTAAAAACTAATATTCAGTCCCATTCCTAATGAAGTTGCTGTTGGGTAAGCAGAATCTTCTACCCAAGAATCTGTTCCGAGAGTAGATTCAGGATCTATATTAGGTATGGTCTTATATAAATAAAATAAGTTTCTGGCTAGAAAAGAAACTGTCATTTTCTGCATACCAACTTTATTCACTAAGTCTTTAGGTAATGTGTAACTTAATGATAATTCCCGTAGCTTAATGTAATCATTTTTATGCAAGCCATCTGGCGCATAATTCTGCCCTAAATCGTTTATATATATTAAGCTACGCTCGTATGCTGATAAAATTCTATCGTTTTCCTGATAAACAGGATTGTCTGCTGTACCAACATTAACAACCCCAGGGTTAATAACACCATCATGATATACTCTACCATCTGTAGCATCAGCTGGAGCAGGCTGACTATGTTGCCACGGTATTCTTTCTCCACTAGGATCTATATAATATGCTAAACCACCATGTGCTTCATCACGATATTGTAAAGTTTCTTTAGTAATACCCATACCTAAGTAATAGTAGTTAGAACGAGAGAATATCGTAGAGCCATACTTGTAATCTAATCCTATGTGAAAATTAAAGCCCTTGAAATAAAAATCACTTAAAAACCCTCCAAAAATGTCAGGCGTTGTATTTGCCACAGCCTTTAATTCTGATTGATCTAAGACATAATAACCATTATTATCAACAACTCTATTTCCTTGACCATCCGTTAGATAATCGAACATATGTAATTCTCCAAAAGGCTTGCCTTCTTCTGCTATTTGAACAATGCTGTTACCAACACTTCCAGTTATTTTTTGTGTAATCCCTGGATATAGTTTTTTTACTTCAGATTGTTGTTTAGCTGCAGTAAAAGTAAGATCCCATCGGAATTTATCGGTTAATAACGGTGTTCCCTTTAACAATAATTCGTAACCCCAGTTAGCAACATTACCTGCATTAATCTTAATATCTCCCGCTCCTGTGGTTGGGGATAAATCTACACCCATAATCTGATCATAGATGTTATTATGGTAAAAAGAAAAACTAGTTTCTAGTCTGCTCCCTTTTAAAAAGCGCGCATCAAAACCAATTTCAAATTCTCTTTTACGCTCTGGTTTTAAATTACCGGCAAATAAGGAAGATGGAGAATTTACTGTAAGTGCATCCGTATTATTTACACCGCCAACACCAAAAGATCTGTTAGCAAAGTAGCTAGTTAAACCACCCGGAGCACCTCTACCTACATCTGCCCAACTTGCTCTTAATTTACCGTATTCTATAAAAGGAATATCGAAGGTATTCGTAAAATTCCAACTTAAACCAACGCCCGGATAGAAAAATGAATTATCTGTTGGAGGTAAAGTAGAAGACCAGTCATTTCTAGCCTGAAGTTCTAAATATAAATCATTTTTCCATGAAAGTGTTGTCGATCCGAAAGCACTATACGTAACCTGGGATCCATAGGTATGCCCTCTTACACGTCCTCTACTACTTCCATCTGGCCAATCTTGTTCGTTGTTAAGTGACCAAAAATCAGGAAACCTTAAATCACCAAAAGTTGCTACATTGATACTTTTAAAAGTAGCCTTTCTATATTCTCCTCCAACAAATGAAAATATTTTTAATTGGTCATCAAATAAGCTAAAGTCATAATTTAAAATCCCTCGATAATTCTCTACAGAAATATTATCACGCCCATAAGAATAGCGTCCACCAGCGTTTTCTGGTTCAAATCTTGTAATTGGATTTTTAGTTGTAAAATCAGTATCGGTATAATCCAATCCAATTTGGCCGATAAATGACAATTTATCAGTAAAATTTAAGGTCGTTTTAAGAGAAGTTATTAAGTGAAATTTATCATCCAAATCACTATTCTCATATTGTTCCCAAAGGGCGTCCATTAAATAAGTCGGAGCAAATTGACCAGGCCATCCGGTATCTTCAGCATTAAACCTTGAACCATCATCATTTTTATATAAGTCCTTTATAGCATTAAAATCATAATCTCTGTTAATTCCCCAAGCTACAATGTTCTGAAGATTAGGCTGTCTGTTATGTGTTTTTATCTTATAAAGGTTGGTGTTTATTTCTACACTCGCAAAATCTGAAGCATTTAGAGTTCCGCTAACATTAAAAACATGTTTCTTTTGGTAGTTATTAGGAAGTAATCCTTGATACTCTTGATTTGTATAAGATACACGCATATTACCTATTTCATTCCCACCAGATATGGCTACTGTATGGATAGCGTTACTTCCGTTTCTAAACAAATCAATATAGTTATTAGGATAAGCTTGATAAGGTCTTATTGAGCCATCTAAAAATTGAACAGGTGAGCCATCAAATTTAGGTCCCCAATTAAATCGACTCCAAACATTTTGTCTTGGTCCTTGACCTCCACCGGGCAATGTTTCAAATTGTGTAGTATATTGGCTAGTTCCTGTACCATATTCATTTTGAAAATCGATAAATGTTCTTGGAATTTCATAAGTGTATTGCGTATTAATATTCACTCCTAGGCCTCTAGTGCCAGAACCTTTTTTAGTTGTAATTAATACCACGCCATTTGCACCTTCACCACCATAAAGTACGGTTGCTTTTGCTCCCTTTAATATCTCTATAGATGCAATATCTTCCGGGTTAATGTCGTTGATACCAGATCCATAATCAAATGAGTTTAAAGGATCATAGCCTCTTGCTGCCATACTAGATCCAGAATCATATATAGGCATACCATCCACTACAAATAGAGGTCTCGTATTTGCAGATGATTCTAAACCTGCAGCACCACGTATTTTAATATCTACAGCCCCCGTTGGTCCTGCCGCATTGGTTGTAATACCAACCCCTGAGGCTTTACCATATAAACTTGAAACAGGATTTGTAGATACGCCCGCTACCGTAATATCTTTTGACTCAATTCTACTAACGGCATATCCCAGCGATTTCTTGTCACGTTTAATGCCAAATGCGGTTACCACAACTTGATCTAAGGTTTCTGTACTCTCGTGCATGGTAACATTAATAGTTGATTGCCCATTAATTGCTATTTCTTTGGTTGTATACCCAACAAAAGAAAACACTAAAGTTGCCGATTGATCTTTGACATTAATAGAATAGTTTCCATCAAAATCGGATGACACTCCGTTTGATGTTCCTTTTACAATAATATTTACTCCAGCAAGAGGGATTCCGCTATTTACATCAGTAATTGTTCCTGTTACTGTTGTTGTTTGCTTTATCTTATCCTCATAAATTATTGGCTTATCTTTTGTAGGTTCTTTTTTCGCTTTGCTCAACAGTATTTGACGATCGCGTATTTGATACTCAATATCAGACCATTTAAACAAGTACTTCAATATTTCAGAAATCTTTTGTTTTTTTACATCTATACTTACTTTACGCTTAAGGTCAATCTTATCACTTTCAAATAGAAATCTAAATTCTGAAATTGATTCTATCCTATCAAAAACAGCTTCTACATCTACCTGATACATATCTAATGTAAGTTTGGTATTTTGAGAGTACGTATTTGCTTCAATTTTAAATAAAGAAACTATTAATAATAATGTAGTCAACTTCATTTTTAAGTCAATTTTAGGAAAGAAATAGCCTGTTAAACGCCTTTCTTTAATGAAATTTTTCATATTTTCGTTATGTTTTAAATGGTTAATTAGTGTTACATCGTTTAATTCATTTTATGAATCGGGAAATGCTGGAACCATTTTCCGATTTTTCTATAAATTGTATAATTTTAGTAAAGTTTGTTTTATATCATAGGCATTATTGTTTTTTTTAGTTAGTATATTATTATTTGGTTATCTATAATTTTATAATCAAAAGGAGATATCTTATTTATAGATTCCATAACATCTTGTATGTTTTCAACGTTCACACTAAATCTAGCGTTGAATTTTTTGTTTTGAAGATCTACATTATTATTACTAATAGAAACATTATATCTGCGCTCTAATTTTCGAACCATATTATTGAATGTAGATCCTCTGAAAATGAGTTCACCGCTTATCCAACCTATGTAGAGACCTGTATCAACTTCTTCTACATAAGTATGCTTCTCCGATTTATTCCAAGCTCCTTTATAGCCAGGCTTAAGAATAATCTTATTATTAGGAGAATGTGTATTATACATATTGACCTTTCCTTCGACCAATACCGTTTTTATTTCTGTATCTTCTTTATATGAAGATATATTGAATGATGTTCCTAATACTTCTACAGCTACCGAATCTGCATTAACAATAAAGGGGTGATTAATATCTTTAGCTACATCAAAGTAGGCTTCACCGTCAATAAAAACCTCTCTTTTTTTACCTTTTAAGAAATTAACGGGATACTTTATTGAAGTACCTGAGTTTAAATGGACTATTGTACCGTCTGATAATTCTATGTCAAAAATTTTGCCATATGGTACCTCTAATTCGTTATATACTAATTCTTTTATCTCAGGATTTGTATGATATATAATTTTGTTGCCATTTTGAATGCCAAGAACTTCTCCTGACACAGCAACTATTTCTCTGGTTTCCCCTTGTCTAATAACTTTTATGTTATCTTTTCCAACCTTTAGTTTAATTACTTCTTCTGAGATTTGAATTTCATTACTAGGAGCTTTTTTTATTTGTATGAAATAAATAGTTGTAAAGAGTCCTATAAAAATAGCAGCTACCCTCCCCAAAAAAACCAAATAACGAATATTAGTTTTTTTACCTTTCTCTAACTTTTTCCAATTTTCGCTTTTTGATTTTTCGATCTTTTTTCTCAACAGATATTGCTCTCTTAGTTTTTCTTTATCAACTAAGTTATTTATGATGTATTCTCGATCTTCCTTTTCAAAAAAACGCGCAATATCCTTATTGTCTGGATTATCTTTATTTAGAATAGAATTACTAATCCTTTTCGACAATTCTAATATTTCAATAATTTTTTTCACAAATTTATCCATCTGTTAAAACTATAATAATAGGTCTATATTATATAAACGATGGAAAAGGAGTAAAGGACTAAAAAAGATTTTTTTTTTTTTACTTTTATAAAAAAAGAGGACTTAATAATAGTAAAAAATAATCTTTTAATAAAGGGCGCATTTTTTGATATGCGATTTTTTTTTGCGTTTTTATTGTACTAGTAGATATTGATAACTCTTCTGCTATTTGCTTGTTTGATAGGCCCTTAAGGCTTAAGTTTATAATTCTTTTACACTTAATAGGCAAAGTGTTTACAGCCTTTTCTATAATTTCTGAAGCTTCTACAACAACAACCTCTCTTAAAAAGAAAGAATCTTTCTCAGATTTTTTTATATCGTCTAAAGTTTGGTCACTTTTTACCCTTTGATATTTACTTTTAAGATAATCTAAGGATTTATTTTTAACAGCGGTATACAGATAGGCTTTTGTAGCAAGTTTCTCTTTAGGAATTGTTTTTTTTTGCCAAATATTAATAAATACATCCTGAACAACATCTTTGGAAAGCTCAACGTCATTCATGTATTTATTTGAGAATAAACACAACGAGGTGTAATATGCATTAAATAATGCTTTATATTCTTTTCTATTTAGTTGATTCGTTTTTTTTAACAAGATCTTCTAAAGATTAAATAATTTAAATTAACATTTCAAATAATTCTATCCCTCTCAACTAGAATCGTAATATTTTTAAAGTACTTCTGTTTTTTCAAATATAAATATAAAAAAACAGTGATTTTCATTTTATATTTCAAAGATTATAAGCTAAACGCTAATTTCGTGAAATTAAGCAAGGAACCTGATGGATATTTACAATCTTTATAATCACTTGGCTAAGTACGTTTGTTTATTTTTGTATTATTTTACCGAGAAATATTATAGTTACAATCAATTATATTCGGACATCGATTGGTGAAATTCAAAGTTATTATAATATTCCTAAAAAATCGAAAGAGCTTTAATGCTCTGGTTTTAAAATATACTTAGAAATAACCCTAAAATTTGACAGGTTCACAACAATTAAGAGTTGATTATCCCAAGTGAGAGAATTGTTTTTTCAATTTTTTGTACAGAATATACTACTTTCCATCAAAGGGATGATGGCCACTATGTCTTGTATCTAACAACGATTTCTATTGGTTAGTAATCAAAGCAAAAGTATCAATGTTAAAAATTAATACTAGAATGATTTTAAAAATCTAATGATGCATCAGTCTTGACTTTCTTCACAATAATATTAGTTCCTTGTTAGAAGAATTTCAGTATAAACATCTGGGATAGTTTCTGTTACCGTAGTTTTAGCTTCAACACTCTAAAAGTCAGAATAAAAAAAGTAAAAACAGTAGCTTAGTTGCTTTGTGGATCATAATTTTTAGTTTTTTTAGTTAAAAAACTAAAGTAATTAAAAAGGAAGTAAAAACCTAAACTATTTCGACAAATGACAATTCTAAAAAGACCTAGGATGTTTATCTATTATAGATTGCTGAATTGAAGAATAAACAAATAAGTTGATTTTAAATTGTTAAAACGCTAAGTTTTATTGGGTAGATGTGCTGAATTCGTAAATGGCGATTAATTAGTTTAACCGAAAATCCCTATATATGATCCACTTTTTTGTTGCAAGTTCAGTTTTTGTTGTATGTGTCTCTTACCAATTGTTTTGATATTCTTACATAGGTTTGTCGCTGTTCTATGCTATACATGATAATTTATTTCAAGTTAATCTTTAGTACTCCCATTTACTAATGCTTTATGTGAAATAAAATAGCCTTCATGTGGCTTTCCATTAATTTGAATGTCTTTAATATATTTTTTCAATAATTCGCTTACTTTTCTACTGGTTCTATGTTCCTGTCCTTTAATATAATCAAAGAGGAACCTGAGACCAAAACAAAAAAACAGTAAGGTAACAGGTGTATTTTGTATAAAAAGATAGGGTCATAAATACTTTTTTATTTGGTATGACTCAATGAATAGGGAACAGCCTCTTTAGAAATTCCCCAACTCATATTTGGTTGTATTCCCATTTCTAAATTCAAACTTCCACCATCTTGAATGGTTTGAGTTGTCACCCAAGTTTGATTAAACGCTTTTCCATTTAGGCTTGCGTTTTGAATAAAATGACTATTCTTTTTATTTCCTTTAGCAGAAATTGTGAATGTGTTTCCATTTTGAAGATGTAATTTTACCTTGTCAAAAAGTGGACTTCCCATAACATATTGATTCGTTGCCGGTGCTACAGGATAAAACCCTAAAGCACTAAAAACATACCAGGCAGATGTTTGTCCGTTATCTTCATCACCACAATACCCGTCTGGAGTGGGCGTATATAATTTATTCATAATGCCACGAACTTTAGCTTGTGTTTTCCAAGGTTGTTTGGCATAATTATACAGATATACCATATGTTGTATGGGCTGGTTTCCGTGTGCATAATTACCCATATTCACAATCTGCATTTCGCGAATTTCATGAATAGTAAATCCGTAATACGAAGCATCAAAATCTGGAGGCATATTAAAAACACCATCTAAAGCTGCCACAAATTTTTCATCGCCTCCCATTAAATCGATTAACCCCTGCACATCATGAAAAACGCTCCAGGTATAATGCAGACTATTTCCTTCGGTAAAGGCATCTCCCCATTTTAAAGGATTAAAAGGCGACTGGAAACTTCCGTCTTTATTTTTTCCCCGCATTAAATTATTTGATGGATCAAAAAGATTTTTATAATTCAAAGATTTCTCATAATACTTTTTAGCGACATCGTTTTTACCAAGTGATTTTGCCATTTGTGCTATTGTGAAATCAGCATAGGCATACTCTAAGGTTCTTGCTGCATTTTCATGAATACCAACATCGTAGGGTACATAACCTAACTCATTATAATAATCAATACCTGCACGACCAACACTATTTACTGGACGACCATCGGCCACGGTTGCATTTTTTATGATTGCTTCGAATAGTAATTCTTTATCAAAACCATCAACGCCTGTTAAATGTGCATCTGCAATTATAGGCGCCGAATTTGAACCAATCATACAATCTCTATGGCCCGGACTGGCCCATTCGGGAAGCCAACCCGATTCTTTATAAGTGTTTGCCAAACCTTCCATGATCTGACCATTTAGTTCGGGATACATCATATTAAAGAATGGAAATACCGCTCTAAAGGTATCCCAAAACCCATTATCCGTAAACATATAACCCGGTAGTACCTTTCCGTTGTATGGACTGTAATGCACAACATCGTTATTAGCATTAAATTCATAGAATTTTCTAGGAAACAACAGTACTCTATACAAACAAGAATAGAATGTTTTTAGTTGTTCTTTATTTGAAGAGAACGCTTCAATACGACCCAATTCTTTTTCCCAAGCCTTGGTGGCTTCTGCTTTTACTTCATCAAACGTTTTACTCCCTATTTCTCTGTTCAAATTCAATTGTGCTTGTTCTGGGCTAATAAAAGAAGATGCTACTTTTACATGAATTTGTTCGCCGCGTTTGGTTTTAAAACCAATGATAGCACCAACATGTTCACCTTCATTATTTGTGCTGTTCTCTACTAATGTCCAATCATTACCCCAAGTATGATTTAGTTCAAAATCTTTATCAAATTCTGCCACGAAGTAATTATGAAAATTATCAGGAACACCACCACTATTATTTCTACAATATCCAATGATTTTTCGCTCTTCAGGGATAATTTTCACCATGGAGCCCTTAAAAAAGGCATCTAGCATGATGTAAGCTTTGTCGGTCTCAGGAAAAGTAAATTGAAACTGAGCAGCTCGTTCGGTAGGTGCTACCTCTGCAACAATATCATAATCTGCTAAATAGACACTATAATAATCTGGACGAACCGTTTCTGCTTTATGTGAAAAATAAGATTCTCGCTCGTCTTCTTTAAATTTTAGATCACCTGTAATAGCCATAAGAGAAAATGCCGCGTAATCATTTATCCAAGGACTCGGTTGATGCGTCTGTTTGATGCCTCTTATTTTTTTATCGTGGTATTTATAAGTCCATCCGTCACCCATCTTGGAAGTCATTGGCGTCCAAAAATTCATTCCCCAAGGTGTTGCGATGGCTGGATATGTATTGCCGTTAGAAAGACTAAAATCAGAATCGGTACCCATAAGTGGATTTACATAATCTATTAAATCAACTTGAGTAAGTACTTCATTTTGTTTTTTACCTTCATGACATGAAAGTATTAAAAAACAAGCCGTTATAAATCCTATATGTATTTTCATGTGTTTGTATTTATTGTCTTTTATCTGTCACATGCGACATCCATTTAATCATTCCCTTGAGTATCAGGTTTTAGTTATGGATGTTTCATGAGTTTGTTTTTATTGTATTTTAAAATCTGCATTAATCAATTTGTTTTTAATTTTCTTGGTTTGAATGGCATAATTAAAACCTGAACGCAAGCAATAAGCCCCGTGTTCTCCTTGTTTATTTAAAGCTATAAAACCAACTTGCAACCATTCTAAATCAGGGTGCCCTTTATAAATCTTGTATATGCGTTCAACAACTTCTTTACACGCTTCGTAGGGTGATTTTCCATGACGCATTAATTCGACTACCATCGCACTACCAGCTGTTTTCATCATGGCTTCTCCCATTCCTGTAGCTGCCGCTGCGCCAATCTCGTTATCTAAAAATAACCCGGCACCGATAATCGGCGAATCTCCAACACGTCCATGCATTTTCCATGAAGCCCCACTGGTGGTACAAGCTCCAGAAAGATTTCTATTTTCATCCAGGGCCAGCATGCTAATAGTATCGTGGTTTTCGATATTAATTACAGGTTTATATTCCGATTTCAATAGCCATGCTTCGTAAGCTTTCTTTGATTTTTCGGTTAATAAATCTTCTTTTTCGAAACCTTCTTCTAATGCAAACTGCAAAGCACCTTCGCCCACTAACATAACATGTGGTGTTTTTTCCATAACTTTTCTCGCCACAGAAACAGGGTGTTTTATGTTTTGTAAAAATGCTACCGAACCACAATTGTTATATTGATCCATAATGCAAGCATCTAAAGTGACATAGCCTTCTCTATCCGGAAAACCTCCTAATCCAACGGTTTGAACATTTGGATTTGCTTCAGCTGTTTTCACACCTAGCTCTACAGCATCCAAAGCATGACCTCCATTAGCCAAGATTTTCCAGGCTTCATTGTTAGCAGCGATGCCATGATTCCATGTAGAAATTACAACAGGTTTAACGATGCTCAGACTAATTATTTTATTTTGGTAATTAAGAACAATTAAAAACATTGCTACTAATACAAACAGGCTTGCAATTGTTTTTTTCATTAGTTATATACTTTATTTGGTTCGGGTATTTCTACTTTCTTGAAAAAATCATCATTGGGAGTATCTGACATTATAAACTCCAAAACACCGCCATTAACAATTTCCTTATGTGTTATATAAACCCTTTTTAAAGGTTTTCCATTTAAAGAAACTTTTTTCACAAATTTGTTTTGATCAGAGAAGTTAGTTGTTGTTATTTTAAATGTCTTATGATTAGGTAAATGAATTGATGATTCTTCAAATAAAGGGATCCCTATATGATAAATACCTTGTGCTGGATTAACAGGGTAAAAGCCTAATGAATTAAAAATATACCATGATGACATTTGTCCGCAATCTTCATTTCCACAATGCCCATCAGGTTCATTTTTATATTGTTCTTCTAAAATTTGACGAACTAACTTTTGTGTTTTTGATGATTTTCCTAAATAATTATATAAATAAGCTACATGATGACTGGGTTCATTTCCATGAGCGTATTGCCCAACCATACCCGTACTAAATAGTGGTAGTTTATCATGAGCTTCCGGATAATAAGAAAACATGGAATCTATTTTTTGTTCAAAACGTTCTTTTCCACCTGTTTTATTAATTAATTCATCAATATTGTGTGGCACAAACCAGTAATATTGCCACGCATTACTTTCACAGAAATAAGGCGAGTATTCTTTAGGAATAAAAGGCTTAATAAAATGTCCTTTGGTGTCTTTTGGTTGCATCCATGAGTTATTCTCATTATATAGGTTTTTCCAATTTTCTGAACGTTTCAAGAAATATTCATAATCCTTTTGTTTGCCCAAATCTTTAGCAAACATGGCAATACACCAATCATCATAGGCATACTCCATAGTTTTTGAAACCGACCAGTTTTCATGTTGATCATCTACTGGAATATATCCTAACTCTTTATATATATCTATTTGCCGATCGTTAACCATCGCACTGGCTTTACAAGCTTTAAATGCGAGTTCTGAATCAAAATCAAACCCCTTAAAATAGGCATCTACAATAACGGGAACGGCATGATAGCCAATCATCATATTGGTTTCACTTCCTTGCATGGACCAAACAGGAAGTTCATCTGTTTCTTTATAATGAGCTAAGAGTGATTTTATCATATCTGGAACGCGCTCTGGCTGCGTAATAGTATATAAAGGATGGGCCGCTCTAAAGGTATCCCACAGTGAAAAGGTGTCGTAACGTTGAAACCCCTCAGCCTTTGAAATCGTATCCATGCCTTTCTTATACTTTCCATTTTCATCATTAGCAGCTTTGTAACCGCCATCTCTGTCACTCAATAATGTGGGCGCTAACATGGATTGATACATCATGGTATAGAAGATGCTTTTTTTGTCTTCATCCGGAGATTGTATTTTAACTTTTTGAAGCTCTTGTTCCCAAACCAATAGGGCTTTTTTTCGATGAAAATCAAAATCAAAGCCTGTCGTTTCTGCCTTTATGGCATGGGCTGCCGCTTTGCAACTTGTAGTAGATAAACCCGTTTTGACGATTATTTTAGCATCATCTTCAATATGATATTTAAGTACAACTTTAGTGTTGCCTTTAGTAGGGGAAACACTCACCTCACCTTCTTTATAGTAGCTGAGAGAAGAAAATGGTTTAGAAAACTGCATCTGAAAATACACTTTTTGATTTCTAGCCCAGCCTGTTGACATACGATAGCCTTGAATGGTAGAGTCATTTACTTTTTCAATGTAAGTATGGGTTGGTTTATCCCAATTTAAAGAGTAACCTAAGTCGACATGTATTTCTGTATTTTCATCTTTTGGAAATGTATAACGATGTATTCCAACTCTATCTGTTGCTGTTAGCTCGGCTTTTATACCATAATCTAATAAATCTACAGTATAATAACCTGGAGATGCTTTTTCCTGGTTATGTGAAAAAGATGAAAATGGTTTAAAATTATTGGCTTGTATCCTTTTATTGGATCTACTATTGATTGGCATGACCAAGATATCGTATAAATCGCCTGCTCCCGTTCCTGTGAGATGTGTATGAGAAAACCCTGTAATGATTGAATCTTGGTAAAAATAGCCCGCTATTCTATCCCAACCGGGAATTCCTATATCAGGACTCAATTGTACCATTCCGAAAGGTACTGTAGCTCCAGGATATGTGTTTCCCGGACCATCGGTACCAATAAAGGGGTTTACAAAATCGACTAACATTTTTGTGTTAGCTGTGCGCTGTGCTTCTTTTTTACAAGCGAATAGAGAAACAATAATAAAAAGATAAACGCATAGATTTTTCATACACCGTTTTTATTTTTTAATAGGTTGTAGAGCTTATATAGAAGCCACTTTATATATGCGTTTTTAAGAATACCGAACATAATTCGTTTTACGTTGATATTTTCCTTTTTCTAATTGAAATTCCCAATGAACCCTAGAAAAATTCATAGGCCAAAAATCATCTTTGAGAGCTTTTTTTTGAGAAAAAGATGTTTTGAAAGGGGCTAATGGAATGGCTATTTCTGTACGCCATTTTTTATCTATGTCATTGGGATTGTTCAATGCACTATCAACATAAGTAGCAGGTTTAACCTTTATATTTTCTTTTGTATGATTGTTTATATATATATTGAGAATATTTTCTTGTGTTTTACTTTGGGCGTTTATTTCATCATTGGCTAAAATAGAAATTATAAATACGAAAAGAAAGTTTATAGTTTTAACCCAAAAATATGTCGCATTTAATTTATACATAAGCTATAAAGAATTTTGTTTTGTAAATTCAATAATCTCACTTATGTAACCAAAAGCTAAACCAACCACAGTGTCTGCTGCACCATAATAGATTGCAACTTTATCTGCTTCTAAATCTTGTAATGTGGCACATGGAAAAATAACATTAGGTACATCTCCGACTTGTTCATATAATTTTGAAGGCGTTAAGAGATAAGGCTGGGTTCTATATTTTACAATATTTGGGTTTTCTTTATCTAAAATAGCTGATCCCATAGCATATCTAAAACCACTGCATGTAGTAATAACGCCATGGTAAAACATAAGCCAGCCTTCATCTGTTAAAAAAGGAACCGACCCTGCACCTATTTTTGTGCACTGCCAGGCACTGTCCTTAAAAGGTGTTGGAGACATCATATGTCGATGTTCTCCCCAATATTTCATATCTGGACTATAGCTTAAATAGATATCACCAAATGGTGTATGACCATTATCGCTTGGTCTACTCATCATCGCATACTTTCCATTAATCTTTTCTGGAAACAATACCCCATTTCTATTAAAAGGGAGAAAAGCATTTTCACACTGAAAAAAATCTATAAAATCGAATGTGTAACCGACTCCAATTGTAGGACCGTTATGTCCTTCGCACCAAGTAATCCAATAACGATCTTCTATAAAAACAACTCTTGGGTCGTATTTATAATCTCCTTGAACTTTGTCTATGTCGCCTGCTTTAAAGTCGATAGGTTGATGGTCTATGTCCCAATTGATTCCATCTTTGCTAAAACCTGCAAAAATATTCATTTGCACGGCTTTATTGTCACACCTAAAAACACCTGCATAGCCATCTTTAAAAGGTACTACGGCACTATTAAAAACACTATTTGATGTAGGTATGGCGTCTCTCTTAATTATTGGATTTTCATTATATCTCCATACGACTTCATGACACTTTTGTGGTCTCTCTTGCCAGGGTAGTTTTAGTTTCATTATTTGTTATAGCTTTTATTATATTAATATTTTTGCTTTTGGAGTTTAATTTATTATACCAGATTCGTTTTAAAATAAACGATGTTATCACCATAATTCCAATAACAATATACAAACTATTGTATTCTTTGATGATTAAATATATTGGAAATAAAACAAAGACCATTTACCAAAAATTCCTATAAGGGAATTAAATAGATCCATTTTTATATGATTTGTTTGGAACAAAATTTGGACCCGTTTTTTGAGTTTTTTTAATAATCGGTATCTAAAACCCCATGGTTTTGTGATTTTATAAAAATGTTTAAGAACTTATATGTCATCTGATTTAAAAACATTCAATATGTTTACTTTCTACTACTATTCAAAACATAAACAGCTACATGTAATACAAGTAATTGATTACAAGTTCTGTGTGATCTGTAAAAAGAAAAAACAAGAGATGATAGCGTACTTTTTTTCTATATTTGTTCTACTTATATTTGTCGTCAATACACTTTTAAAAACTACCTATCTACTTAATAATTTTTTAGTGCATTCATTAATGATATTAAATATTTATAATTTTATTTATTGCGCAAATATTTTTAGACCAATAACAAGTGTAGAAAGCTAAACGCCCTAAAAACCGAATAGTATTATGTTTCAAAAAATTAAGGATATTATTAATATAAATGATAGCAATAATTTTAATATTACGTTTAAGCATCATGTTATATTTTGGTTGGTCTATTTTTTGTTTACCACATTTAGATGGGGGAGTTATTTTAATGACTATGAATATGCTTTTAAAACAACGATTTTAGGGTTTTCTATTCATATGACATTATGTTATTTTAACGTTTACTACTTAATGCCTAAGTTTATTTATACACGTAGATACTTTATCTATGGTATAGCCCTAGTTGCTGCTTTGTTTTTTATGGTCATATTAAAATTCAATTTAACATACTTTTTAGTTAGTAGTAATGTGTGGCCGGAAGGTCCTGGAACAACTTCTACATTGACTTTAAATTATGTTATTGAAATGATGTTAGGAGAGTTGTATGTTGTAACTTTTGTAACAGCTATAAAAGTAACATTTGATTGGATTAGAGAGCATAAAAGGCTTCTGGATATGGAAAAACGGCAACTAGAAACGGAGTTACGATTATTAAGAACCCAGATTTCACCACATTTTTTCTTTAATACTTTAAATAATATTTATGCACTAACGATTGAGAAATCTGATAAAGCCCCAAAAATCATTCTTAAATTATCGGAATTAATGAGGTATCTTTTGTATGAAACAAAACAAAGAAGGCAGAGCTTAACTAAAGAAATAATGTGTCTTCAAAGTTATCTGGATTTGGAACGTATTCGATACGGGGATCAGTTAAAAATAAATATAAATATTTCTGGAGAAATAGGAGGTAAAGAAATAGCCCCAATGCTCTTGTTATCTTTTATAGAAAACTCTTTTAAACATGGAGCTAATAAAAATGTTGGAGAGGTAAATATAAATATAGATTTTAATGTTATTGAAGATTTTCTTCACTTTAGAATTTCAAATCCTATTCCGACTGAAAAAAATAATAATATTGTAAAAACGACGACGGGGGGAATTGGTATTGGGAATGTTAAAAAAAGATTAGAATTAGGTTATAATGAAGGTGAATATTACCTTGATATCAATAATGATGGTAAAGAATACGTTGTGAATCTTAAAATTAAAGTATGATGAGTTTGAAATGTGTTATTGTAGATGATGAACCATTGGCGATCAATGTTATTAAAAGTTATATAGAGGAAACCACAGGGTTGGAGTTGCTGAACACTTTTAGCAATGCCGTAGAAAGTATTAATTATATAAGGGATCATACTATCGACTTGCTTTTTTTAGATATTAATATGCCTTTATTAGACGGTTTGAATCTTTTAAAAAGTTTAGATAAGAAACCGCTGACTATTATAACGACTGCTCATGAAGAGTTTGCGGTAGAAAGTTATGAATTGGAAGTTTTGGATTATTTAGTCAAGCCGATCCCTTTTCATAGGTTTATTATGGCCATAAACAAAGCGTTTAAAGCACATAATCAGACTAAGGGTGTAGCTGTTGCGCATAATGATAGGGCTTTTATCTTTGTTAAAGTAGATAAAAAGAAAATGGCAAAAGTTTATTTAGATGAAATCTTATCTGTAGAAAGTTTAAAAGATTATATAAAAATAACGACACATACAAATAGGTATATTGTACACCAAACTTTAGGGAGTTTTACTGATGAGTTGCCTTCTGACAGATTTATAAGAATACATCGTTCTTATACCATTCCGATTGAAAAAGTAGAAACTGTTGAAGGTAATAGTCTTGAGATAGAAGGTATAAGATATACCATTGGGAGAAGCTATTTAAACGAAGTGAAAAGCATTATTTTAAAAAATAATGCTTCAAATGAATAAATGTTTTTATGTGAATCTCAATCATTACTTGCGGGTTTTTATTTGAGATCTTGTTCTATTTCCGTGTCCCCACTAGCGCTATTATTTATTAGTGCCATATCAAGAGGTTTTCAAAAAGATCTCGACCAGGCATTACGTCATATATACATGGTAATTTTTTTGCCTCTAATCTCAGAATGACACCTTTTAGCTTTTTTTAGATTGAACTCACCCTGATTTTTTGTTTTTAACCGAAAATGAGATAAAATTTGTTCAGATGAGATCCTTTTGAAAGGATAGTATCACTAAGCATAAAAAAGCAACGAAATATGGACGAATTATAGCCGTTCGTGCCGTTCGATAGGTTTTAGGAAATAGAAAAATCAAGAAGAATTCATTGCTTTTAATTATAATTTAGAAGTACTTTAACCAAAAAGAGCTTCGCAGATATTAATAAAAAAATTGATTTTAAAAACTAAAAGAATGACGAATGCCATTATGTAACATTTGTAACAAACCTTAAATTGAGTATATTAGCAGCATGCTATCCAAAAAGACTAAATACGGCTTAAAAGCACTAACCTATATAGCCAAAAGCGAAGGGGATAATCCTGTGCAAATAAGTGAGATTTCAAAGAGTGAAAATATTCCACAGAAATTTTTGGAAAGTATTATGCTTACGCTTAGAAAATCGGGTTTTTTAGGTTCAAAAAAAGGAAAACACGGAGGGTATTATCTTATAAAAGAACCAGCTCAAATTAAAATGTCTGATGTTATGCGTGTTTTAGAAGGTCCCATTGCCATGGTGCCTTGTGTGAGTTTGAATTTTTATGAGAAATGTGATGACTGTCCGGATGAGCATGAGTGTAGTGTTCATAAACTTATGATTCAAGTACGTGATAATACCTTAAAAGTACTAAGGAATAATACCTTAGAAGATCTGTCTGGATCTTAAAGTGATGAAAACTTCATAAAATAAATCGATTTTCTCTTAAAATTTGGTTTATTAACCTTAAAATATTCCATTATTCCAAATAAATAGTTAATAATTTTTGTCACTTAAGAAAAAGTTCTATTTTTGTAATTCCTATTAAATCGATAGGATTAATATAATACAGTGACAAATGATAGCACAGATGTTATTAAAAAATAAAGAAAAATCTACTTATAAAGTTGATAGTACTGGTGAGAAACCTATCAGAAGTATAGCTAAAGCTTTAAGTTGGAGGGTTATAGGGACTCTAGATACATTAATTGTTTCTTATGTGTTAACTCAAGAAATAACAGTAGCCTCGCTTATAGCGTCTGTAGATTTTTTAACTAAAATGGTGTTATACTTTTTCCATGAGAGAGTTTGGAATAAGATTAAATGGGGAAAATAATTAGAAAGAAGATGTTTACAGAAAATCAAATACAAGAATTGAATGAGGCATTTAAAGATGCATCACCAATAGAAATTATTAAAAAAGCTTTTGAGCTTAATAATAAAACGGTAGTAACCACTAATTTCAGACCTTATGAAGCAGCTATTTTACATGCGGTAAGTTCGGTTGAAGTAAAAGTACCGGTGGTTTGGTGCGATACAGGATATAATACACCTCAAACATACAAACATGCAGAGCAGGTAATTAAAGATTTAGATTTAAATGTCTTTTTATATGTGCCAAAGCAAACATCATCACATCGTGATGTTGTTATGGGAATTCCAAGTATAGATGCTCCGGAACACGCTTTGTTTACAGAACAAGTAAAATTAGAGCCTTTTAGAAGAGCCATGGATGAACATAAACCTAACGTTTGGTTTACAAACCTACGCCAAGGACAAACAGCATTTAGAAATAGTATTGGGATTTTTAGTTTGAGTAAAGATGGTGTCTTAAAAGTAAGCCCATTTTATTATTGGTCTGATGAAAAATTAGACAGCTATTTAGAAGACAATAATTTAACAAACGAGTTTAAATATTTCGACCCAACAAAAGCATTAGAGAATAGAGAGTGTGGTTTACATGCTTAAAATAGTAAACAGTTGGCAGTAAGTAAATATTTGTTATTAGAATTAAAAAAGTAAAAGTTGTTAGCGGGCGTTTTAAAAACCAACAACCAAAAACGAACAACCAACAACAATATAAAAGAGATTATGAACAAAGACACATCACATATCAACTCGTTAGAAAATGAAGCGATATATATTATGAGAGAAGTAGCAGCACAATTTGAAAAACCGGTGTTGTTATTTTCAGGAGGAAAAGATTCTATCACTTTAGTGAGATTGGCAGTAAAGGCGTTTTACCCAGCTAAAATCCCATTTCCTTTAATGCATATTGATACAGGGCATAACTTTCCTGAAACTATAGAATTTAGAGATCGATTGGTTAAAGAATTAGGGTTAGAACTCATTGTTCGACATGTACAAGATTCTATCGATCAAGGAAAAGTAAAGGAGGAAACAGGTAGATATTCAAGCAGAAATCAACTTCAAACAACAACGCTTTTAGATGCTATAGAAGAATTTAAGTTTGATGCATGTATTGGTGGTGCGCGTCGTGATGAAGAAAAAGCAAGAGCTAAAGAACGTATTTTTTCTGTACGTGACGATTTTGGGCAATGGGATGAGAAAAACCAACGTCCGGAGTTATTCGATATGTTGAATGGAAATATTGAGCATGGACAAAATGTGCGTGTATTCCCAATATCAAACTGGACAGAATTAGATGTTTGGTCTTATATAGAAAGAGAGGACATCGAAATACCATCCATATATTTTGCACATAAACGTAAAGTATTTTTAAGAGATGGTTTGATCTGGTCTGCAGAAGATGGTGTTGTTTATAGAGATGATAGTGAAGAAGTTGTAGAAGAATTGGTGCGTTTTAGAACCGTAGGAGATATGAGTTGTACAGCGGCTGTATTGTCTGACGCCGTATCTATTTCTAAAGTAGTAAAAGAAATTAGAGAAAGTACTATTTCAGAACGTGGTGCGCGTATAGATGATAAACGCTCTGAGGCAGCCATGGAAAAACGTAAACAACAGGGGTATTTTTAGCCCCCTAACCCCCAAAAGGGGGACTAGCAAGTTTGCTAGTATAATCCTGCAAGACCTTAAAAACCTTGTAGGTGTAAAAGAATAAAAGAATAAAAACAAATTTTAAAATATAACCCGAACAAACGCCCTCTCCTTCGGAGAGGGTTGGGGAGAGGCTATGGAAGTATTAAAAATTGCAACAGCAGGAAGTGTAGATGATGGGAAAAGTACCTTAATAGGACGTATTCTATATGATACAAAATCATTAACTACAGATAAGTTAGAGGCTATTGAGAAAACAAGTAAACAAAGAGGCTACGATTATTTAGATTTTTCTTTAGCAACAGATGGTTTGGTGGCAGAGAGAGAGCAAGGGATTACCATAGATGTGGCTCATATTTACTTTTCAACAGCTAAGAAGAGTTACATTATAGCAGATACACCTGGTCATGTGGAATACACGCGTAATATGGTAACCGGGGCTTCAACATCTCAAGCATCTATTATTTTAATTGATGCTAGAAAAGGGGTGATCGAGCAAACGAATCGCCACTTTTTTATTAATAATTTATTGAGAATTAAAGATGTCGTTGTAGCCATTAATAAAATGGATTTGGTTGATTATTCAGAAGAAATCTACAATAAAATTAAAGCAGATTTTGAAGACCTGATGAGCAAAAGAGATTATCAGGGTCAAAAAATAACCTTTATTCCTGTGAGTGCTTTAAAAGGAGATAACGTTGTAAATAAAACGGATAAGATGTCTTGGTATGAAGGTCAGACTTTATTAGAACATTTAGAGGAAATAGATAAAGCTGATATTTTTAATATCGGAACTCCAAGATTTCCAGTACAATATGTAGTACGTCCAAAAACTGAAGATTTTCACGATTTTAGAGGTTACGCAGGGAAAGTATATGGTGGGAATTTGACTGTTGGAGATGATATTGTGGTATTACCATCGCAAACAAAATCTAAAATAAAAGATATCTATTTCTATGATGAAAAGTATGAAACGGCTTCAAGACGTTCATCAGTAACTATCACTTTAGAAAATGATATCAATGTGAGTAGAGGAGATATGATCGTGAAAGATGGCGATTTACCAACTATAGATAAACAATTTACTGCTAATGTTTGTTGGATGGATTCAAACCAATTAACAGCTGGTTCTAAATATATAGTGCAGCATGGTATCAATAAAGTGTTAGCAAAAGTAGATACAATTCATCATAAAATACATCCAGATTATTCAGGAATAGATACAGAAGTATTTGGGTTAGGAGTTAACGATATTGCTTCGATAACTTTCAAATTAAATAAGCCAATTTTTTACGACCAATTTAAAAATCACAGAACAAATGGATCATTTATTTTAATCGATCCGCAAACGAATAATACGGTTGGAGCTGGTTTTATCCAGTAAAAGCCTCCTAGCCTCCGAAAGGGGAAGGTCGAAAATAATATCATTAAGAAAAAGAAAAGTTTAACTAAAAAGGACTCGTAAAAAGCTCCTTCCTTTTGGGGAGGTCGGGTGGGGCTCATGCAAAGTTTTAGAACAGAAATAGAAAATCCGATTGTCGAAAATGACATTATAGAATTAGCTAATAAAATTGAGCTTTTTCATAACGGTAAAATAGATGAAGAAAAATTTAGAAGTCTTCGTTTAGCAAGAGGTGTTTACGGACAGCGTCAAGAAGGTGTGCAAATGATCCGTATTAAATTGCCTTACGGAAAAGTTAAAAGTAATCAATTACGAAGAATTTCGGAAGTGTCTGATGAGTATTCTCGTGGTCGTTTACATATTACGACACGTCAGGATATTCAAATTCACTATGTTGATTTAAACAGAACGCCTGAACTCTGGGCTGAGTTAGAACGTGACGATGTTACACTTAGAGAAGCTTGTGGTAACACCGTTAGAAATGTAACCGCTTCAGAAACTGCGGGAATAGATGTCAATGAACCGTTTGATGTATCACCTTATGCAGATGCGTTATTTCGTTCCTTCTTGAGGAATCCTATTTGTCAGGAAATGGGGCGTAAGTTTAAAGTGTCTTTTTCTTCTTCAGATGAAGATACAGGTTTATCATACATGCACGATTTAGGTTTTATAGCAAAGATTGAAAATGGTGTGCGCGGATTTAAAGTGATGCTTGGTGGTGGATTAGGTTCACAGCCGCGTCACGCAGATGTGTTATATGATTTTTTAGAAACAGACAAAATTATTCCGGTAACAGAAGGTGTTTTAAGAATTTTTGACCGTCATGGTGAGCGTAAAAGTCGTGCCAAAGCACGTATGAAATTTTTAATAAAAGATATCGGGTTAGAGGCTTTTAAGGACTTAGTTGAAGAAGAGCAACATGCTATTGAATTTAAGTCAGTTGCTATTGATGCGGATTCATATGAAGCTTCAACACCGGTTGAAGTAAATGAGATACCACAAGTTGAAATAAAAGACCAAAAAGCTTTTGAAACTTGGAAGTCAACAAATCTGATTCCTCAAAAACAAGACGGTTATGTAGCCATTGGTATTAAGGTGCTTTTAGGAGATTTTTATACAGACAAAGCAAGATTATTAGCCGATTTAATTGAAAAATATGCGGCTGGTGAAATAAGACTATCATTGCGTCAAAACATAGTCATTCCTTTTGTAAAAGAAGAATTGGTACCGTTTTTCTATAATGAATTAGAAAAATTAGGATTTGTAGAAGCAGGTTATAATAAAGCAGTTGATATTACAGCGTGCCCAGGAACAGATACTTGTAATTTAGGAATTGCAAGCAGTACGGGAATTGCAGATGAGTTGGAACGTGTTATTAAAGCTGAATATCCACAGTACTTAAATAATGAAGATTTAGTCATTAAAATTAGTGGTTGTATGAATGCCTGTGGACAACATAATATGGCAAATATTGGTTTTCAGGGTATGTCTGTTCGTACACCGGATAAATTAGTAGCACCTGCATTACAAGTATTATTAGGTGGTGGAAACTTAGGAGATGGTAACGGCGTGTTTGCAGATAAGGTGGTTAAAGTGCCTAGTAAAAGAGGGCCGGAAGCATTACGACGTATTTTAGATGATTTTGAAGCAAATGCAAAAGGGAAATCGTTTGTAGACTATTATAAAGAAAAAGGAGAAAGATATTTCTACGATTTCTTAAACGACCTTCAAGATGTTACTAATTTAACACAAGACGATTTTATCGACTGGGGAGAAGAAGAGAAATATGTTAAGGAAATTGGTATTGGTGAATGTGCCGGTGTGGTTATCGATTTAATAACAACATTGTTTTTAGAAAGTGAAGAAAAGATTGATAATGCTAAAAAATCTTTTGGAGACAAAGTGTATTCAAGTGCCATTTATCATGCTTACAGTTCTTTAGTTAATTCCGCGAAAGCGTTATTATTGGCAGAAAATAAGAAAACAAATACGCATGCAGGCATTGTAAGTCAGTTTGATGAATTGTTTATAGCAAGCGGAAATATAGATTTAGGAACATCTTTTTCAGAATTGATATATCAAATTAATAAATTTGCTCCGACAGAAGCGTTTGCTGCAAAGTATATTAGCAATGCTAATTTGTTTTTAGAAAAAGTAAGAACATTCAGAGAAGCTGAAAGCCCCCTAGCCCCCAAAGGGGGAAAAATAACGGCATAGGTATAAAATCGCCTTGGCATTAATTTATTGATGAAAGAAAAAAAATCACATAGCAACAATATTGTATCTGTCCCCCCTTCGGGAGTTAGGGGGCGTTTAACCGTTGTAGGAGCTGGACCAGGCGATGTGGATTTAATAACGCTTAAAGCTATTAAATCTATTGAATCTGCAGATGTTATCCTGTACGATGCTCTTATAAATGAGGCGTTGCTAAAATACGCATCAAGCGAGGCCGAACTTATTTTTGTGGGTAAACGTAAAGGGTGTTACGCGTTTCAGCAAGAACAAATCAATGAGCTTATAGTTAGTAAAGCTAAAAGTCATGGACATGTTGTAAGGTTGAAAGGCGGAGATCCATTTATATTTGGAAGGGGTGCAGAAGAGATAGATTATGTAAGGTCATTTGGTTTAGAAACTTTTGTGGTTCCCGGAATATCATCGGCTCTTGCAGTACCTGCATATCGAGGGATTCCTTTAACAAAACGAAACACTGCAGAAAGTTTTTGGGTCATTACAGGAACAACTAAAAATCATCAGTTGTCATCAGATGTTGCTTTGGCAGCAAAATCAACGGCAACCGTGGTCATTTTAATGGGAATGAGTAAGTTGGACGAAATTGTTCGTATTTTTTCAGAAGAAAACAAACAAGGCATGTCTATTGCAATTATTCAAAATGGCACCAGAGAAGATGAAAATGTTGGTATTGGTACTATTGAAACTATTAGGGGCATTGTAGCAGAAAAAGGGTTGGCAAACCCTGCTATTATTGTTATTGGTGATGTTGTTAAAGAACGAGCCGTATTAACATCCATTTATAAAGAAGTTAATGCCATATAGTTTGATTAGGTATGGAAGAAAGGAATAACTTATATCCTGTTTTTTTAAAGGCTAAAAACTTAAGCGTACTTATTGTAGGTGGAGGTTTTGTGGCCGAAGAAAAATTAACTTTTTTACTAAAATCGAGTCCAGATGCACATGTCACAATGGTATCACCTATGTTTAGAGAAGGTACTATAGAACTTGCAAAGAAAGGTGATGTTACATTAATAGAAGCTATTTATAGTAAATGCTATTTAAAAGGAAAGCATGTGGTTGTAGCTACGACTGATGTACCCGAAGTAAATATAAAAATTTACAAGCATTGCAGGAAAAGAAGTATTTTAGTTAATGTTGCCGATAATCCACGATATTGTGATTTTTACATGGGAGGTATTGTAACAAAAGGCCATGTGAAAGTAGCAATTTCCACGAATGGAAAGTCGCCAACAACAGCCAAAAGATTACGTCAGTTTTTTGAGGATGTCATTCCGGAAAATGTAGACGATTTGGTTAAAAATTTAAATGAATATAGAAAAACAATAAAAGGTGATTTCGAGCAAAAAGTAGAAACGCTTAATGAATTTACCAAAGGATTAATTGAAAAAAAGAAATTGTAACATGATTAAAACAGATATACTTATAATAGGAGCAGGTCCAACCGGATTATTTGCAGTTTTTGAAGCGGGTTTATTAAAACTTAAATGTCACTTAATTGATGCATTACCACAACCTGGAGGACAATGTTCTGAGATTTACCCTAAAAAACCTATTTATGATATTCCTGGGTTTCCAGAAATTTTAGCAGGAGATTTAACTAAAAATTTACTTGAACAAGGCAAGCAATTTGAGCCTGGTTTTACTTTAGGTGAACGTGCTGAAACAATAGAAAAACAGGAGGACGGTTCTTTTATTGTTACGACTAATAAAGGAACGCAACACCATGCGTCTGTTGTAGCTATTGCAGGAGGACTAGGGTCTTTTGAACCTAGAAAACCAGCTATCGAAGGTATTGCTGATTATGAAGATAAGGGTGTTGAATACATCATTAAAGACCCGGAATTTTACAGAAACAAGAAGGTAGTGATTTCCGGAGGAGGAGATTCAGCTTTAGACTGGAGTATCTTTTTATCGGGTGTAGCTTCCGAAGTCACATTAATTCACAGAAGAAATGAATTTAGAGGCGCGTTGGACTCTGTTGAGAAAGTTAGAGAGTTAACCCTCTTAAATAAAATAAACCTAATCACTCCAGCTGAAGTTAAGGAACTTCATGGTGACGGAAAAATTGAGGCGGTTAGTGTGATAAAGGATGGTGAAACGACTAAAATTGAAACCGACCACTTTATTCCTTTATTTGGTTTGTCTCCTAAATTAGGACCTATTGGGGATTGGGGATTAGAGATTGAAAAAAATGCTATAAAAGTTGATAATGCTTTAAACTATCAGACAAACATCCCTGGCGTTTTTGCCATAGGAGATGTTAATACATATCCGGAGAAATTAAAATTAATTCTTTGTGGCTTCCATGAGGCTACATTAATGTGTCAGGCAGCTTATAGAATTATCAACCCAGGTAAAAAATATGTCTTGAAGTATACAACAGTTAGTGGAATTGATGGGTTTGATGGGACACGTAAGGAAGCTCCAAAAGCAGTTGTTCAAGCGATTAATTAAATAAATGCATGAAACGACATGTCTAAAATAATCTTTAGACGTACAAGGAAATGATTATTTTAAATATCACAGTACACCTGCCTGCCGACAGGCAGGTCTGACAAATAAAAAGCAATAAAAGTAAACAGATGAAAAAAAGTTACAACGTTTGTTTAAAAGATACAGTTAAAACATTTACAAAAAGGTTGTTTTATGCTTTGTTTGATGAAGAACAACAGGTCGTACATGCGCAATATTTAGAAACTACTTTTCTTAAAATACTTTCTAAACTATCAATAGAAGACGGGGAAGAAAAGTGGAAAAGCTTCAACCAAAACCTCTCTGAGATTAGAAAGCAATTAGATTTAGATGCAATAGCTTTTGAAAATAATGACCCAGCATCACACAGTTTAGAGGAAATCTATTTGGCTTACCCTGGTTTTTATGCGATATCTATTCATAGATTGAGTCATGCACTTTATAAATTGAATGTGCCTATTCTCCCTAGAATGATGAGTGAGTATATTCACGGTATTACGGGTATAGATATACATCCAGGAGCCACTATTGGAGAATCATTTTATATAGATCACGGAACGGGAATTGTAATAGGAGAAACATCCATAATAAAAAACAACGTTAAAATTTATCAAGGTGTTACTTTAGGGGGCATTCAGGTTAGTAAAGACTTGGCCCAAGTAAAAAGACACCCAACTATAAATGAAAACGTGACCATATATGCCAATGCAACCATTTTAGGAGGTGATATTGTTATAGGTGCCAATAGTATTATAGGTGCCAATGTATGGATTACCCAATCGGTTCCGGAAAATTCCTTGGTAACCTATCAAACTGAAATAAAAATCAGACCCAAAAAGAATGGCATACGGTAAAACAATTTTAGATTTTATTGGCAACACACCTTTGGTAGATGCTAGTCATTTAATTTCTAAAGAAGGTGTTAAGCTTTTTTTGAAATTAGAAGGGAATAATCCCGGAGGTAGTGTTAAGGACAGACCTGCTTTTAATATGATTAATGAAGCGCTTAAGCGTGGTGATATTAAAAAAGGAGGCACCTTAGTTGAAGCCACTAGTGGTAATACAGGGATTGCCTTAGCGTTTATTGCAAAACTTTTAGAATTAAATATGGTGTTGATCATGCCTGAAAATTCTACGGAAGAACGCGTAAAGACGATGAAAGCTTATGGAGCCGAAGTTATTTTAACCTCTTCAGATATCGGAATTGAAGGGTCAAGAGATCTGGCATTCAAACTTAGAGATGAAAAAGGCTATACGCTGTTGAATCAGTTTGAAAATGATGATAATTGGAAAGCACATTATAAAACTACTGGGCCTGAAATTTGGGAAACAACACAAGGTAAAATAACTCATTTTGTTTCGGCTATGGGAACAACCGGAACCATTATGGGGGTCTCAACATATTTAAAAGAACAAAATAAAGATGTAACCATTGTAGGAGCACAGCCAGATGACAATTCCAGAATTCCGGGAATAAGAAAATGGCCTGAAGAATATGTGCCTAAATTTTTTAATCGGTCTAAGGTAGATCAGGTTATAGAAGTGACAGAAGCTAATGCCAAAGCAATAACACAACGTTTAGCAAAAGAAGCAGGCGTGTTTGCTGGAATGAGTAGCGGCGGTTCTGTGTTTTGTGCCTTAGAAGTTGCTGAGTCCATTAATGAAGGTGTAATAGTGGCTGTTATTTGTGATAGAGGTGATAGGTATTTATCATCTCCCTTATTTGAATAAATCAAGTAATTTTTTAAAATTTTTTGTTTTAATGTGAATAAAAAAAATATTGTTAGTATTTTTGTTCGCTAGTTCATTAATGTATAAATATTGTTATCCAGAAAGGTAGAGGGAATAGACCCTGTGAAACCTTGGCAACCCTTTAACTTTAAAGAAGGTGCTAAATTCTACTAATATTCAATAATATTAGAAAGATAACGAAAAGTGTTTCTTTTACTTTTCTTGATGACATATAGATAAAACGAATATTTGAAAATCAAACATTCGTCAAAAATAATATCAAAATGTCAAACATAAAACAAGCTTTACAAGATCGTATTTTAGTACTGGATGGTGCTATGGGGACTATGTTGCAGGCTTATAAATTTACCGAAGAGGATTTTAGAGGCGATCGTTTTAAAGATTATCCAACACCATTGCAGGGTAATAACGACTTACTATCTATCACACAGCCAAAAGCGATTAAAGAAATACATGCCAAATATTTTGAAGTAGGAGCAGATATTGTAGAAACTAATACCTTCTCTGGCACAACAATCGCTATGGCAGATTATCAAATGGAAGATTTGGTATACGAACTTAATTACGAATCGGCTAAGATTGCCAAAGAAGTTGCCGATGAATTTACAGCAAAAGAACCACACAAACCTCGTTTCGTAGCGGGGTCAATCGGACCTACAAACCGTACGGCGAGTATGTCGCCAGATGTTAACGATCCTGGTTATAGAGCAGTTACTTTTGATGAGCTGCGTATAGCCTATAAACAACAAGTGGAAGCTTTAATTGATGGTGGAGCCGATTTGTTATTGGTAGAAACTGTTTTTGATACCTTAAATGCTAAAGCAGCTTTGTTTGCTATAGAAGAAGTCAAAGAAGAACGGGGCATAGATATTCCTATTATGCTTAGTGGTACCATTACCGATGCATCAGGGAGAACACTTTCCGGTCAAACAGCAGAAGCATTTTTAATTTCCGTATCACATATTCCATTATTGTCAGTAGGTTTTAATTGTGCTTTGGGAGCTAACTTATTACAACCACACTTAGAGGCGATTGCTTCTAAAACAGATTTTGCAATTTCTGCACATCCCAATGCAGGGTTACCAAATGCTTTTGGCGAATATGATGAAACACCAGAAGAAATGGGGGGGCAAATAGAAGAATATTTAAAAAAGAATTTAATAAATATTATAGGAGGCTGTTGTGGTACAAGTCCGGAACATATTAGAGTTATTGCAGACATAGCAGCTAAATATAAACCAAGAACTGTCATTCCTGCAGAGGCAGGAATCTCATAAAATAGGAGTTATGATTCTCGAAGTAGCCATATTAAACATCAAGAAAGGACTTTCAGAAGATTATGAAAAAGCTTTTCAAGAAGCGAAAAGTATTATTTCGTCCATGAAAGGCTACATATCGCACGAATTAAAAAAGTGTGTGGAGCAAGAAGATAAATATATATTATTAGTGAATTGGGAAACGGTTGAAGATCACGAAATCGGATTTAGAAAATCGAAAGAATATCAAGAATGGAAAACATTGTTGCATGATTTTTATGAACCATTTCCTATAGTAGAACATTATACAATAGTTGATGGTTGTTAGTTTTTTGGTTGATGGTTAGAAAATAGCTATATGAATTATACAGAATTAGATGTTTGGAAATATTCAAGAGAATTGGTTAAGTTGGTTTATAAATTAACAAAATCATATCCTCAAGAAGAGCTATATGGCTTAACAAATCAAATTAGAAGAAGTGTAATTTCTATACCATCAAATATAGCAGAAGGAGTTGGCAGACAATCAAACAAAGAAACTATTCATTTCCTTTTTATAGCAAAAGGCTCTCTTAATGAAGTGGAAACCCAATTATATTTATCCTTTGATTTAGGATATATTTTAGAAGAAGAATTAAAAAACATATTAGAAAAAGTGATTTCAAGCAAAAAATTGTTAAGTGGTTTTATTAATTATTATAAAAAAATATGATGGATAAAACAGCCAACAACCAACAACTAGCAACTAATAACCAAAGAAGGTACATGAAACTTTCGGGATTAGAACCTTTGGTTCTAAACGAAAACAGCAATTTTATAAATGTTGGTGAGCGTACTAACGTTGCTGGGTCTCGTAAGTTTTTAAGATTAATAAAAGAAGAGAAATTTGATGAGGCGTTGGATATCGCGCGTCACCAGGTTGATGGAGGTGCACAAATAATAGACATTAATATGGACGATGGTCTTATTGATGGTAAAGAATCGATGGTGCGCTTTTTAAATTTAATAGCTGCCGAACCAGATATTTGTCGTGTTCCCATTATGATAGATAGCTCTAAATGGGAGATTATTGATGCCGGACTTCAAGTTGTGCAAGGAAAATGTGTAGTAAACTCTATTTCTTTAAAAGAAGGTGAAGAAAAGTTTATTTGGGAAGCAAAACAGATTAAGCGCTATGGAGCAGCTGTTGTTGTGATGGCTTTTGATGAGGTTGGGCAAGCAGATAATTACGAAAGACGTATTGAAATATCAAAGCGTTCTTATGATGTATTAGTTAACAAAGTAGGATTTCCATCGGAAGATATTATTTTCGATTTAAATATATTCCCTGTAGCTACAGGCATGGAAGAACATCGTAGAAATGCGATCGATTTTATTGAAGCGACGCGTTGGGTACGTGAAAATTTACCAAATGTGAGTGTTAGCGGTGGTGTGAGTAATGTGTCGTTTTCTTTTAGAGGAAATGATGGTGTTCGTGAAGCGATGCACTCGGTGTTTTTATACTATGCCATTCAGGCAGGTATGAATATGGGAATTGTAAACCCTGCCCTTTTAGAAGTATATGATGATATTCCTAAAGACTTATTAGAACATGTTGAAGATGTTATTTTAGACAGAAGAGACGATGCAACAGAGCGTTTATTAGATTTTGCTGAAACGGTAAAAGGTTCTAAAAAAGAAAAGGTTTTAGATTTATCCTGGAGGGAAAATACACTTCAAGAGCGTATTACACATGCCTTGGTAAAAGGAATTGATGCCTATATTATTGAAGATGTAGAACAAGCAAGACAAGAAGCCGAAAAACCAATAGAGGTTATTGAAGGTCATTTAATGATTGGAATGAATGTGGTTGGTGATTTGTTTGGAGCCGGAAAAATGTTTTTACCACAAGTGGTTAAATCGGCAAGGGTCATGAAAAAAGCGGTGTCCTATTTAAATCCATTTATTGAAGCTGAAAAAGGCGAAAAACAACAAGCCTTAGGAAAGGTGTTAATGGCAACTGTAAAAGGAGATGTACACGATATTGGTAAAAATATTGTGAGCGTTGTTTTAGGTTGTAATAATTACGAGATAGTTGATTTGGGGGTCATGGTGCCACCAGAAAAAATAATTTCTGAGGCTAAAGAACATAATGTAGATGCTATTGGTTTGTCAGGTTTAATTACGCCGTCTTTAGACGAAATGGTGTATTTAGCTAAAGAAATGGAACGCCAAAACTTTTCGGTACCCCTACTAATAGGTGGTGCAACGACATCGAAAGCACATACGGCTGTGAAAATTGATCCTCAGTATAAAAATGCTGTAGTTCATGTAAATGATGCATCCAGAGCGGTGACTGTTGTCGGAGATTTATTGAATAAGAAAACTTCCAATGCGTATGTTGCAAAACTAAAAAAGGATTACGATGAATTTCGCGAGAAGTTTTTAAAACGAGGCAAAGAGAAATCATATATATCCATAGAAGAAGCTCGAAGTAAAAAACACCCTATAGATTGGGAAACATCTAAAATTGTAAAGCCTAATGAGCTAGGAATTCAAATATTAAAGCAATTAAGCTTAAAAGAATTACTACCATACATAGATTGGAAACCTTTCTTTATTTCGTGGGATTTGCATGGTAAATTCCCAGAGATCTTAACGGATAAGGTTGTGGGTGAACAGGCAACACAATTATACGAAGATGCACAAGCTATGATTAAACAAATTGTTGCAAAACAATTATTAAAACCAAAAGCTGTTTTTGGTTTGTTTGAAGCCAACACTATTAACCATGACGACATATCTATTCAGAAAAAAGGTCGCGAGATTGCAGTGTTTAGAACCCTACGCCAGCAATTAAAGAAAAGAGATGGGATTCCAAATATAGCCTTGTCTGATTTTATTGCACCAAAGGAAACAGGTAAAATGGATTATATGGGAGCTTTTTGTGTAGGTATTTTTGGAGCCCAGGAACTAGCAACTTATTACAAGGAAAAAGAAGATGATTATAACTCTATAATGGCACAAGCCATTGCTGATAGATTTGCAGAAGCATTTGCAGAATATTTACATAAACAAGTGCGAACAAAACATTGGGGATATGCAGCAGGTGAAAGTTTATCTAATGAAGAATTGATAAAAGAAACTTATAAAGGGATTCGTCCGGCACCTGGTTACCCGGCATGTCCGGATCATTTAGAAAAAGAAACTATTTGGGAGTTATTAGATGTCGAAAAGCTTATAGGCGTTTCTTTAACGGAAAGTTTGGCCATGTGGCCGGCTGCTGCAGTATCTGGATATTATTTTGGGAATCCAGAAGCAAAATACTTCGGTTTAGGTAAAATTACGGATGATCAGGTAACCGATTATGCTACTAGAAAAGGGATTAAAAAAGATAAAGCCAGAAAGTGGTTGCATCCTAATCTTGCTAATCAGTAGATAAATTCCTGCGAAGGCAGGAATCTTATGAAATTAAATTGAAGAGTTTCTAATTGTGAGTAATAATAAAAAATAATGGAGTTTATAGAGTTAACATTAGGAAGTCATATTATTGTACATGGTTATGATAATGATAATAAAGAAATAACAGAGCATATAACTCTGGATGGGTTTTCTAAAAAAGTAGTAGCTGTTTCCAGAATAAAATCAGTTAGTGAAAAATATATTTTAACAGACTACATAGATGGTAGATGGATATATTGGGAGTATGAAGAGGCTTTTGAAGATTTGAAGAAAACATTGGTTTAGTCTGCGTTAGTGATTACAGTAGAAAACTCACAGTACATAATAAGTAAGGACTTGAAACGTAGGTTAAAAGGTAAGAACTAAAATTGAAGAGATTCCCACTTTCCTGCCCGTCCGGCAGGCGGGCGTAGGAATGACAAAAAATAAATAATGAATTAAAAGATTCCTGCCTTTGCAGGAAATAAATATGAAGGTAACAGAACATATAAAAAAGGCAGACGGAAAAACATTGTTTTCCTTTGAAATTATTCCACCACAAAAAGGTAGAAGTATTCAGGAATTGTATAATAATATAGATCCTTTAATGGAGTTTAATCCACCATTTATTGATGTGACAACCTCAAGAGAACAGTACGTTTATATTGATAAAGGAGAAGGTTTATTAGATAGGAAAATAACCCGTATGCGTCCAGGTACCGTAGGTATTTGTGCAGCTATAAAACATAAATATAATGTGGATACAGTTCCACATGTATTGTGTGGTGGTTTTACAAAAGAGGAAACCGAATATTTGCTGGTTGATTGTCATTATTTAGGGATTGATAATGTGATGGCTTTACGTGGAGATGCTATGAGTCATCAAAAATATTTTGAACCCTCAAAAGGAGGTAATAACTATGCAACAGATTTAGTGGCTCAAATTCAGAATTTGAATTGTGGAAAGTATTTGCATGAGGTTATAGAGTCGGATCATAAATCTGATTTTTGCATTGGTGTTGCCGGCTATCCGGAAAAACATATGGAAGCTCCTTCGATGCTGGCCGATTTAAGACGCCTTAAAGAGAAAGTAGATGCCGGAGCAGACTATGTAGTAACACAAATGTTTTTTGATAATAAAAAATACTTTGAATTTGTAGACAAAGCAAAAGAGGCGGGGATTGATGTGCCTATTATTCCGGGAATAAAACCACTGGCAGTAAAGCGTCATTTACAGATATTACCACAAGTATTTAAAATAGATTTGCCAGAAACCTTAGTTGATGAAGTTGAAAAATGTAAAGACAATAAGCAGGTAAGACAAGTGGGAATAGAGTGGGCTATAAAGCAATCAGAAGAGCTTAAAAAAGCAGGAGTTCCTGTACTTCATTATTACTCTATGGGTAAGAGCGATAATATAAAAGCCATTGCATCACAGTTGTTTTGATAATTCTGTTATTTTTGCTCTTTAAGCAAATCTGTTAATGAGGTTATTTTTAGTCTGTATTTTTTGTGCAGTTTTCAGTGTTTCTTTTTCACAAGAAAAAGCATATACATCTTACATAGATGTTAATTATTTTAAAGGAAACATCGCGTTGCACAATAACGATATTCTGCATTTAATTAAAGGACATCCAGAAGGTGTAATTTTAGGTTGGAACAAAAAAACCTATGGATTTAAAGATTGGGAACAACGCTATAATTATCCTGATTATGGTATCTCTTTTGCTTACCAAAATCTAAAAAACGATGTTTTAGGAAATAATTATTCACTATATGCGCATTACAATTTTTATTTCTTAAAACGCCATTTAATGCTGCGTGTTGGTCAAGGATTAGCCTTAACGACCAATCCTTATGATAAAGAAGAAAATTTCAGAAATATTGCTTTTGGTTCTAAAATAATGAGTAGTACCTACTTGATGTTTAATTACAAAAAGGAGCATATTATAGATAGGTTTGGGGTGCAGGCAGGTTTGTCATTTCTTCACTATTCTAATGCTAATGTAAAAGCTCCTAACGCAAGTATAAATACATTAGCTCTAAATGTTGGAATAATTTATAGTTTAGATGATGTAGAACCGGAATATATAACACTTCTTAGTAATGAGGAAAAAGAAACATTTATACAACCCATAAAATATAATTTTGCTTTTAGAAGTGGTATTAACGAAAGTGATATAATTGGTAGCGGACAATTCCCTTTTTATATTTTTTCTGCCTATGCAGATAAGCGTATTAATATAAAAAGTGCCTTACAATTTGGAACCGATGTGTTCTTTTCAAATTTTTTAAAAGAGATTATTCATCACAAATCAGTTGCTTTCCCAGAAGATGGTGTATCTGGTAAGGAAGATTATAAAAGAGTTGGTGTTTTTGCAGGTCATGAATTGTTTATTAATAAAACGTCACTAATTACACAGTTTGGGTACTATGTTTATTATCCGTTTGATTTTGAGGGGCGTACATATGTTAGGATAGGTTTAAAACGCTATTTTAGTGATAAATGGTTTGGGGCATTGACACTAAAATCGCATGGTGCCAAAGCAGAGGCGGTAGAATTTGGGGTTGGTGTTAGATTGTGAACAATTCCCACGAAGGTGGGAATCTCATAAATTGAAACTTAAACCCAAAAGGAATTAAAAAAGACTATTATAAATAGTATGGTCAGATATCTGTCCAAGGCTTGGTTTAAAAATTTTGATTAGCATGTGGTAATGACGCCATTGAAAAAGATTGTTCTGCTGTTTCCCTGAGCGCAGTCGAAGGGTTTGTAAGACTAAGCAAAATAAGTTTAAATTGTTAAAATATAATAATAGATTCCTGCCTTCGCAGGAATGAAAACATGAAAAGAATAACTCAAATATTAGTTTTGTTTTTAATAATAGCTTGTGATAGCGAAAATTCTGGGGACTGTTTTCAGAAAGCAGGATCCATTATTCAACAGGAAATAGTTGTCGCACCTTTTAATAGAATATTAGTAAATCGCGATATTGAATTAGTCATTAAAGAAGGAGTTGAACAAAAGGTTATTATCGAAACTGGAGCGAATTTATTAAATGATGTAGAAGCTTCTGTTTTAGACGGTAAGCTAACATTAACAGATAATAACACTTGTAACTATGTGCGCGATTATGGTACTACTAAGGTATACGTGACATCCCCAAATATTACAGAAATAAGGAGTTCTACACAATATGATATAAGCTCTGATGGCATTTTAACATATCCAAGTTTAACTATTCTATCAGAAGATTTTGGAGTACCGGATACCTTTACAACTGCTAATTTTAGATTGCAGATTGATAATAATACGTTTCGATTAGTCTTTAACAATTTGTCTAATTGTTTTATTTCAGGTAAAACAGAAAACTTAAATCTTACTTTTGCAGCAGTATCATCGCGTTTTGAAGGACGAGATCTTGTTGCTCAAAAGGTACAATTATGGAACAGGTCATCAAACGATATGATTGTAAACCCGCAACAAGAAATAAAGGGTACTATTTCTGGAACGGGTGACGTGATTTCTGTAAATCGACCACCAATAGTTGCCGTTGATGAATTATATAAAGGACGATTAATTTTTGAATAGAGACTGGTCGGAAACAGACTAATTTTATCAAAAGATTGTAAAAAGAAACTTTTTTAATTTTGCTCTGTTTCCGATCAATCACTAAATAAATTAACCGATTGCTTAGCAATTTCTAACTCTTCATTGGTAGGAATGACCAATATTTCAACCTTTGATGTTTCCGTATTTATATTTTTTAAGTTTTTAGGCTTTATATTATTTTTTTTAGAATCGAGCTCGATACCTAAAAAGTCTAAATCTTCACAAACCATTTGGCGCATTAAAATAGAATTCTCACCAATTCCAGCGGTAAATACGATAGCATCCAATCCGTTTAAAACTGCTGCATAACTACCAATATATTTTTTTATACGGTACACATTCATTTGTAACGCCAATTGGCAAGCTTTGTTGCCTTTTTCAGCTTCCGCTTCGATGTCTCTTAAATCACTTAAGCCTGTTAAACCAAACATGCCACTTTTCTTTTGGAGTAGTGTATTGATTTCATTTATGCTATAATCATATTTTTCAGCTAAATGAAAAATGATAGCAGGATCAATGTCTCCGGAACGCGTGCCCATAATCAATCCGCTAATAGGTGAAAAACCTAAAGAATGATCAATACTTTTTCCATCTTTAACAGCAGTCATACTACAGCCATTACCTAAATGAATAGTGATGATTTTTGAATTGTTTTTCCCTAGATATTCAATAGCTTTTTCTGAAACATACTTATGGCTGGTGCCATGAAATCCATAAACTCTAATATTATGTTTTTCTGAATATTCATTTGGAATCGCATATTTATAAGCATATTCTGGAATTGATTGATGAAATGCCGTATCAAAAACCGCTACTTGTTTAGCATTTGGAAATATGGTTTCGGCAACTTCAATGCCTTCTAAATTTGGAGGGTTGTGCAAAGGTGCTAATGACGAAAGCGCTTTTATCTTATCTTTTACAACTTCAGTAATTTCAGTGGTATCGCTAAAATGTTTACCACCATGTACAACACGATGTCCTACAATATCAATATCATCAGTAGATTTAATAATGCCAGTATCTTTATCTAATAACTGTTTTGCTAATAATTCCAGACCCCTTTTGTGATTAGGAATGGCGGTTACAACTTCAAGAGTGTCTTCTTCGGTTTTGAATTTGAATCTTGTATCATCAAACCCAATGCGTTCAATTAAACCAGAACAAAGAATGGTTTCTTCCGGCATTGAAAATAATTGAAATTTTAAAGAGGAACTTCCTGAATTTAAAACTAATACTTGCATATTTATTGATTTTGAGCTTGAATAGCAGTAATGATAACTGTACTATAAATATCATCAGCAGTACAACCTCTACTAAGATCATTTACCGGTTTATTTAACCCTTGTAAAACAGGTCCTATAGCTAATGCTCCTGTTTCTCGTTGTACGGCTTTGTAAGTATTATTGCCTGTGTTTAAATCTGGAAAAATTAAAATACTGGCATGCCCAGCTACTTCAGAATCTGGTAATTTACTTTTTCCAATACGCATATCTACCGCAGCATCATATTGAATAGGGCCTTCGATTTTTAAATCTGAAGTTTGCCCTTTTACAATATCGGTAGCTTCTCTAACTTTTTCTACATCAGCCCCTTTTCCGGAAGAACCAGATGAGTAAGAAAGCATAGCAACTTTAGGCTCTATACCAAATTCTTTTGCCGTTTGTGCTGACGAAATAGCTATTTCTGCCAATTGTTGTGCATTCGGATTTGGATTAATGGCACAATCTCCAAACACAGAAATTCTGTCTTCTAAGCACATAAAGAAAATAGATGATACCAAGTTTACTCCGGGTTTTGTTTTTATAAATTGTAATGCAGGTCGTAAAGTATGTTGTGTAGTATGTACCGCTCCGGAAACCATACCATCTGCATGACCTTTATAAATCATCATCGTGCCAAAATATGAAACGTCAGACATGGCATCTCTTGCCATTTGTATGCTTATATTTTTATGCTTTCTGAGTTCATAAAAAGTGCTTGCATAGTCTTCAAAATGTGGTGATTTAGTTGGTGATACGATGTTTATTTCCTTAATGTTTAGTGGAATATCTAGTTTTTCAATAAGCTCCTTAATTTTATCTTCATCGCCCAGAAGTGTTAGTTCTACGACATGCGCATTAATTAATCTTGCAGCTGCACGCAAAACACGTTCATCATAACCTTCAGGTAAAACAATATGCTTTTTATCATTTAGGGCACGTTGTAGTAAATTGTATTGAAACATTCTAGGTGTAAATATTTCAGATTCAAAAGTAATAAGCCGTTCTGCTAGCTTGTCTGTATCTACATGTTTTTCAAAAGCAGCTATAGATGTGGCTATTTTTTCTTTGTTTTCGGCATATATTCTAGATTTAATATTTCCAATACTACTAGCTACATGATATGTGCCGCCCTTTACACTAATAAGAGGCACAATACTGGAAAGTCCTTCAATAAGTTTTAAAATAGGTTCCTCAGGGATAAGGCCGCCTGTTAAAATAATCCCAGCAATTTTAGGATAATTTTTTGAAATATTAGCTTGTAAAGCTCCCAAGATAATATCGGCTCTATCACCAGGTGCGATAACCAGTGCATTTTCCTTTAGATGGATTAAATAATTACGTAATTGCATAGCTCCTACGCTAAAATTTTCGGTTAGGTTATTTAGCATGTCTTGACCAAAAAGAACTTCGCCATTTAAAGCTTTTGAAATTTCTTTTACAGTAGGACTGCTAAGGTTAGGGATTTTAGGTATAACAGTAATATCTGTTCCGTTGCTTATACGTGTTTTTAATTGTGCTTTAAGCGTAGAAAGGTCCTCAGGGTTTACTTTGTTAGTGATTATTGAAAGCACATCAACATCTTGTATAAAAGTATTATGTGCTAATTGAACACTATCCACGATCTCTTTAAGTTCTTTTTTGTCTCCTTGAGAAACTATAATAACAGGAATCCCCAGATTTTTAGATATCAAAATATTAATATCTAGTTCTAAACTTGAGTTTTCGTGAGAGAAATCAGTACCTTCTACTAAAACAAAATCAAAATGGGCTTCAAGATTTTTGTATTTTTTTATAATTTCATCTATAACTTCACCAGATTTCCCCTGATTATATAAGTCAAGCACTTGGCTTCTTGTATATGCAAATGTTTTTTTGTAATTAATATCTAGTTCAAAATGAGACATCACTGTATTGATGTGATTATCCATTTCTCCAGCTTCAAGATCTTCAATGATTGGTCTAAAATACCCAACCTTAGCAGTCTTTCCCAAAAGCATACGCATTAAGCCAAGAACAACAACAGATTTTCCACTGTTAGGCTCAATAGTAGCTACATAAATTCCTTTGCTCATAGTAGTGTTTTATAGTATTACAAGATAGTTTATTGTTTGTCTTTAAACGAATTAACTATGCTGTGTTTAAAATATTGTACCGCAAAATTAATGCCTTCATATTATGATAAGGATGATATTTGTCATACTTTTCATTTAAAACTTATCCATATAAAAGAGGGGATTATTTTGATGTTAAATCCCTGAAAAGTGATTCTAAACTGGCATTCTTTTGATTGAGTTGTAAAATTTTCAATTGATTATCATGAGCAAAGTCAAATACATAAGACCGCATATCTTCCGAAGTTTTAAAAGTGATTTCATAAACAAAACCATGCGTATTAGCTACGCTTTTTACTTTTGGAAGTTTTAGTAAAAAAGCATCTTCAACACGATAATCAAACTCTACAATAACAATTTGTTCTTTGGTATCACGTAATTCGTTAAGTTTTTTATCTGCAACAATTTCTCCCTTATTAATTATGATGACACGATCACACATAGCTTCGACCTCTTGCATAATATGTGTAGATAGAAATACGGTTTTAGTTTCTCCAATTTCTTTTATGAGATTTCTAATATCAATCAATTGGTTTGGGTCTAAACCAGTGGTTGGTTCATCTAATATCAAAACTTCGGGATCATGTAATAATGCATTAGCTAAACCTACGCGCTGTCGATACCCTTTAGAAAGTTGTCCTATTTTTTTGTGAACTTCTGGAGTTAAACCTGTAAGTTCAATAACCTCATTAACACGTTGTTTGGAAACCTTATAAATATTGGCATTAAAGTTTAAATATTCCTTAACAAACATCTCTAAATATAACGGATTATGCTCTGGCAAATATCCGACACTTTGTTGAACAAGTTGTGTGCTTTCTTTTATGTCATATCCATTTACCTTCGCAGCACCCTTGCTAGGGTTAATATAAGTAGTTAAAATTTTCATCATAGTAGATTTCCCAGCACCATTAGGCCCTAAAAATCCAACAATTTCTGGTTTGTTAACTTTGAATGAAATATTATTTAAAGCTTTCTGTTCGCCATAGTGTTTTGAAACTCCTACTACTTCAATAGACATAATTAAAATTATTTATTCAAAAATAATAATTATATAATGCAATAGAAGTTTTGTTATATAATCTTTAAAATTTTTAAAAAATTCAAAAAAAACTAATACTACAATTTTGATTTCTTAAAATATTATTTACTTTAGCACTGTAATTATGACAACAGTATATTATACATATTTTAACAACTGGTTTTATTTCTTTTTTAGCAAAAGGAACGAGGCGTTGTATGTATAATTTATAACTATAAATTTTAAATATAAGTCTCGATGAAAATCGGGACTTTTTTTTGTTCAACAATGAAGATTTCGGTCTGATTAATAAAAATTGAATTTGATTAAAACGGTAGCTATACAAGGAGTAAAAGGATCATTTCATCATATTGTGTCACAACAATTTTTTGATAAGCCAGTTGATGCCATTGAATGTTTAACATTCGATAGGGTCGTTGATTCTTTAATTACTAAAGAATGCGATGCTGCTATTATGGCCTTAGAAAATTCTATAGTAGGATCTATTATTCCTAATTATGCTTTAATTGATAAATATGGCTTACACATTGTTGGAGAGCATTATATAGATGTTCAGCACAATTTAATGGCATGGCCAGATCAACGTATAGAAGACATAGAAGAAGTGTATTCGCATCCCATGGCATTGTTGCAGTGCAAAGAGTTTTTTAAACAATATCCTCACATTAAATTAGTGGAAGATAAGGATACAGCAGAGGTGGCCCAACGGATACATAAAAATAAGCTTAAAGGGGTAGGTGCTATTGCAAGTACTTTGGCTGCCGATATATTTGAGTTAGATATTCTGGCACCAAGTATTCAAACTATAAAACACAACGAAACGCGTTTTGTTATAATAAAGCGAACAAATTCTGAAGTACCCGAAAATGAAATTAGCAAAGCTTCGGTTAAGTTTGAAAGCGACCATAAACGAGGCAGTTTAGCAGCCATTCTTAATGTGATGAGTGATTGTAAATTGAATTTAACTAAAATTCAATCATTACCAATAGTTGAAACGCCTTGGAAATATGCTTTTTTTGTTGATGTTACTTTTGAAAAATACATGGATTTTAAAAAATCAAAATCTATAATTGATATTATGGGAGAAGGCCTTAAAGTGCTGGGTGAATATAAAAATGCTAAATTATGATTGAAGCTGCGAATAGATTACAAACGGTGGAAGAATACTACTTTTCAAAAAAATTAAGAGAGGTGAATTTTCTTATAACCAGCGGTAAACCTATCATTAATTTGGGTATTGGTAGTCCGGATTTACAGCCGCCACAAAGAGTTGTAGAGGCCATAAAAAAAGGATTGTTAGCACCTAACGCACATAAGTATCAAAGTTATCAAGGGCTACCGGAGTTAAGAGAGGCCATAGCGGGGTTTTACAAAGAACATTTTTCGGTTTCTTTGAGTGCTTCTACGGAGGTTTTACCACTTATGGGAAGTAAAGAAGGTATTATGCATATTTCGATGGCATATTTAAATGAAGGTGATGCCGTGTTGATTCCAAATCCTGGTTATCCGACGTATCAATCTGTTACTAAATTAGTAGGTGCTAAACCTGTTTTTTACGAATTAGATGCAGCAAATGATTGGTTGCCGGATTTTGAAGCTTTAGAGCAATTAGATTTAAGCAAAGTGAAACTGATGTGGGTAAACTATCCACATATGCCAACAGGAGCTCAACCAAACACTTATTTATTTGAAGAATTAGTAGCATTTGCTAAGCGTCATGGAATTTTAATAGTTAACGATAATCCGTATAGTTTTATATTGAATGATGCGCCAAAAAGTATATTAAGTGTTGCCGGAGCAAAAGATGTTTGTTTAGAACTTAATTCGTTAAGTAAAACCTTTAATATGGCAGGATGGCGTGTAGGAATGGTAGTTGGCGATAGTAAGCATATAAAAAATATTTTAAAGGTGAAGAGTAATATGGATTCGGGCATGTTTTTTGGCATCCAAAAGGGGGCTATTGAAGCTTTAAAGTGTTCAGATATGTGGTTTGTTACCCTTAATAGTGTCTATAAACAACGTCGCGATTTAGTTTGGCAATTAGCAGACGCTTTAAATTGTACTTATGATAAAAATGCTGTGGGGCTTTTTGTTTGGGCTAAATTACCAGCCTCTGTAAAAGCTGAAGCCTATATAGATTCAGTACTTAAAAACAATCACATATTCATTACCCCAGGAACTATTTTTGGAAGTAAAGGTGAAGGATATATTCGATTTTCTTTATGTGCATCAAACGAAGTTTTAGAAGAAGCTATAAAAAGAGTAAGATAGTTTGCAGTATGCAGTTAAGTTTATTATGAGTAAAAAATATAGAGAAAAATAATTAAATAAACCCGTAATAATTCTCTCTCATTTGGAGAGGGTTAGGGAGAAGAAAATGAAAAATATTTACATCATAGGAGTTGGGTTAATAGGTGGTAGCCTTGCTATAGATATTAAACAAAATAATCCTGAAGTAGTTATTCACGGTATTAGTAGAAAGGAAGCCACACTCAATGAAGCTTTGTCACTTGATTTAATTGATAAAAAAGCAACCTTAGAGGATATTGATAATGCCGATTTAGTTATTATATCTATCCCCGTGGATGCTACGGTAAAGTTGTTACCAACTATTTTGGATAAGATCTCCGATTCGGGATTGGTTGTAGATGCGGGATCTACCAAATTAGATATATGTAAAGTCATTGAAAACCACCCTAAGCGTAGAAATTTTTTAGCAATGCACCCTATAGCAGGAACAGAGCATTCAGGTCCTAGTGCAGCCATTAGCGGTTTGTTTAAGGGTAAAACGAATATTGTTTGTGAAGTAGAAAAAACGGCATTCAAACTTCAAGAAAAAGCGTTGAAACTTTTTGTAGATATAGGGATGCGGATTCGTTACATGAACCCGGAAGCGCACGATAAACACATTGCGTATATGTCGCATTTATCACATATAAGTTCATTTATGTTAGGAAAAACGGTGATAGAAAAGGAAAAAAATGAACGTGATATTTTTGATATGGCAGGCAGTGGGTTTGCATCCACAGTCCGTCTGGCAAAGAGCTCCCCAGAGATGTGGACACCTATTTTTAAACAAAATAAAGAGAATGTCATTGAGACTTTAGAAGAGTACATCAATAATCTGAAGAAGTTTAAAGAACTTATGGAAAAAGATGACTTTGAAGAAGTTTACAACGAAATGAAAAACACGAATCATATAAAACAAATTTTAAACGGAATAGCTTAGTCGGCTGAATATTAAGTAACATGGAGAATAAAAAAGAAATGAAAAACTGGTTGGATGCATTGAATTTAAATCATCCTTTGGTTATTGCAGGACCTTGCAGTGCTGAAACAGAAGAGCAAGTATTAAAAATAGCTCATGAGTTAAAAGATACAGACGTTAACTATTTTAGAGCTGGTATTTGGAAACCAAGAACAAGACCGGGAATGTTTGAAGGTGTTGGTGCATTGGGTTTAAAGTGGCTACAAAAGGTGAAAGCAGAAACAGGAATGAAAATCTGTACAGAAGTAGCAAATGCGGCTCATGTAAAATTAGCCTTAGAGCATGATGTAGATTTATTATGGATAGGCGCACGTTCTACAGTGAGTCCATTCATTATGCAAGAAATTGCAGATGCTTTACAAGGAACAGATAAACCTGTATTGGTGAAAAATCCGGTAAATCCAGATTTGTCTTTATGGTTAGGTGGTATTGAAAGAATATATAAAGCAGGCGTTAAAAATATAGGCGCTATTCATAGAGGGTTTTCAACATATCAAAAAACCAAATATAGAAACATTCCAGAATGGCAATTAGCTATTGAGTTTCAAAATAAGTTTCCAGATATCCCTTTAATTAATGATCCATCTCATATAACGGGTAATCGCGATATGATTTTTGATGTGTCTCAAGCTGCATTAGATTTAAATTTTGATGGGCTAATGATTGAAACTCATTATGATCCTGAAAATGCTTGGAGTGATGCTGCCCAACAAGTAACGCCTAGTACTTTAGTGCAAATTATGAAAGATCTTAAAATTAGAAAAGAGACGAATGCTGAAGCAGAATATAACAGTGCCCTAAATAATTTAAGAGCGCAAATTGACGTTGTAGATAATCAAATTATCACTTTGTTAGGAAAACGTATGGAAGCTGCAGATGGTATTGGATCTCTTAAAAAGGAGAAGAATGTAGCCGTATTACAATCTAAACGTTGGAATGAGATTTTAGGAAAAATGGTTTTAGAAGGAGAAGAACACGGATTGAGTGAGGAGTTTATTCTAAGAATGTTTAAAGCGATTCACCAGGAATCTATTAATCATCAAGAGAAGATTATTAATGGTTAAATAGTAATTTGATTTTATAAAAAAGCCTCGCAATTGCGAGGCTTTTTTATTGAGATAAAAGAAATAAAATTATTTGTTTCTTTTAAAAATATAACGAGTAATAAAAATACCTTGTTTGTCATCTTTACCACCTTTACTTTCAACAGCACTAGTTACAAAAGCTAACTCCCAGCCTTCTTCTATCATTGTATTGATTTTAGAAGTAATTAGAGCATCATTGGCAGCAATATTTTGAAAACGGATACCACCAATGTTATAAAAGTTTAATAATTTTGTTTCATCAAAACCTTTAACTCTTATATCTCCACGTTTAGATTTGTTTCGAGTTTTATCTTCTTCAGTTTGTGTACTGGTGTATTCTTTGTAATCTTTTTCTTCGTTTGCGCTAATGATTCTAGAACGTCCTAATCCACTAGGAACAATAGATTCTACACTGGTAATAACTTTGTACTGAACTTGAGCACTTGAATCGATAAAAGAAAATAATGCAATAGTAAAAACAATAAGTAGTTTTTTCATCTTAATAGAGGTTTTTAAAATTAATAATGACAAGATTAAACAATATCTATGCCAAAAAAAAGATTTTTTAACTTTACTTTTGAAAAAATATGACAGGACTCGTTTATAAATCTACTGGAAGTTGGTACACGGTTAAAACCGATTTGGGCCATGTTTATGAATGTCGCATAAAAGGGAAGTTTCGCATAAAAGGTATTAAAAGCACGAACCCCATTGCTGTTGGTGATATGGTGGATTTTGAACTTGAAACCAATAATAATCAAGAATCTGGTATCATACATAAGATTCATGATAGAACAAATTACATTGTTAGAAAATCGGTTAACTTATCTAAACAAACACATATTATTGCTGCCAATTTGGATCAGGTTTTTTTAATGATCACCATTAATAATCCACCAACATTAACCAGTTTTATCGATCGATTTTTAGTCACAGCCAATGCCTATTCTATTAAAACAGTATTGCTATTTAACAAAATAGATACCTATGATGAAGAAACACTTTTAGAAGTTAAATATCTGGCACATGTCTATAGGAAAATAGGGTATGAATGCATAGGCGTTTCTGCTAAAACTGGTAAAAATGTAGATAAAGTAAAGGCTTTAATGCGTGATAAGGTTAGCATGTTTTCGGGACATTCTGGAGTAGGCAAATCGACACTTGTAAATGCTATAGAGCCAGCTTTAAACATTAAGACAAAAGAAATTTCAACACAACACATGCAAGGACAACATACGACAACCTTTGCAGAAATGTTCGATTTAAGCTTTGATGCAAAAATTATTGATACACCTGGAATAAAAGGTTTTGGGGTGGTTGATATGGATAAGGAAGAAGTTGGCGATTATTTTCCAGAAATATTTGAATTGAAACAAGACTGTAAATTTAATAATTGTTTACACATTCAGGAACCTAAATGTGCAGTTAAAAAGGCGCTGGATAATGATGAAATAACGTTTTCGCGTTACAGAAGCTATTTACAAATTATAGAAGGTGAAGATGAACATTACAGAACTGATAATTGGGATAATCAGTAATCAGTCTCAGTTTGTTAATGGGTAGTTTGAAATCCACAGTCGATTTCATCATTTTTAAACCTTTGTGGTTTAGCGTCTTTGCGAGAAAAGAAGTATTCAGTTTATTAATAAATTTAAAAAAGAAGTTTCTTTTGCTATTTAGGAGTTTATGAAAGTTGTTATTCAAAGAGTATCAAAAGCAAGTGTAACTATTGATGAGGTAAAAGTAGCATCCATTTCTAAAGGGCTTTTAATCCTTTTAGGTATTATTAATGAAGATACGTTAGAAGACATTAAATGGTTAACAAATAAAATAGTGAATCTTCGTGTTTTTAATGATGAAAATGATATAATGAATAACTCTTTGTTAGATGTTAGTGGTGATGCTGTGGTGGTAAGTCAGTTTACTTTGCATGCTTCTACAAAAAAAGGAAATAGACCAAGTTATATTAAAGCAGCAAAACCCGATGTCGCTGTTCCACTTTATGAAAGTTTTGTGAAACAATTAGAAGTTGATTTAGGTAAAAAAATACAGACTGGACAATTTGGAGCCGATATGAAAGTAGAACTGCTAAACGACGGGCCGGTAACTATAATAATCGATTCAAAAAACAAAGTCTAATGGCATCTATATTTGGACATGGTGTGGTCGGTTTTACATTGGCTAAAGTCATTGATCAGCACAATGCTAAATGGCTAATAGCACTAGCTATATTTTCAACAATACTTCCTGATTTTGATGTTATAACCTTTAAATTTGGTATTCCCTATGGTCACCCTATGGGACATCGAGGATTTACTCACTCCATTTTGTTCTCCATTTTATGGGCTTTTGTTCTAATGATTACTTTTGGTAGAAAAAATAAAGGTATTTGGTTTTCGGTTATTTTTTTATCAACGCTTTCACATGGTATTTTAGACGCTATGACATCTGGAGGGAAAGGTGTTGGCTTTCTTATTCCTTTTAACAATAGTCGTTTTTTCTTTCCGTTTAGAGGGATACAAGTGTCTCCAATTGGTATAAAAGAATTTTTTTCAGAATGGGGAATGAAAGTACTATTTAGCGAGTTTAAATATGTTTTTGTCCCATCTTTTCTTATATTGTTTGTGAGAATTTTATTTTTCTGGGTAAAAAAGGGTCTTTATGGTAAAAACTGAGTTTTCTCATATAATAATCAGTCAGATACAAATATCTTTGACGTTTAAAGCAATAAATATATGATAGTAAGAAAAATTATGAGTATGGTTATTTTACTCATAGCTTTATCTGTTTCTTCACAAGAAAATTTATATCAAAGTTTAACCCTTCCAGAAAGCCTAACCAAAAATGCAAATGCAGTTCTTAGAGTAGACGATACTCAGATTAATATTTCTTCGGTAAAAAAATTAAACCATTCATATAGGCGGGTAGTTACAGTATTAAATAAAAAAGGAAATGAATATATAAGTTCATATGTTTATTACGATGACAAGATTACTATAAAAAAACTAAGAGCTGTTGTTTATGACAAATTTGGAAAAGAAATAAAAAAGTTTAAAAAAAATGATTTTAAGGATGTTGCTGCCGTAAGTAGTTTTTCTTTATATGAGGATGATAGAATGAAATATTTGGAATATACGCCTATTGACTACCCATATACGGTTGAGTTTGAATATGAAACAGAGACATCAAATACAGCATGGATTCCTTTTTGGAGGCCGTTGGAAGGGTATCTTATAAGTACACAACATAGTTCGTTTAAAATTATTTACGATGCTTCTGTTGGGATAAATAAAAAAGAGAAAAACTTTTCAGGATATAATATTATTGATAATAGCGAAGCAGGTGTTTTAGCTTATGAAGCTAAGAGTATTGAAGCTTTAAAGCAGGAAGAAATGAGCCCTAAACTTATGACATTTGCGCCTAGGCTATTGGTCTCAACAAAGAATTTTCATTATGATGGATATTATGGAGATAATAATGAAAGCTGGGGAGGGTTAGGTAAATGGATTAATGATAAATTATTAATTGGTAGAACAAAAATCTCCGAAGAATCATTAGAAAAAATTAGAAATTTAACCGCAAATGTTGAAGACCCAATAGAAAAAGCAAGAATTGTATATCAATTTGTACAAGATAATACAAGGTATATTAGTGTTCAGGTTGGTATTGGGGGAATTCAGCCAATTTCGGCTTTAGAAGTTGATAAAATGAAATATGGGGATTGCAAAGGGCTTACAAATTACACAAAAGCTTTATTAGAGGCTGTTGGAGTTAAATCTAATTATACAGAAGTTTACGCATCACCTAATACTCAATATAATATTGATAGTGAATTTGCATCTTTAATGGGGCAGGCAAATCACGTTATTCTTAACATCCCACAAGAAAATAAAGAAGATATATGGCTGGAGTGCACAAGCCAAAAACTGCCCTTTGGTTTTATTGGAGATTTCACCGATGATAGAGATGTATTGGTTATAACTTCGGAAGGGGGTAAAATTCAGCACACAAAAAAATACGAAGCAGAAGAGAGTGTGCAAATAATTAAAGGAAATTATACGATTTCCAATGATGGTGGTATTAATGCGCATGTAAATGTTAATTCCAAAGGGATACAATATGATAATAAATATTGGTTAGAAACAGAAACAGAGAGAGACCTTGATAAACATTATAAAGAACGATGGAAATACATAAATACGGTTACAATTAATAACATGCATATTACGAATGATAAAGAAGCTGTTGAATTTATAGAAGATGTTAGTTTCCAGGCATCGAAATACTCTAAAATATTAGGAGATAGAATGCTGCTTACGCTAAATGCTTTAAATAGAAATACAGATATACCGGATCGTTACAGAAATAGAAAGCTCCCTCTTAAAATTAAAAGAGGGTTTACAGATATAGATGAGGTCGAGATTAAATTACCACAAGATTATAAAGTAGAATCTAAGCCTGATAATAAAAATATTGAAAATAAATTTGGTAGTTATAAATCAGAGGTGATTGTTAAAGATGAAAACACGCTTATTTATAAAAGAGAATTTGTAGTAAAAGATGGAGAGTTTCCAAAAGAAGATTACGAATTGTTCAGAAACTTTTATAAAGAAGTGAATAAACAAGACAATGCAAAAATGGCCCTGATTAAAAAATAAAAAGAATGAGAATCACAATGATTTTATTGAGCTTATGCTTTACGCTAACAGCATTTGCTCAAGATTACAAATTCAGAAAAGTATCTAAAGAAGAGTTGCAAGAAAAATTTAACCCGTTAGATTCAGCAGCTAGTGCAACGTATTTATATAAGTACAGAAAGACTTTTTTTGAATATCACCAGGGAAAAGGGTTTCAGCTTATTACTGAGATACATGAACGGATAAAAATATACAATAAAGAAGGCTTCGGTTATGCTACTAAACAAGTGAGTTTGTTTAATAATGGCGGTCATAAGGAAGAAATAAATAGTATAAAGGCTTATACCTATAATTTATTGGAAGGAAAAATAGAAGAAGCTAAGCTAACCAAAGAAGGGATGTTTGAAACAGAAAAATCTAAACGTCTTAATGAAATGAAATTTACCTTGCCAAATATTAAAGAAGGCTGTGTAGTTGAGTTTAAATATAAAGTGGTGTCACCTTTTTATTCTCTCGTTGATGATTTTGTTTTTCAGTATGATATTCCTGTAAAAAAATTAGATGCTAGATTTGAAGTCCCTGAGTATTTTGTTTTTAAAGTGAATACTAAAGGGTTTTTGCCAGTGATTCCTAAAACAAAAAAGAAAAATGATAAAATTACTTTCACAAATAAGACTAGGTCAAGTGGTACAGGTATACGTAATGGAATAACTAGAACATCATACAGCTCATCAGATCTAGAATTTATTAAGAATATATCATCATATAACCTTACAAATGTACCTGCTTTAAAAGAAGAACCTCATGTGAATAGTATAAATAATTATAGATCTTCTGTAAAATATGAGTTGTCTTATGAAAAGTTACCACAATCTACTATTAAGTATTATTCAACAACATGGGAAGATGTTGTTAAAACCATTTATAAAAGCTCATATTTTGGAGAGGAATTAAACAAAACAAGCTATTTTAAAGATGAAATTGATGCTGTGATTAGTTCTATATCGGACCCTGTGCAGCGTACCGCTTTAATTTTTGATTTTGTTAAATCTAAAGTAAAATGGAATGGTTATAATAGTAAGTACACAAATGATGGTGTTAAAAAGGCATATAAGGATCAAGTAGGAAATGTTGCAGAGATAAATTTGATGCTAACGTCCATGTTAAAATATGCAGGTTTAAATGCATATCCTGTTTTGGTCAGTACAAGGCGAAATGGTGTCCCAATATTCCCTACAAGAGAAGGTTATAATTATGTAGTAAGTTATGTTAAATTCCCTGAAGGAAGTGTTTTGTTAGATGCAACTAACAAATATAGTACGCCTAATGTTTTGCCATTTAGAGCGTTGAATTGGCAGGGACGGGTCATTTCAGAAAACGGAGGCTCTACATTGGTAGATTTGTATCCTAAAGAAAAATCAAAGAATAATATTTCTATGATGATCAATTTAAATGAAGACGGTAGCATAAGCGGTGGGTGTAGAAGTGTTAAAACAAATCATAACGCCCTGTCGTATAGAGAGCGTTATAACGATGCTAATGAAGATGATTTTATAGAGAAATTAGAGAATAAATATAGTGGTTTAGAAATTTCAGAATTTAAAGTTACAAATGGATTAGATTTATCAAAACCAATAATAGAGTCTTACAAATTTGTTAAGGAAAGTCAAGCAGATATTATAGGAGATAAAATATACTTTTCACCAATGTTTTTTTTAAGAACAGCAGAGAATCCTTTTAAGTTGGAAAAAAGAGCATTTCCAGTCGATTTTGGATATCCTTCTACCTCTAAATATCGAATCATAATCAATTTGCCTGAAGGGTATAAAGTGGAATCCGTTCCAGAATCCGCTGCATTTAGTATGCCAGATAATTTGGGGCTATTTAAGTTTAATATATCGAATAATGGATCCTCAATTCAGTTATTAATCGATGCTAAAATCAATGAATCTATCATTTCTCCCTTATATTATGATGCTTTAAAAGAGTATTTTAAACAAATTATTGAAAAAGAAAACGAACAAATAGTATTAACTAAAGTATAGATGGATATTAAAAACGCACAAAAAATAGTTGACGATTGGATAAATGAACACGGTGTTCGCTATTTTAACGAGCTTACCAATATGGCTCAGCTTACAGAAGAAGTAGGCGAAGTAGCTCGTATTATAGCAAGACGTTATGGTGAACAAAGCGAAAAAGAAAGTGATAAAGGGAAAGACCTAGGAGAAGAATTGGCAGATGTTTTATTTGTGGTATTATGTTTAGCAAACCAAACAGGCGTTGATTTGCAAAAAGCTTTTGATAAAAGAATGGATAAGAAGGCAAAACGAGATCATGATAGGCACCATAATAACGAAAAATTAAAGTAAATTTGCAGCTTTAAAAGAGAATTTACAAGCATGCATATCACACTTCAAAAATCTAAAATTGACAAGCAATCTTCAATTCAAATAACAGGGTCTAAAAGTGAATCCAATAGATTACTGCTTTTAAAAGCACTGTATCCTGAAATCAGTCTTAATAATGTGTCTAATTCTGATGACAGTAACCTAATGACTAAGGCGTTGCGTACAGATTCGGATTTGGTTGATATAAACCATGCTGGAACAGCCATGCGTTTTTTAACGGCTTATTTTTCTGTTCAGGAAGGAAGAGAAGTGACTCTTACAGGGTCTAAGCGCATGAAAGAACGCCCCATTGAAGTTTTAGTAGAAGCACTTCAAGAACTTGGTGCGGATATTAGTTATGTTGAAAATGAAGGATTTCCACCAATAAAAATAAAAGGGAAAAAATTAACTAAGCATAAAGTATCATTAAAAGCAAATGTAAGTAGTCAATATATTTCTGCTTTATTGCTTATTGCTTCCAAACTTGAAAATGGATTAGAACTAACTTTGGAGGGTGAAATAACATCGGTTCCATACATAAAAATGACACTTAGTTTATTAGATGAAATTGGGGTAGAATCTTCATTTAAAGGAAATGTGATTACAGTTAAATCAACAACCAACAACGAACAACCACAAACATTAACTGTAGAATCAGATTGGTCATCAGCATCCTATTATTTTAGTATTGCTGCTATTAGTGAGATTGGAACAGAAATTACATTGTCTTCATACAAAGCAAATTCCTTACAAGGTGATTCTGTTTTAGTCGATGTTTATAGACATTTTGGAGTAAGCGCAATTTTCAATGATAATAGTAGCGTTACTTTAAAGAAAGAATTTTCAAACTTAGAGCCATTAGCTTTAAATTTAAAAAACGCTCCAGATATTGCTCAAACTATAGCAGTAACATGTTTTGTTTTAGGAATACCTTGTGATTTAACAGGACTTCATACACTTAAAATTAAAGAAACGGATAGGTTGGTTGCTTTGAAAAATGAAATCGAAAAATTAGGAGGTCACGTTAAAATTACAGACAAGTCTCTGCATTTATCAGCTTCAAATAGGATTAATGAACTCGTGTCAATTGAGACATATCATGACCATAGAATGGCCATGGCATTTGCTCCTATAGCACTTAAAACAGCTGTTGTTATTGAAGATGCGGATGTCGTTTCAAAATCATATCCAAGCTTTTGGGATGACCTAAAATCTATTGGATTTAAAATAACTAAATAATAATCACCCATTTACTTGACAACCCCTACTCGGAGATTGTATATTTGCAACTTTCAAAAAATAACTAACGGCTTGCTAAATAAACCTTTCAATACTATTATAGGTTATTTTTAACCTAAGATTTATACTATTGAAAAACACCTTTGACGCAATAAAAACAATAAAAACTAACAAATGAAATTATCACACTTTGGCTTCAATTTACCAGATGAATTATTAGCAGAACATCCTGCAGAAAATAGAGATGAGTCACGTTTAATGGTTTTAAATAGAAAAGAGCAAACCATTGAACATAAAATGTTTAAAGACTTAATTGACTATTTTAACGAAGATGATGTTTTAATTCTTAATAACACCAAAGTTTTTCCTGCAAGATTATACGGTAATAAAGAAAAAACAGGAGCAAGAATAGAAGTGTTTTTGTTAAGAGAATTAAACGAAGAACAACGTCTTTGGGATGTTTTGGTAGACCCGGCACGTAAAATAAGAATTGGTAATAAATTGTACTTCGGCGATGATGATACATTGGTCGCAGAAGTTATAGATAATACAACATCCAGAGGACGTACATTACGTTTTTTATATGATGGGTCGTACACAGAGTTCCGAAGAAAACTAACCGAACTTGGAGAAACGCCGCTTCCAAAATATATAAAAAGAGATGTAGAGCCAGAAGATGAAGAACGTTACCAGACTATATATGCAAAAAATGAAGGTGCAGTAGCAGCTCCAACTGCTGGGCTTCACTTTTCTAAACATTTACTAAAAAGATTAGAGATTAAAGGTATTGACTTTGCCGAAGTGACTTTGCATGTGGGGTTAGGTACTTTTAACCCGGTTGAGGTAGAAGATTTGTCGAAACACAAAATGGACAGCGAAGAGTTAAAAATTGATGAAAAAGCAGTAGATATTGTAAACAAAGGTATAGCAAATAAAAGACGTATCTGTGCTGTTGGGACTACTGCTATGCGTGCTATAGAAAGTTCTGTATCATCTAATGGAAAGCTAAATGAAATTGACGGATGGACCAATAAATTTATTTTCCCTCCGTACGATTTTAGTATCGCTAATTGTATGATTACTAATTTTCACACCCCAAAATCAACATTATTAATGATGGTTTCGGCATTTGCAGGACACGATTTTATTAAAAAAGCATACGATGAAGCTGTAAAAGAAAAATACAAATTTTACAGTTATGGCGATGCCATGTTAATTATTTAGTCCTAAAACTTGTTTCAGAATCTTATTAAAGAGAAATATGTTCTTAAGCCTTGTTTTATTTTAACAAGGCTTTTTTTATGGTCTATGTCATTCAGAAGGAGGAACGACTGAAGAATCTGGAACAGTTCTTGTGTTGTACCTGTAGACATCTAAATGAATAGTAATAGGGACTTGAGTTTTTATCAGATGTAAGCATTAAGAGATTCTTCGCTACGCTCTGAATGACAGTTTTCTTCTATAGGGAAAAGAAGTGAATCTTAAGTACAATCTATCGGTTTCAAATCCTAATACAGTATTACAACTTCAATTAATAAATCAAATATCGAAATTCGAAAAACCTTTCACTATTTTTGCAACACTTATGGCAGCTGGTAAAAAAGACATTCGCGCATTAACCAAAGACGATCTAAGAGCATTCTTTGTAAAACAAGGAGATAAAGCCTTTCGGGGTAATCAGGTTTATGAATGGCTTTGGCAAAAATCAGCACATACTTTTAAGGACATGACTAACGTTTCAAAAGAAACACGTCAAATGCTGGAAGAAAATTTTGTTATCAACCATATCGAAGTTGATACGATGCAACGTAGTAAAGATGGCACAGTAAAAAATGCAGTTCGATTGCATGATGGCCTCATAGTAGAGTCGGTTTTAATACCAACAGCAACAAGAACAACCGCTTGTGTATCCAGTCAGGTGGGGTGTAGTTTAGACTGCAAGTTTTGCGCAACAGCGCGTTTAAAACGTATGCGTAACTTAAATCCAGATGAGATTTACGATCAGGTGGTCGCTATTGATAAAGAAAGCCGTTTATATCATAATCGGCCATTAAGTAATATTGTATTTATGGGTATGGGGGAACCTCTCATGAATTATAACAATGTTATTAAGGCTATCGATAAAATTACATCTTCAGAAGGTTTAGGAATGTCTGCAAAGCGAATTACTGTATCTACGTCGGGTGTGCCAAAAATGATAAAGAAAATGGCAGATGATGCCGTGAAGTTTAATTTAGCAGTGTCTTTACACTCAGCTATTGATGCTGTTCGTACATCTATTATGCCTTTTAATGAAACCTTTCCATTAGCGGATTTAAAAGAGGCATTAGAATACTGGTACGAAAAAACAAACAGAAAAATTAGTTACGAATATGTAGTCTGGAAAGGGATAAACGATACTCAAAAAGATATTGATGCTTTTGTGAGATTCTGTAAGTATGTGCCATGTAAAGTAAATATAATTGAATATAACCCTATTGATGATGGTGCTTTTCAGCAGGCAACGAATGAGGCTTTAGAAAACTATATCAACACTTTAGAGAAAAACAGAATTGTTGTAAATGTACGCCGAAGTAGAGGTAAAGATATTGATGCTGCTTGCGGGCAATTAGCAAATAAAAAATGAAAAAAAGAACTTCAAGCCAAAGTTCTTTTTTCATTTCGTCCGTTAGAATAGTATTATTCTTTAACTATTTTAATAGTAGCAGATCTTTCTTCAGATTTAACAGTTATAAAATACAAGCCTTTATTGAGTGTAGACAAATTAATAGAATTATCTACAATATTATTAGGTTTAACATCAATTATCCGTTGCCCTAATTGATTAACTATTATCGCAGAGTCAATAATTGACTTGGTGTCAATTTTTATAAAGTCTTTAACAGGGTTTGGATAAAAATGAACTATTTCTAATGTATGGTCTGTAATAGATAAAGATGTAGAAAAAGATACTTCAAAGTCATCAACTAATAATTGATTTTGATTCGTACAGTCATAATGTCTTACAAGAATCCCAATAGTTTTTCCAGCAAAAGATGCGGGTATATCAGCTGTAATATCTTTTGCACTACCATTCCCACCAGCGGTTAAAGTTTCTTCATAAATTCCTGTTAGTGTTCCATCAAAGTCGGCATCATCATAAACTATAATAGCAAAATTCTCTGCAAAGAAATTAGGGTCATTAGACCCAACTTTCATTTTAAAAGAAATTGAAAGAGCATTTGCTGGAATTGCAAATGTGGGCGTAAACAATAAATTATCAGGTGTTATAGGTGTTCCACCAGTTGCTGCTGGTTCTGGATCCCAAGATCTTGAGAAACCCAAGGCTCCAGTAAAACCTAATGCTTCTCCGCCACCTGAGTAAAAACCCCATGTATCATCATTTGTGTCTGCGGTTCCATTACCTACACCCCAACCAGTTAGATCTTCTAAATCTGATGACCATGCTACCGTTTGAGCATTGATAGAAATTGTTGAAATCGAAAATATTATTAATAAAGTAAATTTTTTCATACTGTAATTGGTTGGTTATTATCTATTTAAGGTATGAAATCTTTTTTCTAAACAAGCATTTTATCGATTAAGCGTTTTTTTGTAAGATAAATAGTAAACACATTGAAAAGGAACTTTCGGGAATCTATAGTAGTAATATTTTAACTTTATTAGTAATTTCGCTGAGATTAAGTTTGAATATTGAAAATAGTAGAGCAAATAAAACAACCTATAGCTTATGAGATGGATCTTTTTGAACAGAAGTTCCAACTCTCCATGTCTAGTAAGGTTGCGTTGCTTAATAGGATTACCCATTATATTGTAAACAGAAAAGGGAAACAAATGCGTCCTATGTTCGTGTTTTTAGTTTCTAAAATGGTGTCTAATGGCGAGGTTAGCGAGCGTACTTATAGAGGCGCTTCGGTCATTGAGCTTATTCATACGGCGACTTTGGTGCATGATGATGTGGTTGATGATAGTAATCGTCGACGTGGTTTTTTCTCTGTAAATGCGCTTTGGAAAAATAAAATAGCCGTTTTAATAGGTGATTATTTACTGTCTAAAGGCTTGCTTTTAAGTATTGACAATAATGATTTTGATTTACTTAAGATTATTTCTATTGCGGTTCGTGAAATGAGTGAAGGTGAATTACTTCAAATTGAAAAAGCTAGAAAACTAGATATTACAGAAGCTGTTTACTATGAAATTATCCGTCAAAAAACAGCAACCTTAATTGCAGCTTGCTGTAGTTTGGGAGCGGCATCTGTAAAACCAGAATCGCAGCATGTGGAGTCTATGAGAAAATTTGGTGAACTTATAGGTATGGCGTTTCAAATAAAAGACGATTTGTTTGATTACGGTGATACTCAAATTGGCAAACCTACAGGCATAGATATTAAAGAACAGAAAATGACTTTGCCTCTAATTTATGTGCTTAATCAGTCTTCAAAAAAAGATAAAAAGTGGCTCATTAATTCTATAAAAAACCATAATAAGGATACTAAGCGTGTTAAAGAAGTTATTGCTTTTGTGAAAGGTAACGGGGGCTTAGATTATGCTATAAAGAAGATGAAAGCATTTCAGGAAGAGGCCTTACAAATACTTCAAACCTATCCGGAATCCGATTATAAAAATTCATTGGAACTTATGGTGAATTATGTCATTGATAGGAAGAAGTAGAATCTTTCATAATATAATTTTGATATTAATTTAACTAGATTTGATGATTCTTCTTATTAGATATGGTATTAGTTTGAACGTTCGAACATAAGAACGACGAATTGATTTGTTAATTATAGAGTAAAAAAGTATGAAGAGAAATCCAATTTTATAAAATAAACCGATCATATCCCAAAGGAATTCAGGTATTTCTAAATCAAATATAATTACTACATACAATGGAATTGCGATAAGAATAAAAATAAATGAAATGATAAGATAGTTCGTTTCAAAGAAAAAATCTAGCTTGGTTCGTTCATTCTTGATTGTAACTTCAGCTATTCTACCATCAACTATTGGACTAACACCTTTGTTCTTTATATAATCTTCATTGATTAAGCCGATTATTTTGATATCTAAAGAATCATTTTCATCGATAAAATCAAAATTTATTTTTAATTTATTTTCATCAATTATTTCTATGTTACCCCATCCATTTCCTTTTTTACTTTCTTTTAAGTCTATAATTCTTTCAATATTTTCACAGGTTAACATTAGAGGTTCTTTTACATATGATTTTTCTATTCTTGAAGCTCCACTATTTTTAAAAATAATCTCATAGATGTTACATCTATATAATTTTTCATTATTAACTATAATAAATCTATCATTGGTTTTGTCAGATTCGTCTTCAAATAGAATAGGCTTATCTGTCAATTCCTTGTATGACAGTTTTTTTTTCTTTAATGATTTAAAATAAAACAAGTAGCTTAAAATTAAGCTACTTAAAAAGGCAATAATAAAATTCAATAAAGGGTTACTGAAGTAATATTTAGTTCTGTCATAAATTCCCCCATTAGGATCAAAACCATAAGATTTAAATTTTAGAGAATATATAAATTCGCTTTCATTATTTTGTTTATTATTATGATATTTCCCTACTAATATTTTTCTAATACTATCTTTAGGAGCTATATTTATTTCTGCGTTATTACTATTAATTGATGATTTGTCTACTTTAATAATTTCATTATTCTTATTAAGTCCATAAATAACTGGAACAAAATCTCCTAAAATTTCAACTTTTAACCATTTATTAGTATCAACCTCATTAGTTTTATATATGTTATATTGTTCTCCTTGGAATTTTATTGAATTAGTATGTAGTTTTATATTATCAGAATTAATGATAGTTTTATTAGTTACTATTGAATTAAAGCTTTTTATTGGTTTCTCACAAATAAAAATTTGAAATTTAAATGTTGTGGAATCTGGTTTTGTAAGAAAAAGATAGTTGTTTTTTTTGAAATTATTAATCACTATATTTTTTCTCCAAGTTCTGCCTTTATGTTTAACCCCGCTATTAATAATGCTATCCGAAACTATATGACAATCAATATTATATTCATCTGAAAGAGTAGAAATATTATATTTTTTGCCTTTTTCTAGGTCTAATTTATAAATAATATAATTAGAGTTTAGTCCTATACTAACATGGTTTGTTTTAATAATTAAAGGATTCGGTTTACTTTCAAATACAGTATTTTCTATATTACAATTTGATTTTAAGGTTCCTCTATAATTTAAACTGGACTCGATTAATTCATTTATAGAGTTAGTTTGACTTGAAATACTTAAGGTACAAAGGAAGAATGCGAATAAAGCTTTTAAGTGCATATTTTATTATGAATTTAACAAGTTATAAATATAGTTATTTATTCCTACAAGTTAAATGCTTACAATTAGTCACAATCATATGGTTTGTATCTATTATTTCTAATTTCAATGTAAACCGGAAAGCTTAGCACTCGTTTGTGTTATATCTTATTTCATTTACATTTATATAAATATTTTTTATACTGGGCAACCATTAGCATGAAATTTGCGTCTTTAAAAATAGAAGGCTAAATGAAATCATTTTTGAAAGTCATACAACTGCATAATAACGAATCGTCACTTATAAAAAAAGCGATTAAAAATAATCGGGAGGCTCAACATGTATTATTTGAATTACATGCGCCAAAAATGCTAAGTGTTTGTAGATATTATATAAAAGATTTACAGCAAGCTGAAGAAGCCATGCTAAATGGTTTTTTTAAAGTGTTTTCTAATTTGAAAAGTTTTAAAAGAGAAGGAAGTTTTGAAGGTTGGATTAGACGTATTATGATCAGAGAGTCTATTTCATTTTTAAGACAAAAAAAACAAATAGAATTTTCTGTTGAAGATTTTGACCCTGAGAGTGATTATGCTAATAATATGAATACCGATATGGAAGTTGCCGAAATACAGCAGCTTATTGATGCGCTTCCCGAAGGTTATAAAATCGTATTTGTAATGTATGCTATTGAGGGATATAAACATTACGAAATAGCAGAGATGTTAAATATAGCAGAAGGCACCTCAAAATCGCAATTATTTAAAGCGCGAAAATGGCTTCAGGAAAGAATTAAAGAATTAAACAAAACAACAAGCTATGGCACCAATTAAATTTGAAAAAAATATTAAGGATAAGCTTGATAAAAGAAGGTTACAACCATCTGATAATGCTTGGGGTAAACTTTCAGAACGTTTAGGTAATCAAGAAAAAAAGAAAAATAATAAACCCATCTTATGGTTAGGTTTAGCTGCAAGTATGGTTGGGATTTTGCTAATAATACCTCAGTTTTTTAATAATGAAACTAGTGTAAATGATGTTCCAAAAACGGTGGTAAATCCAGAGATTGTGGAGCAGAATGAAAATAAAGCCATAGCCGTTGAAGAATATATTAATATTGAAAATACTACAAAAGAGACTCAAGTTAAAGAAAAGGAAGTCGTTAAAGAACCGGCAAAAAAATCAGTTCTTGTTAAATCTGAATTTAATAAAGAGCAAACAGCTCTTGTTCAAGAAAGCAACATAAAAGAATTAAACAAAGAGGCTGTTAGTACTGTTGAAGTAGCTCTTGAACCTTTATCATTTGAAGAAGAAAAGATTCAAGCAGTCGCAAATCAAATACAAGCACTAAAAGATAATGACATAGTTACAGACGATGCTATTAATGCCTTGTTATTAGAGGCTCAAAAAGAAATCAAATTAAACAGACTATATAATGGAACTACAGGCGTGGTTGATGCTAAATTATTACTTCAAGACGTTGAAGCAGAATTAGATCAATCCTTTAGAAGCAAAGTTTTTGAAGCTATCAAAGCAAGTTACGGTACTGTTAAAACAGCAGTAGCCCAGCGTAATGATTAACAAATTCCTGCGCAGGCAGGAATCTCATGAATTATAACTATAAATATCATCAAATCATCATCAATAATCAACAGATGCTGAATTTATTTCAGCATAAAAAAACGAACAGTTATGCAAACTATTACTAAGTATTTAGCACTCGTTGTGCTATGTGTAAGCGTGCAATTAATCAATGCACAAGATACGATTCCAGCCATTAAAAATGAAAAGAACATTAAAATGCTTAAGCATTTGAAAACAGTTATTGAAAAGGAAGAAAAAGACTTTCTGAAAATAGAAGTAGAGGCTATTAATAAGCGTTTAAACAATGGTGAAATTACAAGTGAAGAAGCTCAAAAGTTAAAAATGGAAGCAGCAAAATTAGCAGCATTGAATATTGAAAATCGTATAGGAATTATAGATAATAAGATAGCGCTTCTTGAACGAAATAGTTATGGGTTGAATAGGGAAGAAAAAGAAGTTAAACTAGGTATTGCCATAGATGGAGAGGAAGTGTTTTCTGTGAGAGGGAAAAACAAATTAAAGAAATATGATAAGCGAACTTCCAGCGATTTTGTATTGGCTTTTGGCTTAAATAATGCTATTATTGAAGGTGAAAAGCTTGACGATTCTCCATATAAATTTGGCGGTTCTCGATTTTTAGAACTAGGCTGGGCGTGGAAAACACGCGTGTTTAAAAATTCTAACTTTTTGCGTTTTAAGTATGGGTACTCTTTTCAAATTAATGGATTAAAACCTGATGATAATAAGTATTTCATTCAGCAAGGCAATCAAACCATATTGCAAGAATTTCCAGAAAACCTTAAAAAGTCTAAATTGTCGATTACCAATTTGGTGTTTCCTGTACATTTTGAGTTTGGGCCTTCAAGAAAGATTGAAAAAGACACATATTTTAGGTACTCTACGCGAAATCAATTCAAAATAGGTGTAGGTGGCTATGCTGGTTTTAATATTGGTACACGTCAAAAATTAAAATATGAATTGAATGGAGAGCGAATAAAAGACAAGCAAAAGCGTGGTTTTAACACTAGTAATTTAGTGTATGGATTAAGTGGTTATATTGCTTTTGATGATGTAGCACTATATGTTAAATACGATGTGTCGCCCATTTTTAAAGACCAGATGGTAGATCAGAACAATATCTCATTAGGCGTTAGGTTTGATGTGGATTAAAAAAAGCTTCCTTTTGGAAGCTTTTTTTAAAGTTTATTCTGTAGAACAACATTAATTATTTTTCTCTTTAAAAGCATCAAACTCAGATGGCGTTTCAACTTTAGGAAATGCGTTATTTTTCATATCGGTATCGGCATATTCAAAATTGGGATCTAAATTCACTTCCTTTACTTCCTTTGCTTTTATAAACGTTTTTTGAATTTCGTATTCATTTCTACGCCAAACTTCGCTAGGGATGATGTCTATTTCTTTAGAGTCATCGGTGAAGATCCACTCAATAGTAACAGGCATAACAAGCCCACCGACATTTTTGACTGTGATTTCGTAAATATTTTTACCAGAAAGCTGTTTGCGTAATTCAGGTTCATCAATTCTTGATAAAAATTGGCCATACGCAGCGTCAGGTGTTGTATTCATAGTAATTGTTTCCGGACCACTGGAAAAGTCCTTAGCTTGAGCTTGGGCGTTTTTGCCAGAGGCATCAATTTTTACTTTAGAGCTGTTATTTTGATCTTCGATATTCGAATTCTCTTCATATACTTTAAACCATTTTACATGACTTAATTCCATATCTACATGATCGGTAGTAAAAAACCAACCTCTATAAAACCAATCTAAATCGGTAGCAGTAGCATCTTCAAGTGTTCTAAATAAATCGGAAGGATTTGGGTGTTTGTATTTCCAACGGTTAGCATATTCTTTAAAAGCTTCATCAAATAACTCTTTTCCAATAATAGAATTACGAAGCATTTGCAGTCCAACGGTTGGTTTTAAATAAAAATTAGCCCCAAATTGAGACATAAGTTCACTATCTGAAGTCGTCATAATTGGACGTAAAATATTTTTATCACCACTCATAAAGGGCACAATACTTTTAGGTGTTACACTATTAAAATCTGGATAGCGTTCTGCAACGGTTCTTTGGTGTAAAAAAGTATTTAAACCTTCGTCCATCCACATCCATTTACGTTCGTCCGAACTCACAATCATAGGGAACCAGTTGTGACCGACTTCATGAATAATAGTCCCTATCATACCTTGTTTAGCCCCATCGCTTATTTTGCCATTTTTTGGTCGTCCGCCATTAAAGCTAATCATTGGGAATTCCATGCCAATATTAGACGTGTTTACAGAAATAGCTACAGGGTAAGGATAATCGAAAGTAGCTTCAGAATATACTTCTAAAGCATGCATGACCGCTTTAGTAGATTCTTCCTGCCAAACAGGTAAGCCTTCTTTTGGATAAAAAGACATGGCCATAACGGTGTTGGTCGGTAATTTTACAGCTTGGGCATCCCACATAAATTTACGAGAAGATGCAAAAGCAAAATCACGAACATTTTTAGCACTAAACTTCCAGGTTTTTTGCTTCTTTGATTTTTGTTTTTCATTGGCTTCGGCTTCTTTTTGTGTAATAACCATGACAGGTTTGTCAAAAGACTTCCGAGCGTCATCTAATCTTTTACGCTGTGTTTTTGTTAACACAGACTCGCTATTTTGAAGTAAACCAGTAGCCGCCACAATATGATCTCCTGGTACGGTAATTTCAACGTCATAATCTCCAAACTCCAGAGCAAATTCCCCAAGCTTTTGAAATTGCTGATTTTGCCAACCTTCAGTATCATTATAAACGGCCATTCTAGGAAACCAGTGAGCAATGAGGTAAACAGTATTATCGTCAGATGGAAAATACTCATAGCCTTCGCGAGATAGCAAATACATACTCCTATCGGTAATAGGATAAGACCATGCTATAGAAAAACTTGTAGATTCACCCGATTTAAGAAGTGTATTCAGTTTAACCTTCATCATGGTATTGTTAACCATGGTTTTTATATTATTCCCATCAGAATCTTTTACATATTTAATAGAATAACCGGCAGGAAAATCTATGGCTCTAGTAAGAAATTGCATTTGCCTGCTAGTCATGCCGTTTTTTATATTGTTATTTATACCACCAAAATCTTCATTTCCTTTTTTGTTGACGTTTTGTTCAAGCTGCATCCACAAATAGCTCAAATCATCTGGAGAATTATTGTAATAAGTAATGGTTTCTTCACCAGAAATGGTATTGTTGCTTTCGTCAAGGGTCACTTTTATTTTATAATTAGCACGTTGTTGCCAATAATCCCTTCCAGGAGCCCCGCTAGCAGTTCTGTAAGTGTTAGGTGGAGTAATCATATTGTCAATAGGCTCAAATTTGCCTTGCCAAGGTTGTGTTTGGGCTTCAGTAGGTGATATAGCAAAAAGAGCTAAAAATGAAAAAAGAAAAAGTCTCATAGTTTTTAGTGTATTATTTGAATTAGTCAGGCACAAGATAGGAAATATTAATATAAAACAACCTTAGTTTTTTGTTGCTTAAAGCCTAAGTGTTCAGTACATTTGCGTCCCTAAAATATTTATAATATATGAGTAAGAAAAAAGATTTAACATTTGATGTGTTAATAGAAATACCAAAAGGGAGTAGAAATAAATATGAGTACGATTTTACCCTGCACAAAATTCGTTTCGACCGTATGTTGTTTTCATCAATGATGTATCCTGGAGATTATGGGTTTATTCCAGAAACCTTGGCTTTGGACCAAGATCCATTAGATGTATTGGTTATGGGAACAGAACCAACATATCCTATGGTGGTTATGGAGGTAAGACCAATTGGTGTCTTCCATATGACGGATGAAAAAGGACCTGATGAAAAAATTATTTGTGTGCCTGTTTCCGATCCCATTTGGAGTAAAAATAAAGATATATCAGATTTAAACCCTCATAGATTAAAAGAAATAGAGCATTTTTTCCAGGTATATAAGGATTTAGAAAAAAAGAAAGTTGATACTGGGGGATGGGGAAATGCTGAAGAAGCTGCTAAAATTTATCAAGAATGTGTTAAGCGATATGAAAATAGCGAACACAAGAAAAAACGAACTTTTACGATCTAATACCAATTTTAGTGTAAAAGTCACATGTCGACTCGTTTACCCAATCTCTGTCGGCAGGAAGTTGAGTACAGGCTTTTTAAAGTTTAAAAACCTTGTTCGTAAATCCCATAACGATGTTATGTAATCTAATCACAACATTTTTAGATTTTAAAATAACAGCAGTTTAATACGATATCTTACCTTCAAATTGGTATAATTGAAAGATTAATAAAATATTACAAAAAAAAATGAGCCATCTTTAATTAAGGGTGGCTTTTTTTATCACTTATATTTTCCTATTTTTAGCTCCGTTAAAAAATAATAACCAATAAAACAACTAATTAATATGGAATTAATAGTGAAATTTTTACCAGTGTTTGGAGTTTTAGCATTGCTCTATGTCTTTATAAAAAGTGCGTGGGTATCCAAACAGGATCAAGGTGATGAAAAAATGATTAGAATTGCGAAAAACATTGCTGATGGCGCCATGTCTTTTCTAAAAGCAGAATACAAAATTTTATCAATATTTGTAATTGCTGTGGCTGTTCTATTATATTTTAAAGGAAATGCAGAAGAAGGATCTAATGGTATGGTTGCTGTATCATTTATTGTTGGAGCCATTTGTTCAGCCTTAGCTGGATTTATAGGCATGAAAGTCGCTACTAAAGCAAATGTTAGAACAACAAGTGCAGCAAGAACGTCTTTAGGAAAAGCATTAGAAGTTGCTTTTGCCGGTGGTGCTGTTATGGGATTAGGCGTTGTTGGATTAGGTGTATTAGGGCTTAGTGGTTTGTTTATGATTTATCAGGACATGTGGAGTGGTCCCGAGAATTTATCGTTAGTACTAAATGTACTTTCTGGATTTTCATTAGGAGCGTCGTCTATAGCATTATTTGCACGTGTTGGAGGTGGTATTTATACCAAAGCAGCAGATGTAGGAGCCGATTTAGTTGGTAAAGTGGAAGCGGGAATTCCTGAAGATCACCCTTTAAACCCTGCGACTATTGCAGATAATGTAGGTGATAATGTTGGTGATGTAGCTGGTATGGGAGCCGATTTATTCGAATCTTATGTGGGATCTATTATTGGTACTATGGTATTAGGTGCTTTTATTTTAACACCAGATTTTAACGGTTTAGGTGCTGTGTATTTACCGTTGGTATTAGCAGCTGTTGGTATTATGATGTCTATTATAGGAACGTTTTTTGTAAGAGTAAAAGATGGTGGAAACCCACAAACAGCTTTAAATATTGGTGAATTTGGTTCAGCAGGATTAATGGTTGTTGCTTCTTACTTTATTATTAATGCTTTAATTCCTGAAACTGTTGACGGTTTGCCTTTTGGAGCTATGGGTGTGTTTTGGGCAACGATTGCTGGTTTAGTAGCTGGTTTAGCAGTTGGTAAAGTAACAGAATATTATACAGGAACTGGAAAAGGACCGGTAAACTCTATTGTAAGACAATCTGAAACTGGTGCTGCAACAAATATTATTGCTGGTTTAGGTATTGGAATGATGTCTACTGCAATTCCAATTATATTAATTGCTGCGGCTATTTTAGTATCACATCATTTTGCTGGTTTATATGGTATCGCTATTGCTGCGGTAGGAATGCTGGCAAATACAGGTATACAATTGGCAGTTGATGCTTATGGACCAATTTCTGATAATGCTGGTGGTATTGCTGAAATGGCAGAATTACCGAGTGAAGTTCGTGAACGTACCGATAAGTTAGATGCTGTAGGTAATACAACAGCTGCCATTGGTAAAGGATTTGCAATTGCTTCTGCTGCCTTAACGGCGTTGGCTTTATTTGCGGCTTTTATGAAAACAGCAAATGTGACTGCTATTGATGTTTCGCAACCTCAAATTATGGCAGGGCTATTAGTAGGAGGTATGCTGCCTTTTGTGTTTTCTGCCTTATCTATGAATGCCGTTGGTCGTGCAGCTATGGCCATGATTGAAGAGGTACGTCGTCAATTTAGAGATATTCCACAATTAAAAGCGGCTCTTGAAGTGATGCGCAAATACGATTCTGATATGTCTAAAGCCAATGAAGAAGATAGAAAAATATTTGATGCTGCCGATGGCTATGCTGAGTATGATAAATGTGTAGATATTTCTACAAAAGCATCGATTAAAGAAATGGTGTTTCCAGGCTTATTAGCGATTGCGGTTCCTGTAGCTGTTGGATTTATTGGAGGCGCAGAAATGTTAGGCGGTTTACTTGCAGGTGTGACTACTTGTGGTGTACTTATGGCAATTTTCCAATCGAATGCTGGTGGTGCATGGGATAATGCTAAAAAAACTATTGAAGAACAAGGTAAAAAAGGAACAGACGCTCATAAAGCGGCTGTTGTTGGTGATACCGTTGGAGACCCTTTTAAAGATACTTCAGGGCCTTCTTTAAATATTTTATTGAAATTAATGTCGGTTGTAGCATTGGTTATTGCGCCTAGTATTGCTTTATCTTCGGATGTTGTTACAGCTTACGTTTCAGAAGGAAATGAGATAGAAAATGTTGCGATTTCTAAAGAAGTTAAAGTAGAAATGATTAATAATGATGATGGCACTGTTAAAGCGATAGTCACTACAGTAACTATTGAAGATGGTGAAGAATCAACTAGTTATGAGACTTTTAATGGAAGTGCATCTGAAGTAAAAGCTAATATTGAAGCTTTAAAAGGAAGTGATAAAATAGCTGGTGTAGAAGTAGAAGAAGTTCTTAATTAAGTAAAAAAGAATAACAAATAATATTTAGATTATAAATAAAAAACCACGCTTATAGCGTGGTTTTTTATTTGGCAATAGCCATTATTTTTTTGGTCTATCTCTATTCATTTCTGTAATATCGATGCTCATAGTTTTGGTGTCTAATAGATATTTACTAAAATGATCTGCTCTAAGCCAAAAGGAATATTCCGTCATATTTCCAAAACCATGACGTTGTCCGGGCATGATCATAAAATCAAATCGCTTATTGGCTTTAATTAAGGCATTTGCCATTCTAATAGTGCCCCCAGGATGTACATTATTATCTATGTCTCCAGTAATTAGCATAAGATGGCCTTTTAGGTTGGATGCTAAAGACTGGTTTTTATCAATGGCATATTCATAAGAAATATTATTATCAGCATCTTTTTTTTCTTTAATCCCATGATGGGTTTCGCTCCACCAGCTATTATACATCGAGTTATCGTGGTTTCCGGCAGAAGAAACGGCTGCTTTGAAAAAGTCAGGATATACTAGCATGGCAGCGGTAGACATAAAACCACCTCCAGAATGCCCGTAAATCCCAATTTTATCAATATTAATATAAGGATGTGTTTTTGCCAATTGCTCTGCTACATATTTTTTATCAGCCAAACCATAATCTCTAAGGTTTCCATAACCATAATTATGATACCATTTTGAACGATTAGGGTGTCCACCTCTGTTTCCCAATGTAATAACTACGAACCCTACTTGTGCCATACGATCTAATCTATCCATTCTAATTGAAAAAGATTTATTCACCGCTTCAGTTTGGGGGCCAGGATATACATACTCCAATAGAGGATAGCTTTTAGTATCATCAAAATTAAAAGGTTTGTACATAACACCGTAAATATCTGTAATGCCGTCATCTGCTTTTACTTTAAAGGGCTCAGGAAACTTGTATCCTGTTGCAAAGAGTTGAGACAGGTCTGCTTCTTCTAAGGTCATAATAATAGAACCATTGGCATTTCTTAATTCAGATTTAGGTATGGTATTAACTCTGGAATAATTACTCACAAAATACTTATTAGAATCGGCCATACTTATAGCTGTATTATAATCTCCAGAATTGATGTTTCGTAAACCAGTACCATCCAGATTAATGCGATATAAATGTTCGTAGTAAGGATCTTGATTTTTAGAAACCCCACTTGCTGTAAAATAAAGAACCCGTGCTTTCTCATCTAAATTAGTAAATCCGTTTACATGATAAGAGCCTGAAGTCACTTGGCGTTTCAGGTTGCCATTGGAATCGTATAAGTAAAAATGAGCCCAGCCATCACGTTCAGACCAATGGAGTATCTCTTGTTCATTATTAAACAAAACCAAAGGCCTCGATTCTATATAGGTGTTAAATCGTTCTTCTATTAAGACAGTGACGTCTCCGGAATTAATGTCTGCAACACATATATCCAGTTTCTTTCTGTCTCTGCTTATGGTATTAAAATAAATTTTTCCTTTTTTTGAAAGTAACAATGGCGGTTGAAAATCATCATCTCTGTTTGATTGTTTTCCCGGTGCTCTGTAAACAGAGATACTTTGTTGTTTTGTTGTGTCTAATTTAATGTTAACAATCTCTTTAGAGGGCATATCAAAGACCAATAGTTCTCGTTTGTAGAATTCCGCTTCTCCTGGCATATGGTATTTATAGGTTTCCAGAGTAGGACGTTTTTTAGCGACAGAATTGATTACCCATAGATCTTTAATATGTCTGGAGTCGGATTTTGTAAATACAAATTTTTTAGAATCATGAGACCAAATACCACTAATTCTTTTTCTATCGTCTTTCTTTTCTTCCTTTGTTTCGTTGTTTTCTCCACGTCCAGATCCACCATAACCATAATGTTCTACACCGTCGGTGGTCCATTGGTTCTCTACAATCGTTGAATCTTTTTCGTCTTTAACGGCTTTTAAAAAATTTGCTTTATCCATCCAAAACAAATTATAATTCTTAGAGAACAATACAATGGTACTATCGGGTGAAATCGTGGCCCATTTTTTCCAGGGCTCTTTTTCTTTCTTTTTATTGTCTAAGATAGTGAGGGAATTACCACCTAATTTATATTCAAGATGATACACCTTTTTTTCCATTTTAGGGGCCTTCTTTTTTTCTTTTTTTGTGGCAGAAGAATCCTTTTCGACAGTTTTCTCGTCTTCTAAAACTTCCACTTCTTCTGTAGAAGTTACTCTAAAGCGAATAGCGGTTTCATTTTTAACAAATTTAAAATTGAAACGAGGTAAATGTTGTGCATCATAGGGGTCTTTTGTGATTTCTGTTAACCACTTTGCCATTTTTTCATTGTCAAATAATTTCGATTTCGATTTTGTATCCGCATTTATCAAATAGTAGTTGGAGCCTTCTGTCGTTTTATATTGATACCAAAAACGATTTCCTCTTTTTAACCAATGAGGTCTAACAGTTGTTGAGTGCACTAATTTTGCAAGGTTAGTTGGGGAAAACTGTGATGCTAAGCGATAATTGGGTGCAGGTGTTGTTGAGAGGCTAGTATCTTGGGCTGAAATTAAATTTATACTTAAAAAAAGAATAAACAATAAAGTAATATTTCTCATCGTTGGTTTATTTGTATTTAACCAACGAAATTACCGCTTTTGTCTAAAAATTTTTAAGAAAGTTATGTTAAAAATTTACTAATTTACAGCAGTTTAGGTTGATTATGTGGATGTTTTTTTGGTGTCTTTTATGAGCCAAAAAAAACTAAAGAGAGTAAAATTCAATAACCATTTAGGGTTGATTCTGATATAACCAAATCCTTCTATATCATTAGTGTGTTTTTATAAGATCGTATTGCATGGAATTAGGTAATCATCAAACCAAAGTATTTGGTGAGAAAGATTTGTTGTGTAAAATGCGTCCAGTGATAAGTGGCTATAAATCAAAAAATACATGAATTTTTTATTTGTTTGAGAATGTGATGTTTACGTGGTATTTTTATTTGTCAACACCAAGAATAAAGCCTACATTTATAACGTTATAAAGTTTAATAAAAATAAAATCTTAAATTATGGAAGGCTACTGTGTAAAGTGTAAAGAGAAAAAAGAAATTAAAGATGCTAACGAAGTGACCATGAAAAATGGAAGAAAAGCAATGAAAGGAAGTTGCCCAACTTGTGGAACAGGTATGTTTAGAATATTAGGAAAATCTTAACTGCGTTAAAATACAAAAGACTTTAGTTTTTACAATCTATCTAATTTTAATAAAATCCTTAGCTAATATTTGACTATGATCAGGCTGGTCAAATATTAGTATGTTTTTATTTGAAATACGCTATCATACGCTTACCGTTTTTGTGCTTCTTTTCTGAGAAATATTAATTTTAGAAATACCGTTTTTTTATAATTCTACACTGTCTGTACTAATGTCATTTACAGTAAATTGAAACCATAACTGGTATAAAACTCCCCCAATCTTTTTAATTAGACCATTTGCATAGAGTAATTTTGTAAATTGCGATACTTATAATTTTTATGTAAAATAGTATGGTTACTTTAAAACAGTTAGCAAAAGAGTTAAATGTTTCTATTTCCACAGTTTCAAAAGCATTAAATAATAGTGAAGAAATTGGAGAAGATACCGTTAAGCGAGTTAAAGAACTTGCTGAGTTGTATAACTACACACCTAATAAAGTAGCCTTAAGTTTAAAGCAAAATAAGACTAAGACTATAGGTGTTATAATTCCTAATATCCTTAATCACTTTTTAGCCAAAGTACTTTTTGGTATAGAAAGAGAGGCAAATAATTTAGGTTATAATATTATTACCTGTATCTCTAACGAATCTTTAGAAAAGGAAAAAGAAAGTTTGCTGTTACTGGCAAATGGTAGTGTAGATGGGTTTATACTATCTGTTGCGGAAGAAACCCAAATTAAAAATGAAATAGATCATTTTAAGAAAACCATTAGCAAGGGTTTGCCCATTGTTATGTTTGATAGGGTTGCACATGATGTATTATGTGACAAAGTTATTGTAGACGATTTTGATGCTACTTATAATGCAACTAAAGGTTTGCTTCTTGAAAATCGTAAAAATATTGCTTTTATTAGTAACATTAATGATTTAAGTGTTGGTAAATTAAGAGAAAGAGGTTATAACAAAGCGATACTGGAAAATAATAATCAAGAACCTCTGGTTTTAAAAATAAAAAAGAAAGACGACCACCAAAAAAGAATAAAGTCTTTTCTTAAAAAGAATAAAACGGTTGATGCGGTCATTGCTGCAGATAGCTCATCGGGTATTATCACTATCAATACAGCCGTTAATTTAGGTTTAAAAGTACCAAAGGATATTTCTGTTATTGGTTTTGCCAGTAAATCAGATTCTAATCATACACTTCCAAGATTAACAACTATTAGGCAACACGCTAAAATTATTGGAGCTCATGCAGCCCAATTATTAATTAATAGGCTGGAAAACATGCATTTAAATGAGGATGTGAAGACCAAAATTGTAAAGACAAGCCTCGTTAAAAGTAAATCTACCCTTTAACAGTTTTTAACAGGTTATCAACAGTTTTTATTAATAATCTACACTTAATCGATAAAATAATACATTTTGTCGAATATATTTCTTTAACAAATGTAGTTTAACCAATTTTACTGCGTCTTAAAGAGCGCTCCAGAATATCCCTAAGTTTTTTAAAAGACAAATTAATTCATTTATTACTCCCTCGTAAAATATTTTATAGAATCGTTGAGCTTTTATGCATTCGATTTTAAGTTAATTATCCATTTTTTCCCTCGTCTGAGATGTTTTTATTAATGTCTTAGCCAACAATTTAATAATTAGAGAAAATAAATAATAATAACCTTAAAATTGAAAATTATGAAAGCCCTAAAAATTACTTTATTCGTAGCACTACTTTTCGCAACATTAGTATCTTGTACAAAACAAGACTTAAACGAAGATGATGTACTAAGAGCAGATAACCATACTGATATGCCTGCACCTCCTTTTACTGGTGGAGAAATAGATGACTAAAAGTTATTTTTGTAAATAGAATAAAAGGTTCTTTATGTTAATTAAAGAACCTTTTTTAATTTATATTAATTAAAAAATTATAAATACATTTGAAGAAATAGCTAATTCTTTTCTTTTGAAATTTATTCTAATAAACATATTTATAATTTTCAATTTTTTTTCAGTTTTTGGACAAAAGCAAAGTAGGTTGCAAATAATTGATTCAATAAAGCAAAATGTCTTAGACAATAAATATCAAGATTCCTTATCTATTGCAAATGCGCATTATAATATTGGAGAACTTTATAGATATAGTGTTTTAGGAGATAGTGCTTATTATCATTATCACAAAGCTGAAAAAATTTATAAAAATTTAAAAAAGAATTTAAGTATAGCTAAAACATTATATGGCATTGCTGTTATTCAAAAAAATGAAAAAGATCTTACTGGAAGTGAAATTACCTCTATAGAAGCTATTTCTCTTTTAGGGTTGTTAAATGAAACTAATGAGGTTAGAAAGTATAAGGCGTTTATATATAATAATCTAGGTTTGGTTTTTAGGCAGTTAGAACAATATGATGAATCTGTTTCATATTATAAAAAGGCTATAGAATTAAAGAAAAAATTAAAAGGAAATAATTTAAGGACTATCAATAATTCGAAAAATAATTTAGCATTATCATATAAAAATGCGGGAAATTATAAATTGGCATTAAATTATTATAATCAACTTCTTAATGGTGACGATTTGAAGAAAGAGAGAAGAGGAGTTTATGCTCTTGTCTTGGATAATTATGCACATACATTATATCTGTCTAAACATTACGAAAAGCTCCCTAAATTATATTTTCAAGCACTAAGGATAAGTGATAGTATTCAGGAAAATGGGTATAATTCTATTATAATAAATCAACATTTAGCTGAGTATTTTAATTATAAAAACGACAAAAAATCTGCAAAGTATTACGCTTACAAAGCGAAAGACATCGCTGAACAATATCATAATGATGATTTATTGAAATCTCTTTTATTGCTCTCAGAGATAGAAGAAGGTAATGTTGCTGCAATGTACTCAAAAGAATATATAAAGCTTAATGACAGCCTGCAAAAAAATGAACGATCTATAAGAAATAAATTTGCCAGAATTCGTTTTGAAACAAACCAAATAGAACAAGAAAATATTAGAATTGCTAAAGAACGGATGTGGCTTTTAATACTTTCTGTAGTCATAGTCATTTCATCTTTTCTGTTATATCTAGTCATTACCCAAAGAAATAGAAATAAAGAATTAAAGTTTATACAGAAGCAGCAAGAAACAAATGAAGAGATTTACAACCTAATGCTGTCTCAAAATGAAAGTATTGAAGAAGCAAGGACCTTAGAGAAAAGACGTATTTCTGAAGAGTTGCATGACGGGGTTTTAGGACGCTTATTTGGTACACGTTTAAGTTTAGACAGTTTAAACATGAGTAATGATGCAGAGGCTATAAAAACCAGAGGCCAATATATAGACGAACTTAAAATAATTGAGCAGGATATAAGGAAAGTATCGCATGAGTTAAATACCAATTTTGTTTCAGGTTCTGGATTTATAGATATCATAAAAACTTTTTTAGAAACGCAAACAATAGCCTATAAACTTGGCTACAAATTAGAGCATGATGATACGATTCATTGGGATGATGTTTCTAATAAAACTAAAATTCATATATACAGAATTATTCAGGAATCGCTCCATAATATCTATAAACATGCTAGCGCAACACAAGTAAATATTAGTTTTAAATTAAAAAATAATGTAATTTGCTTAATAATGAGTGATAATGGTTCTGGATTTGATGTTAATAAAGTAAAGTCCGGTATAGGACTAAAGAACATGAACTCCAGGATAAATGAAATTAACGGAAATATAAATATAACCTCAGAAAAAGATGCAGGAACTACAGTAACTATCGAAGCCCCAATTACCTAAAACAAAATTTATTATGATTGAAAAGATAAAAATATTAATGATTGATGATCACCCTATAATTATAGAAGGGTATCAAAATACACTACTTTTTACTAAAAAAGAAAACCAGGAACTCGAAATTGATATAGCCAATAACTGTGATGAAGCGATCGCTTATATGGATAAATCTATTCAAAACGAGCTGCCGTATAATGTGCTATTTGTAGATATTAGTTTACCACCTTCAGAGGATGGATCCATGAGTTCCGGTGAAGACCTGGCAGAATATGCACGTCGAATTTTACCAAATACTAAGATTATCATATTAACTATGTTTAACGAATCTTTTAGAATTCATAATATTATTAAAACGATAGACCCTGAAGGGTTTTTAATTAAAAGTGATTTAACATCTAGTGAACTTGCCAGCGCATTTCAAGCTGTACTTAATAACCCACCATTTTATAGCGGTACTGTAAATAGCCATATTAGAAAAGCCATTACAACGGATATTGTAGTTGACGTTAAAAACAGAAAAATATTGCATTTGTTATCTCAAGGAGTAAAAACGAAAAATTTAGCATCTCATTTAGATATTTCTCTAAGTGCAGTTGAAAAAAGGAAAAAACATCTTAGGGATATTTTTGAAGTTAATGACGGACAAGATGAAACTTTATTGCTTGAAGCAAGAAAAAAAGGCTTTGTTTAGTGCCAGAATTTATGTATTTTGATTTTTTTCTAAAAAATCCTACTTTTTTTTGTTCTGAAAACCACTGATATAACTCAATAGTACAATAAACCCGTAAATATGTTACGGGTTTTCCGCAGCTAAAATACAGGACTTATAAGTATATTTACCTTATCAACGCTTCAAAAAAATTAATTAATCCCTCAATTTTTTTTGTTGATAATAGCAATTTACAGACCCTATGGAGGTGAGAGACCCATAGGGTTTCTTCTTTTTTAATTTCTGCGTAGGCAAGAATCTCAATCGTACCCCATTTTATATAGCCCAGAGTTATTATTGTTTTACAAGCTCGTCAATGTCTATTAATCATTTAAATATGATCATTCAAAGTGGATTACTGTTTACACAGGAATGACAAAAGAAATAAGCAAGATTGTAATGAGATTTAAGTAGATATTACTTTGACATAATATTTAACTATCTAAAAGAAATCCTATAAAAAAACCTAAGTAAATGATGGCCGTAATGAATTTTATAAAGGTAGATGCTATGAAGCCAATAAAAGATCCAAAAGCTGCTTTAGTAGCAGTTTTAGTGTCCGTTTTGTTTAAAAGTTCTCCTATTAATGCCCCAACAAAAGGTCCAATAATAATACCACCAGGAATAGGACTTAAAAGCCCTGCTATAAGTCCTATGGTGGTACCAATCATGCCATATTTAGTACCTCCAAACCGTTTAGTGCCCATGGCAGGAATAATATAATCTAAGACCCAAATAAGTACTGCTATAATTAATGTCGTTATTATAAATGACTTGCTTATTGTTATGGTGTCTGTGAAGTAAAGTATTAAAAGTCCAACCCAACTTGTTAGGGGGCCAGGTAGCACTGGTAAAAAACTGCCTATAATACCTAAAATCATAAATAAAGCAGCAATAATAATTAAAACAATGTCCATAAAGGTATTTAAGTTTTATGATGATTAGACGTATTGGGAAGATAAATGTTACATTTTTTGAACTAAATATTTAGTTTGAACTAAATATTTAGTTATATTAGCAAAGTGAAATATTTCACTTTGCTATGCTGGACTTGATTCAGTATCTCATTAAATTAAATAAAAGTATCAAAAAGATACTGAAATAAATTCAGCATTCATGAAACAACTTACAAAAGCAGAAGAAGACATCATGCAAATACTTTGGGAGTTAAAAAAAGCCAATGTTAAAGCTATAATAGAGCAGTTTTCTGAACCTAAGCCTGCTTATAATACGGTGTCTACCATTGTTAGAATTTTAGAAAACAAAGGATTTGTAGGTTACGAAAAAGAAGGAAAAGGACATATCTATTTTCCATTAGTTGCAAAACAGGACTATAGCAATCAGTCTATAAATAAGTTAGTTGATAATTACTTCCAAGGATCTTTTAAAAGTATGGTGTCTTTTTTTGTGAAGAAGAATGATATGAATATTAAAGATTTAGAATCTGTTTTAAAAGAGATTAATAAAAAACAATAGTTATGATACATTATATTATCCAAACCATTGCGTTTCAACTTTTCTTTTTGTTAGTATATGATGTATTTCTAAAAAGAGAAACGTTTTTTAATTGGAACAGAATGTATCTTTTATCAACAGGAGTTCTATCTTTAATACTACCTTTTATAAAAGTTGATAGTTTTAAAAAAGTAGTTCCACAGGACTATATCGTTTCATTACCTGAAATTGTCTTAGGGCAATCACCTGTAAACTCTAATAATACTATATTATTAGATGTCGTGGTATTAAACACAAATGCATTATCAATATGGGAAGTTATATTTTATATAGGTGTTTTAGTTGCCTTTAGTTTATTTCTTTTTAAAGTTATTAAGATTTTCTCTTTGGTAATAAAAAACCCAAAGCAATCTATTGGAAAAGTTGTATTAGTTGAATTATTAAATAGTAATGCAGCCTTTTCGTTTTTCCATTATATTTTTTTAGGAGAACATATAAAAATAGAAGATAAAGAAACTATTTTAAAACACGAGCTTATACATACAGAGCAAAAACACACTATAGATTTATTGTTTTTTGAAGTGCTACGCATTTTATTTTGGTTTAATCCTTTGGTGTATATGTATCAAAATAGAATAGCAACACTTCATGAGTTTATAGCCGATGCCAATGCTTTAAAACATCAAAATAAAGAAGCGTATTATCAAAACTTATTAGCTCAGGTTTTTGAGACTAAAAATATATCATTCATCAATACTTTTTTCAATCAATCATTAATCAAAAAACGAATCGTCATGTTATCAAAATCAAAATCAAAACAGATCCATCTATTTAAATATGCATTGTTAATTCCTATGGTTTTTGGGATGTTGGTATACACGTCATCTGAAGGGCAAGAGATTCAAAAGGAATCTATAAATTTAAGTCAATATACTTATACTTTAAACGTTGGAGAAAAGGAAATGTCTATCGAAAACAAAAAGATTCATAATAATTATGAAGCATTTTTAAAGTCACATCCAGATTATGTAAGTTGGGCACATTTTGATGAGGAAAAGAAGACAGCGACTTATAGTGTACATTCCTTAAATGAGAAGGTTCCAGAATATTATGAACCAGAACCTTGGGTGGTAAATTCTTCTGAAGGTCAAGCATATAAAATGTATGTGTATTTTAAGAACATTCCAGAAAGTGCAGAAAGTAAAAAGCGACAGAAAGAAGAGCTTTTAAAGTTAAAAGAGAAATATACAAATGCATCTGAAGTCCCATTTTCAGTAATTGAAAACGTACCTGTCTTTCCAGAATGTGAAAGAGAGAAGAGTAATGCAAAGAAAAGAGATTGCACGTCTAAAAAAATAGCGCAATTTGTAAATAGAAACTTCAATACAGAATTGGCTAGTGCTTTAAACTTGACAGGTAGACAGCGTATTAATGTGATTTTTAAAATAGACAAAACAGGTAGTATTACTGGTGTACGAGCAAGAGCACCACATCCAGATTTAGAAGCTGAAGCAATAAGGGTTATTAAAGCTTTACCGAAAATGATTCCAGGGACACATAAAGGTAAATCTGTGATTGTACCTTATTCTTTGCCAATAATATTTCAGGTGGCAGATGCAACAGAGATGTTGGATGAAGTAGAAGTTCCTTTTGCTGTTATTGAGAATGTGCCAGTATTTCCAGGATGTGAAGACCTACTTAGTAATGCTGATAAGAAAAAATGTATGAATGAAAATATCACCAATTTTATAATTGAAAATTTCAATACTAAAGTTGCTGACCAAAATGGATTAAGTGGTAGACAACGTATTAATGTTATTTTTAAAATAGATGCTGAAGGTAACATAAGTACAGATGAGATAAGAGCAAGAGCTCCGCATATTGATTTAGAAGCAGAGGCCATACGAGTTATTTCTGCTATACCTAAAATGAAACCAGGTGTTCAGCGCGGTAAAAATGTAACTGTATCTTATTCCTTGCCAATAATATTTGATGTTGAAAATGATACGCAAATGTTAGACGAAGTTGCTATTTCGGGTTATGAGAAAGATAAGTTAGATATTTCTGTTCCTTATTCTGTTGTGGATAAAGCACCAATATTCCCAGGCTGTGAATCATTGCAAGACAAACAAGAGCAAAAAAAATGTACTTCAAATGCCATTACAAAGCATGTAAACAGAAATTTTAATACAGAATTAGCGACTGAGTTAGGTTTGTCTGGGAGGCAACGTATAAATGTTATTTTTAAAATTAATAAAGAAGGTAATATAACGGGAGTACGTTCCAGAGCACCACACCCAGCTTTAGAGGTAGAAGCTATACGCGTAATTAATACTTTGCCTAAAATGATACCGGGTGAGCAGCGGGGTAAAAAAGTTGATGTGCCTTATTCGTTGCCAATAATTTTTCAGGTAGCAGAAGAAAAGAAATGATTAGAATCACCTTATTGCTACTACTAATATCATTTAAAATCGAAGCGCAAATTTCGGTTTTACATATGGCAGATAGTTTATATGCCCATGGTCATTACACTAAAGCCATAGAGTATTATAAAGCATATAAAAATCAATCTGAAGCTTCCGACAAAATAGCTAAGGCATATATTGCTATTGGGAATTACGAAGAAGCATTAAAGAATTATAAGACGAGTATAGATGTGCATCCAAAAGATGCGTTGTTAAAATACGAATACGCTAAATTACTTTCTAAAACTAAAAAGTATAGAGCTGCTACAAATGTTTTTAATGATTTGGTTTATGTAGATAATAAAAACCCTAATTACCATTATGAACTTGGTTTGGTTTTAGAACAATTAAAAGATTCCACTGCAATGAATCATTTTCGTGCTACATATAATTTAGACCAAACCCACCAAAAGGCTATTTATAAAATAGCAAAATATTATCTCCAAAAGAGAAAACACCCGTTAGTTAACAAATATGTTGATAAAGGTTTAAAAGTCTATGAAGGTAATGTGAAGCTTATAAGTTTAAAAGCACAAAATTATTATTGGCAACAGTATTATAGAAAAGCAGCTATTTGGTTCGAAAAACTAATAGAACTTGGCGAATCTTCCGAATTTATTCACGAAAAACTTAGTTCATGTTATTATAAACATTATGAATTTAAAAAGACTATTGAGCAACTAAAATTGGTATTAAAATATAATAAGAACGATGTCACTTCTATATATGTTATAGGGGCATGCTATTATGAACTTGACGATTTTGTTAACGCAGAAAAGTATATAAAACAATTTTTAGCCTTAAAGGATTTACCATTAGATGCAGAATATTCAAAATTGGCTCGCGCATTAAATAGGCAAAAAAAGTATAGTGAATCTATAGAAACGCTAAAAAAAGCCATAAAAGAAAACCCTGATAATACGGGTACGCATTTCTTTTTACTAATAACGAAGGATGCTTATTATGCAGATTTAGATGCTAAACTTGTCATGTATAATAACTTTAAAAAGAAATTCCCGTCAGGTTTCCATATAGAATACATTGATAGACGTATTAGTGAGTTAAAGAAAGAAAAATTCATGAAGGACGGGTTAAAAGGTCATTAAAATAGAACTCATCTTGACTTTTTTATTTAAGCGAAAAGTCATGCTTTTATTTCTAGATAAAGTCTTTTTTGTGCATCATAGCATGGCTACGATGTAATAAAAAGACAAAATATGGGAATAAAATGATGATTTTGTAGCAAATCATAGAAAGTCAAGATGAGTTCATACAAAAAAATTGTATTTTTCGGTTTCAGTTTTAATCCATGAGACAGATTTGTGTTTTTCTAATAGTCATATTGCTTAATTCCTGTGGGTATTTTAATGTAAAAAAAACATCTTCTGAAACTTTTTTAAATGAAGAGTTACAAACCTTTAAATGGAACGATGTTGATGAATACCCAACATTTTCCTTGTGTGATTCTTTGTCTACCAAACAAGAAAAAAAAGAGTGTTTCACAAGCGTTTTAACAGGACATATATTTAAACATCTGCAAGAAGAAATTATTGTTGTAACTCAGGATATTAATGATACTATAGATTTGAAGCTTCAAGTATCGGAAATGGGCGCTATCATTTTGTTGGAAACCAAAATAGATAGTCTGACCATACAGGAAATACCAAACATTAATGATTTGCTAACCGAAAGCTTAGAGGCTTTACCTAAAATTTTTCCAGCTATAAAACGCGGACAACAGGTGACTACAGAATTTAAATTACCAATCATTATAGGTGTTAACTGATACTATTTTTTAAACGTCCTGCCTTTCCATTTATAGGTTTTAAAAAGAGATACAAAAGCGACGTAGAAACTAAAAAAAGGATATATAATAAATCCGAAAGCAAAATTTCTTAAGACGGACTTCTGATTAAAAAAATAGGCTGCTTTATAGATTAGGAAGAAATCGATATTAAATTTTATTATTAAAATATAACTCCAGATTTTAAAATTAAAAAGATTAAAGATCGAAAGTAACAAAGTTGAAAGGACTAATCCGTTCATTAATAAAACCATAAGTCCGGTAAATTTCCCAAACCAATTATTGTAAGCGCTCGTTTTTGAAGCCCACCGAATACGTTGTGATATTAAATCTCTCCATGATGGCTGTGATTGTGTTTTTACAATAGCTTGTTCGCATTTTAAATAATGAAGTTGTTTGGGGTATGTTTTAGTCACTTTTTCAAGTAGAAAAATATCATCACCACTTGCAATATCTGTATTGCCTTCAAAACCGTTTAGTTCTCGAAATAATGTTTTTTCATATCCAAAATTAGCACCATTGCAAAGAAATGGTTGTTTTATACCAAAACCACCTATCGTCGCTCCCTGTAAACTCAAACTATCCAATAATTGAAATTGTTCTAAAAAACTACTGGAATTCGTATAGGTAATTGGAGCCGCCATGCACTTTGCATTTGTTTTTTGAATAAAGGCATCAAAGCTATCCAACCAATATTTTGGCAATAAACAATCAGCATCCGTTGTTATAATCCATTTGTTTTTTGAATGATTAACAGCCGTTGTTATCGCATCTTTTTTGGGGGCATTAGAAGTTCTTTCATTCTTAATAACTTTTATGTCATGTTGAACATTCTCGAGAAACCCCATAATTAAGTCAACCGAATTATCAACCGAATCATCATCAACAAAAATAATTTCAAATAAATGATTCGGATATCCTAACGCGTCTATAGATTCTAATAAACCAGGTAAATTTTTTGCCTCATTTCTAAAAGGGATAATAACCGAAAATGTGGTTTTTGGAGGGCCACCTTCTAATTTAAACAATTTAATCTTATCAAAACCAAAAACGAAACTCCCTATTAAAAATAGATAGCCTATAGTGATAAAGATGCTTATCAAAACCATAATTAATGAGGGTCTTTTGGAAGGTTAAAATTAATGACAAAGTAGCTCCCGATCATACTTGGTAAAACAAAATTCAACAGCCACATCATAGCTATAGTGCTTAAAATAGTGATTTCGCTAAAACCTATAAAACCAAATAAATAAATAGCAACGCTTCCTTTTATAACAACATCAAATATAAAAATAGAAGGAATTATGGAGGCTAATAAATACATAGAAGTAATAACAGTCATAGCATTGAAGTATGATATTTCAGTTCCGAATAATTGTAACAAAAGGTAAAATTGAAACGAAAAAATCATATAACGTAGCATGGATAAAAATAAGGCAAAGCCCATTGTTTTTTTTGGAAATCCCAAAATAAAATGTTTAATTTTTTCTAAAGAATACCCTTTAATAGTCAATTTTGTTTTTAGCACTATAAAAACTATCAAAGCAATAATAAGGAGTCCAATTAAAAGGTATTGGGCGAATTTATAATAATCAATATTAACTTGATGTTTAGCTGTAAAGAAACAAAAACCAATAACCCCAAAAACAGTGGTAGTAAACATTTGCAATATATTGCCCAATAAATTAATTAGAAGAATGCGTTTTCTATAATTGGAAGTATAATAAATAGCTTTAGCACCATATTCGCCAATTCTATTAGGTGTAAATAATGAGGCTGTTAAAGAACCTAAACTTTGTTCGAAGGCATTTTTAAAACTTATTTTTTTTATAGGGGAGACTAGTGTTTGCCATTTTATAATCTCAAAAAACCAATTAAAAAATGTCAAAAAAAGCAATGAAAGTATGCTTTTGAGTGATAAAATGTCTTTTTTTGATAAAAAACCAATAAAATCATGAAAATCTAGTTCTGGATTATTTATCAGTTTTTGGTATATAAAATAAAAAGCCCCAATAACAATACTTAATTTAATAAGCTCAAAAAAGAATTGTTTAGTTTTGTACGGTAGCATGTATGTGATATACCTATAATTAAATGCAAATTAAATCATTATTACGTTATGACCTCAAATTTTAAAATATATATAAAAGCCTTTTGTGCGATCCTTTTTGTAATGAGTAGTCTTGTATCGACTTCACAAGGTGATACAAGTACTTTTAAAGCGCAATTTGCATTAGGCTTAAACAGCCCGTCAAAGAATGGATTTGTTACTGGTTTTGAAGGAAAAACATATAATTTACCAACAGTAAATTTAGGAATTCAATATATGTTTAAACCCATGCTTGGTGCAAAATTGGATTATAGCTTTAGTAGAATATCGAATCAAAAAGAAGCACAGGCGTTTAAGCTTAATTACTCTCGTATCAATTTGCAAGCAGTTTATAATGCCAATAGAATCTTTAACTTGTCTCAAAATAAGGGCGTGTTTGTTCATGCAGGACCGGGGATCTCATCGGTGAAGCCTTTGGGGAATTTTACTCAAAATAAAACATCGTTTATGAATGCCATGGCTGGTGTAGAGCTCCATTTTGGAGTTTCAGATAAACTTTCTATTTATACGGATGTTTCGTATATACATGGGTTTGCAAAAGATTTTGCACCCATATCAGATGGATTTGGAGCATTTAACGGTAATCTTTTAACACTAACTGTAGGAGCTTCCATATCATTGAGTGGCTGTTATTATTGTGAATAGAATGGATAAAGAAAGAATTATTTTAGGTATTGATCCTGGTACAACTATTATGGGTTTTGGGCTTATAAAAGTGGTTGGAAAAACGATGCAATTTTTGCAGCTTAATGAACTCGACCTAAAAAAGTATGATGATCATTATCTAAAACTAAAACTCATTTTTGAACGAACTATTGAGCTTATTGACACTCACAATCCAGATGAAATTGCCATTGAAGCACCTTTTTTTGGTAAAAATGTGCAAAGTATGCTAAAACTTGGTAGAGCCCAAGGCGTGGCTATGGCAGCAGGCTTGAGTCGAGAAATACCAATTACAGAATACCTTCCTAAAAAGATAAAAATGGCAATAACAGGTAATGGAAATGCCAGTAAAGAGCAAGTTGCCAGAATGTTGCAGAGCATGCTGGGGTTGAAAACCTTGCCTAAAAATTTAGATGCTACTGATGGCTTGGCGGCAGCAGTTTGCCATTTTTATAATTCCGGCAAAGTGAATATTGGTAAAAGTTATTCTGGTTGGGGTGCTTTTGTGAAACAGAATAGCCCCCTAACCCCCAAAGGGGGAACAAAAACAACTGTTGTTGACTTACGTAAAAAGAAAAATTAGTTTCAGTTTGCCAAAAAGAAATTATAATTTTAATGTTAATAATCCCTCCCCTTTGGGGAGGATAGGAGGGGCTCTCTACATCCACATACCATTCTGTAAACAAGCATGTTATTATTGTGACTTTCACTTTTCAACGTCTTTAAAAAAGAAGGAGGAACTTATTCAAGCTTTAGTAAAAGAGTTAAAGCTTAGAAAAGAAGAACTCAATAATCGAACTATTGAAACTATTTATTTTGGAGGTGGTACGCCTTCTTTACTGACGATTGACGAATTACGATTTTTGATTGACGAGGTTTATAAAAATTATTCAGTTATAGACCATCCTGAAATAACATTAGAAGCAAACCCAGATGACTTAATTAGTAACTCTCTGTCACCCCAAGCTCCGTCCAGAGGTCATACAAATAAAACTATTTTTGAAAGTTATCGAGCTATTGGAATAAACCGTTTAAGTATTGGTATTCAATCTTTTTTTGAAGATGATTTAAAAAGTATGAATCGTGCGCATAGTTCTGAAGAAGCTAAAACTTGTTTAGAGCTAGCAACTCAATATTTTGATAATATAACCATTGATCTTATTTACGGCATCCCTAATATGGGTTTAGAAAAATGGAATAAAAACCTTGAAATAGCTTTTAGTTATGGCGTGAACCACATATCCAGTTATGCACTAACTGTTGAACCCAAAACAGCACTTGATGCTTTTATAAAAAAAGGAAATTATCCTCCAATTGATGAAGCGTTGGCATTAGAGCACTTCAATCATTTAATTGACAAAACCAAAGAACAAGGTTTTGTGCATTATGAAATCTCAAATTTTGGAAAGCCTAATTATTTTTCAAAACATAATACCAGCTATTGGCAAGGGAAGCCTTATATAGGTATAGGGCCTTCTGCTCATTCATTTAATGGTAATCAACGTAGTTGGAATGTGTCAAATAATTCAAAATATATACAGGCGTTTCAAAGGAATGTATTACCAAACACTGTAGAAATACTTTCTGAGAAGGACCAATACAATGAGTATATTATGACGGGTTTACGAACTATCTGGGGAGTATCTTTAAATAAAATAGAAAACGATTTTGGAGAAAGCTTTACTGAGCATTTAAAAGCTTCATCAGGAAAATTTATAGAAAGCGGTTTGCTTATTACTTCGAGTGATCTTGATGAGAATCAAAATCGTATGGAGATCTTAAAAACAACACAAAAAGGTAAGTTTTTAGTCGATGGAATTGCTTCTGAGCTATTTATTCTGAACTAGTTTCAGAATCTGAATTAAATGTCAAAATCCAGAATTAAAAAACTTATATTTGAAATAGTATCTTAATTATAAGATGCTGAAACAAATTCAGCATAAATGTTAGCAGCTATTCAATACAACTCAAAAAAACTTCAAATAGATTTATCGTTACCCATTGACATTTCAATACCGCTTAGTGCGTCAAAAAGGAATGTAAATGCATGGTATTTAGATGCGCCTACAATTGAGCCTGCAAAAGATGGCGAGCAGATTGTTAGTGTAGCTGGAGGAGCCTGTGTAAATTTTAACAATATTTTTTTTAATCCGCATGCTCACGGTACCCATACCGAATGTGTGGGACATATCACTGAACACATACACTCTGTAAACCAGAATTTAAAGCAATTTTTCTTTTTGGCAGAGGTCGTAACCGTAGCACCAGAAAAATTAAATGGTGATTTTGTGATTTCTAAAAAGCAATTAAAATTTGCTATTGGAAATAAAAAAAGAGATGCCATAGTTATAAGAACGATTCCCAACACTAAAGAGAAATTGACAGCGCAATATTCGCATACCAACCCACCTTATTTATTAGAAGATGCTGCTGTCTATTTGCGTGAAAAAGGCGTAAAACATTTACTAATTGATTTGCCCAGTGTAGATAAAGAAAAGGATGAATGTGCACTGTTAGCCCATAACGCCTTTTGGAATACCAAAAGTGAAATACGACTAGATGCAACGATAACAGAATTTATTTTTGTACCAAACACAGTTGAAGACGGGGTGTATTTTTTAAATCTTCAAATAGCCCCGTTTGAAAATGATGCCTCACCAAGTAAACCTGTTTTATATAAAGTTATAAATTAATCCTATTTCGATGATTTACGATCATTAAAATAACAATAAAAAGATGAAACTTCCATAATGAAGAAGAATGATTATAATGGAAGTTACATATGACCGATAAAAACAAATAATTATAAACACATGAAAACGTCATTGAAAATTGAAGAATTATTTATGTTTATTTTCGGAATATATCTTTTTTCCGGGTTAGATTATAGTTGGTGGTGGTTTATTGCATTAATTTTAATTCCGGATATTGGGATGTTAGGCTATTTGTTGAGCCCTAAAGTAGGGGCTGTTATATATAATATTTTTCATCATAAAGCCGTAGCTATAAGTGTTTATCTTTTTGGAATAATTGTTCAGAATGATATCATAAAATTAACAGGGATTATCTTGTTTTCTCACGCTTGTTTCGATAGAGTTTTTGGTTATGGATTAAAATATTTTGATAGTTTTAAGAATACCCACTTAGGCCGAATAGGCAAATAATACCATTTTATATTTATGGAAGCATTTTTAGGAATTATAATAGGCATTTTAATGACTTTAGGTATTGTTACTTACTTTAAGTCATTTAAGAGAAAACAATTAGTTAAGTCGCAATCAGTATTACTTTTAGATAAAATCAAAACAGTTTGTAAGTTTATAACGGTTGAAGGCGATTTTGCCGAGATATACCATTATGAAGACGTTAAAGAGCGCTTTTTAAAATTGATTTCTAGTAAAAAGAAAGCCTTGGTTGTCATAAATGCAAAAGCATATGTAGGATACGATTTATCAAAAATTGAATTGGTGGCAGAAAATGACAAAAAGAAAATTTTATTGCAACATTTTCCACAACCTGAGGTGTTATCGATTGAAACCAATTTGAATTATTATGACAAATCTGATGGTTTGTTTAATAAGTTTGAGGCGACCGATTTAACCGATTTACATAAAGAAGCGAAACAGCACATCCAAGAGAAAATCCCAGAAAGCGGACTCATTGAAATAGCTCGAAAAGAAGCTTTAGAAACTATTTTGCTCATGGAAACTATTGTAGAAACCATAGGATGGAAATTAGATTATTCAGCTTTAAAAATAGAAGATAAACCTATTAAAAAACTTCAATGATGATTGAGATTTTAATTTCAATTTATAAGATTCCTGCCGTAGTTTTTCTTGAGCAAAGACGAAAGACTGGAATGAATAAAAGATAAAAAAATGCATATAGATCAACTTCGCGAATACTGTTTAAGTAAAAAAGGCAGCACAGAAGAATTTCCCTTTGATGAGCATACACTTGTATTTAAAGTCTTAAATAAAATGTTTGTGTTAGCACCTCTAAACAAATGGGAGAAAGGAGAAGCTGCTATTACTTTAAAGAGCAACCCAGATTATACTATAGAATTAAGAGAACAATTTAGAAGTGTTTACCCTGGGCCTTATGTAAGCAATAAACATTGGAACACCATTGATATATACAAAGGAGAACTAAAACCAAAGTTCATTTTTGAGCTTATTGACCATAGTTATGATATGGTTGTAAAAGGGATGACAAAAAAGATGAGAGATAGTTTGTTAGATATGTAAAGCATAGCTAAATATTAGAAGCGTATCTTTTTTTGTTGTATATTTAGATACTCTCAATCTTCCATTTCATTTATTAAAAGTACATAAATAGGTTGTCCTAAATCTTTTTGTTGCCCCATAATCTTAAAGTTGTATTGACTAATTCAAATATATTAACTTTAAATTTTAACAGATTATGAAAACAACCAATCAATTTTTCTCAACCATTGTAGTGATGCTTCTATTATTTAACACTGCATTTATTTCTGCACAAGAAGAAGCTCCAAAAAGACCAGAGTATATAACAGTTACAAAAACATACTGGAATAGTAAAAATGACAGTACTATGGATGAATGGAAAGCCGTAGAGAAGGAATACTTAGAAAAGGTTACCAAAAAAAATGAATACATTATGGGGTCGGGGTATTATACACATCTTATGACGGAGAGTAGTAATGAGGTGATTTATGTACAATCTTATCCAAATTGGGAAGCCATTGATAAAGCAGGAGAAAGAAATAGCGAACTTGAAAAAGAGGCTTGGACAGATGAAGAAGCTCGAAAAGCCTTTTTAAAGAAAAGGAATTCGGCTTACTCCATTTTTCATTCAGATGAAATTTATGCGACCTTACCAGGAGCAAAACTAATGGAAGGTGAAAAGACTAAAGATATGGTGATGTATTTACGTCAAAGTAAATTAGCTTTTCCAGAGGATGGAACTAGAGAAGAGTTTAGGACATTGCGTAAAAAAATACTTGAAAATGTCATCTATAAGAATGAATATATTAAAGCATATTACCCTAGCATGCATGCTTGGGGTGCAGATAGGAGAGATTTTAATGAGGCTATTTTAATGGATTCGTTAGGCGATTTAGAAAAAATGTTTGATAGAAGTATGGAACTTATGAAAGAGGCACTAACAGAAGAAGAAGGGAAAACATTAAAAAAATATTTTAAAGGACATGGTGATTATATTTATTCTGCTATAAAACTATAAAGCTTATATTTTTTAAAGAGGCTGGATTCTTTGGTTTTAACTTAGAATTCGGTCTCTTTTGTTTATTAATAAAACGGGACTTGTAAAACCTTTTATTAAAACGTATTATTGCAAAAACTATAATAGCCCATGAGCGTTTTACAAACATTACAAGAAAGAAGCAACAATACCTGCGAATTATGTACTTCAAAGGAAGGTTTAAAACAATATACCATCCCGCCATCATTAAACGAAAATGTGGCTAACGATGTGTTGGTTTGTAAAACCTGTTTAGACCAAATTGAAGGTCAGGTAGATATGGATGCAAATCATTGGAGATGTTTAAACGATAGTATGTGGAGTGAGCATGTTGCTGTACAGATTATGGCTTGGAGAATGCTTCAAAGATTGCGTAATGAAGGCTGGCCAAAAGATTTGTTAGACATGATGTATTTAGATGGTGAAGCTTTGGCTTTGGCACGCGCAACGGGCGAACATGAAGATGCTGCTAACAAGATTATTCATAGAGATGTTAATGGTGTTATTTTAGAATCAGGGGATTCTGTAGTTTTAGTAAAAGATTTAAAGGTTAAGGGGGCTAGTATGGTCGCTAAACAAGGTACTGCTGTTAGAAATATTCGTTTAGATCGTGAGAATGCAGAATATATTGAAGGTAAAGTTGGTGCACAACAAATTGTAATTATTACCAAATACGTAAAGAAATTATAATACTTTGGTGCTGAAACATTTAATTGCGGTTAGGCTTTCTGTTATTAAAAAAAATAATTTATAAGCTCATACTGAATTTGTTTTTGCATATCATAAAATCAGTAAATTAATTTATGAGACCCTGAAATAAGTTCAGGGAAGATGTTCACCCTAAATCTAAATTTTCAATATCCAGACGCATATTAATCATATGTTTTTTAAATCCTACTTTTTCATAGGCTTTAATAGCGGAGATATTATCATCATAAACATCTAGCCTGATTTCAAAAATATTTCGTGTTTTACACCATTTTAGTAAGGCATCAACAATCATTTTGTTTAGACGTTTACCTCTATGCGTTTCAGAAACAAACATAAAACCTAAATAACCTTGATATGCATGTTTTAAATAATGTCTGTCAGTTTTAATTTTGGCATATCCTGATGCAACTATTTCGCCATTAGATTCAGCAACAAATATATCAGAGCTGTCACTTGTTATTAACTCACTTATATCATAATAATTAATATAGCCTTCTTTTATGGTAGGATCGAAGGGACGTTCTGCAATAATGACTCCCTGTTCAAATTCTAATAAAACAGGCAAATCATTTAAGGTCGCTTTTCTAATAATTATAGACATGATTTAGCTAGAGGTGTCGGCAATAATTTTCCACTTGCCATTAATTCTTTTAAAAATAATCATGAAAATACCATCAGCATTTCCAACTTCACGTTTTAAATGGTATTCTCCCATAACATAATAAGCGCCTTCAGCTATTTTAGTAATAGCATTTATTTTAAAATTTAATTTTCCTGTATGATCCTTAGTAGGGTAGGCCCTTTTGTATCTGTCTAAAGTGTTTTCCCAGCCATGAGTTATACCATTGCTACCATAAAACTTTAGCGAATCACTTTTCCAATAACTTTCCATAAATTCTTCAATATTATTATCAGACCAGGCAAGACGCTGTTTTTTTAATACTTTAAGAATAGCTTTTTTGTCGCTCTCTTCAGAAGCTTGAGAATAACCATTAAAAATAGATACTAAGCAAAGTAATAATACTAATTTTTTCATTATTGATTAATTAAAACGTTTTGTAAAGGTAAAAGTAACGAAATCTGATATTAATATGGTTACTTGACGATGAAATTGACACAGAATATTTTTTCATCTAAAGTTGGAATCGATTGATCGAAAAAATAACATTTTAACTTTTAATTTACATACATTTGTTTCGTTATCAGTCGATTAGTCGTCCTCAGATCTGTCATTGAAACCATTTAAAATATTATGATTATGGATTTAAAAATTTCAAGCTGCAACAATTTTTTTAAAATTAAAGGCATTCTAAACAGAAATAGTTTGGAAGTGTTTCAAAATGAATTCAAAAACATCTTTGAAAAAGTAAATAATCTTACCATTAGCATTCAAGATGTAGAAAGTATGGATCGCTATGGTGTTAATGCCTTAGCTGCACTTCATAATGAGGCCATCGAAAAAAATAAAAACTTAGCGATTATAGGTTTAGGGTGTAAAGATTTATATAATCATTTTAAAGCGGAAAACGCTGCATAGATAGAATCAGAAGGCGTTTTTTTGATGTTTGAAAAAAGCATCAGCTTGGAGTTGCATAAGTTCTCTCGCTTTTTTGCGCTTATAAGTATAAAATTCGTCTTCTTTTTCTATGTCATTATAAATACGGTCGTTAATAGCATAGTCTGTTTTTAATAAAGCTTCTCTTTGGTTTTTATTTTGAAGTACATTAGTTTTAACAGCCGTTTCCTGATCTTCCAACTTAAAGTCGTAAACGCTTTTTGAAGATAATAGTTTTGCAATAATAGGGGACGTTTCAATAGCTAAAAACAACAAGAATATAAAAAAGGAAGGTAACCATGGTAACTTTCCTAATGCATTTACACGTGCCATTAACCCGTCAAAATTATTGATGATGGGCTGCGTGGTTACAATTTGGGCTTCATAATCACCTTTAAGTGCTGCTATTTGAGTTTCAGCAGCAGTGATTTTAGCTTTATTCTCAGCTTTTAATAGTTGCAATTCGGCTAACAGGGCATCATGTTTCTCTCTTTTTTCTTTATATACAGGGCCTTTGCCTAATAATTTAGTGCCGGCAGTTCCTTCGGCTTCAGAAATATAAGTATCGTATAATGCGTTTACTTCAGCTTCTTTATTATCTATATCATTTTGTAAACTAGTTATGTCACTTTGGAGCGCAACAATAGTAGGAGTGAATTGTTCTGCAATCTGAGTTTTATTGGCTAATGTTAGTTCGTTCTTTTGTTCTAACAGTACTTGATTAATTTCTTTTTCAAAAATCTTTAACTCCAGAGGTTTAGAAATAACAATGGCAATAATAACGGCTAAAATTATTCTAGGAGATGCCTGTATGAGTTCGTCGGTAATATTTCCGGTTTTTTTTATGGTAGAAACAATATATCTGTCTAAATTAAAGATAAGTAACCCCCATATAAAGCCAAAAGCAATGGCAATAAATAGATTATCAAAAACAGTATAAAGAGCATAACTAGCAGCAATAAAAGCCATAACCGCTGTAAAGAAAACAGTAGCACCAATACCAGCATATTTGTTTTGCTCACCTTTAGAACATTGCTCTAAAATATCGGTGTCCGAGCCCGAGCAGATAATAAAAAATTGCTTTAACATCATGTGATTTATTTTGATTGATTGACTATTAGAACGCAAAGCCTATGAATTTGTTACATGATTTTATAAAAAAGATCCTGTCAGATTATTAAAATCTGACAGGATTATAATTAGTCATTCTTCTATGAAGTTAACCCTATATTGTATTCAATAGTTTAAACTATGTTAGTTTTTGCGTTCTTTCTTTTTAATTGACTTATTTTTAGACGCATCAATTTCTACACCATTAGCAATGACTATAAAAGAAGAATTTTGATATTCATCACTATTTGCTACGTCAAAAAAAGCTTCTCCATAAGTTAACTCCACTTTGCGAGTTTGCCCTTTTATAAATTTAAGAGGATATTTTAACTTTGAATCTGAATCTAAGAAAACTTTTGTTCCGTCAGATAGTACTATTTCAAATTGTTTGTCAGAGGGTGTGGTTAAATAATTGAATTGTTGTTGGGGAACCTCAACAATTTTAGCTTTAGAGTTCTTTTTTGCGTGCAGAGCAATTATTTTTTTATAATTTTCTTTTTGTTCTTTAGTCGCATTTTTATGAGGCGGAGGTGGAGGTGGAAGTACTTCTATTGTCTCTATAATTTTAGGAGCAGGTGCAACTGGAGGAGGAGGAGGGAAGACAGGTAAAGGTTCTGCTTTTTTACGTTGTTCTACAGACATAATTCGATATAGATAATTTATACGCTTAACTTCTTTGTTTTTTATATTAACATTACCCTGAGACATGGCATTATACTTCTTGGCTAACTTGTTATATTCTGCTATTTGTTTTGGAGTAGCTTTTTTTTGTTTGTTGGTAAATGAAGGGAGCTTGTTAAAATTAACTTTCAAAACCTTTAGGTCTCTTAAAATGTTTTTAACCTTATTTATTACATCATTTGGAGTATTAGTATAAGTTTTTATTTCGACTTCAGGTTTTTTGTTTTTTTCTGTTGTGAGTTTTTTTAAATAACTTTTTAGATTTTCAATTTTACAAACATGGCTATTTACTAAAAGTTCTCCTTTGAGATTTATTGATATTTGAATTTTGTTTGTTTTTTGGTGTTGTACTTTTTTTGGCGTTGAAACACCTGTTATAATTTCCTCTTTTTTAGTTTGAACGTATATACTATCTGCGGTAAATTGTGTGCCTTTTAAATATTCATCATTATCTTTGTCAAACTTGTTTTCATCTAAGGAAATAGAATTAGCCTGAATTAAAGAAATTTGAAGTTTGGATTTTTTTACTTCATTTTTAATTTGTTGAAGAAATTCATTTGTAAGATGCCCATCAATATTAATAAAAACGGATGCCTTAATAGGCTTGTTGTTAGAAGGAGTACTGCTTAGTTCTATCAGTTTTTTCGATAGAGAATTAAAATCAATTAATTCGTCATTAATAAATATTTTATGGTGTTTATCAATAAAAATCTTTATCTCATTTTTTGAAATTGTATTTTGATTTTCAATGTTATTTGGTACTTGCTTTTCAACAATTTTTTTCTCACTAAAACCATAAATTAAAATGGCAAGCATAGGCAGAATAATAAGCCCTCTTAACCAGAAGGCTCGTTTTGATGTTTGTGTTTTCATAACTGTGAATCGTTTTTTGATTAATGAATAATTGATGGCATTTGCTAATGTTGGTTCGTTAGCATGTGATGAGAATGCTAATAAGGTTTGTTTGTATTGTATAACATTGATACCTTTATTTATAACGGTTTGGTCTGCTAAAAACTCATGATTAAGCTTAATGTCTTTTTTTATTAAATAGATAAGTGGATTAAACCAAAAAGCAATTTGTAGCAGTTCTATAATTATAATGTCTAATGCATGTTTTTGTCTGGCGTGGGTTTGTTCGTGTAATAAAACTTCATTAGGTATTAGGTTGTGTTCGTACTTGTTTTTATTTAAAAATATGTAATTAAAAAAGGTATGTGGCGGTATTAGATCTTGTAATAAGACATTGGTAAACGAGTGATATTTATGTTTCGGGTTTGCTTTTATTTTGTGCAAAATAGTTTTTAGGTTTAAGCTAAACCTAAAACTGAAAAGTACGACACCAATAAAATAAACAATCCATAATACTGTGGAGATATAATCTTGCCATGTTGTTGTGGTTTTTGAAGTAAATGCCTCAGTAGTTGTAAACTCTAAAGGTGGAATAAGAACAAAATCTTGGGTAGGAGCAACTTCAATATATTGTGTAAAGGTTATAAATGGAATAACAATTGATGCAAACAAAGCAGCCAAAAGATAAAACCTTTTAAAGACATGCATGCTTTCTTTTTCAAGGAATGACTTGTAAAAAACTATAAAGACAACTAAGCAAACACTAGATTTTAATATGAGCAATAACATAATTACTTCTTTTTTATTTCTGAATCAATTAATGTTTTTAAATGTTCTAATTCTTCCTTGGTTAGATTGGTTTCTTTAGTAAAAAATGATGCAAATTGAGAAGCACTATCATTAAAAAAATTTTTAATTAAACCATTAACATGTTTGGAGAAATAATCTTTCTTTTTAACTAAAGGGTAATATTCGCGAGATTTTCCAAACAAATTATAAGAAATAAAGCCTTTGTCTGTCATACGCTTTAAAAGCGTTGCCACTGTTGTAGTTGCCGGTTTTGGTTCTGGATAAACTTCTAACAAATCTTTCATAAAAGCTTTTTCAAGCTTCCATAAATAATTCATTAAATCCTCTTCAGTTTTTGATAGTTGCATGTTCTACAATGTTAGAATTTATTCTACAAATGTAGAGTTAATATTTTTATTCTACAAGTGTAGAGTTAAAAAAATGTGTTTAAGAACTAGCTTTTTTTGATCGAATACTTTCTATAATAACTGTAGAGAGAATGACAAGTCCGCCAAAAAAAGTATTCCAAGTAGGTATTTCGTTTAAGAAAATGAATGCAATAATGATCCCTAAAATGGGTTGTGTACTACTAATAATACTTGCGGTACTCACTGTAAAATGTTTTAGGCTATTAACTAACATAGTATGTCCTACAGCAGTTGTTATAACTGCTAAAATAATAACATAAGGAAATTGAGTAGACATTCCTGAGGTATCCATGAAAAATAAAATAGGAGATAGAACAATGCTAATTATTCCTATTTGATATAACATAATGGATGTCCCATTATAGTTGCTAATTAGTTGTTTTGATATAATATTGCGTAGTGCGTAGAATAATGCAGAAGAGAGCCCAAAAAGAAGTCCTTTAACATGAGAGCTTTCTAGATTAAATTCCGGAGCTAATATGTAGATGCCTATTAAAACCTGAAGTCCTAGTAGAATATAAATAGGATCGAATTTAACTTTAATAAATAAAGGCTCTAAAAAAGCAGTAATTATAGGGTATACAAATAAAGAAAGCATGCCTATAGCGACATTAGAGAGTTTTAAGGCATAAAAATAAGTAATCCAATGTGCTGCTAAAAAAAGAGCGCTTATTATAAAGGAAAAGATTTCTTTCTTGGACTTAAGTTTTAAGCTTATTTTTTTATATCTACAAAAACCATATAATAATATGAAGGCCAATATAGAGCGCCACCAAATAATAACTGGAATGGGCATATCTATAAATTTACCTAAAGCACCAGAAGTACTAATAAAAAGAGTTGCTAATAAGAGTAGTAAAAGGTGATTATTATGTTGGTTTTTCATAGCATATTACTCAGTCGTGTAAGCAGATTACAATCCTCTAAATTCATTTGCTTATGAAAATAATCCCTGATTCTTTTTATCCAAAACAGATAGCTTTAAAACGCATTCTACTTTTCGCTTCAAAGGTAAGGAATCCCCAAAAAACTATTTAGATAATTCAGTAAAATATTTATAGAATAAAGGTATGGTTTCGATACCTTTTAAATAATTAAAAATCCCGAAATGTTCGTTTGGAGAATGAATGGCATCGCTATCTAATCCAAAGCCCATAAGTATGGTTTTACTTTTTAGTTCTTGCTCAAAAAGAGACACAATGGGAATGCTACCACCACTACGTTGCGGAATAGGGGTTTTGCCAAAGGTGTCTTGATATGCTTTACTTGCAGCTTGATAACCAATACTATTTATAGGGGTTACATAGCCTTGACCACCATGATGAGGTTTTACTTTTATAGTAACACCTTTAGGAGCTATACTTTCAAAATGGTTTTTGAATAATTGGGTGATGTCTTCCCAGTCTTGGTGTGGTACTAAACGCATTGAGATTTTTGCATAAGCTTTACTTGCAATAACCGTTTTAGCACCTTCTCCAGTGTAACCTCCCCATATACCATTAACATCTAAAGTAGGGCGAATGGAATTACGTTCGTTGGTTGTATACCCGGTTTCACCATAGATATCATTTATATCTAAGGCCTTTTTATAATGATCCAAATTAAATGGTGCTTTTGCCATTTCTGCACGCTCTTCTTTGGATAGCTCTTCTACTTTATCATAAAACCCTGGAATAGTAATATGATTGTTTTCGTCATGAAGTGACGCAATCATTTTGGTTAAAACATTTATTGGGTTAGCCACTGCACCTCCATAAAGGCCGGAATGCAAATCGCGATTAGGCCCTGTGACTTCAACTTCTACATAGCTTAACCCACGTAGACCTGTGGTAATAGATGGTACATCTTGAGCTATCATACCAGTATCAGAAATAAGAATGACGTCGTTTTTTAATTTATCTTGATTGTTTTTTACAAATGTTGCCAAATTAGCGCTACCAACTTCTTCTTCGCCTTCAATCATAAATTTTACATTACACGGTAGCTGGTTCGTGGATGTCATAAATTCCATAGCTTTTACATGCATGTACATTTGACCTTTATCATCGCAAGCACCACGAGCATAAATAGCACCTTCTGGATGTGATTTTGTTTTTTTAATTATGGGCTCAAAAGGAGGCGAGTTCCAAAGATCTAAAGGGTCTGGTGGTTGCACATCGTAATGCCCATAAACCAATATCGTTGGTAGGTTTTTATCAATAATCTTTTCGCCATAAACAACAGGGTATCCATCTGTTTTACAAATTTCAACTATATCACACCCAGCTTCTTCTAAACTAACTTTAATAGCTTCGGCTGTTTTTAAAACATCATTTCTATAAGCAGAATCTGCACTTATAGATGGTATTTTAAGGAGTTCTATTAATTCATTTAGAAAGCGTTCTTTATTTTCTTTTATATAAGATTGAATGTTATTCATTGAAGTGATCGTATAGTTTATTCAAAAATATAAAAAAAGAATGTTTTTAATACTTATTATCTATTTGATTATAAAATGGCATATCAATTTATTTTATAATTAAATTGCCATATCAACTTTGCAATTTAAAAATCTTGTTTATATTTGCAGTCCTTTTGCGGGCGTGGTGGAATTGGTAGACACGCTAGACTTAGGATCTAGTGCCGCGAGGTGTGAGAGTTCGAGTCTCTCCGCCCGCACAAAATTAAAATAAGACGTTTCTTCTGATGAAGGAGCGTTTTTTTATACCATAAAAGTCGGTGGGCGAGAAGTTTATTCTGAGCACAGTTGAAGGGAGTCTCTCTGTCCACACAAAAACCCGAAGTTTTTCTTCGGCTTTTTTTATTCAAAATGAATCTTTTTTACACAGGTACAACATTTTGCTGTTTAGCTACCCATAATTTAGTTTGTGGGTATTTGATATCATTTGTTATTGAATAATATTTCTAAGATCAATTGAGTTGATTTTTTAATGGAAAAACGAATCTTGTTCATCTTCAAAATTCATGTTATAAATTGATTTACGACTTTACTTTCAATTAACTGTCCGCTTTTTTGTTGCAAGTCCAATTTGGGCTTTAAACATGATTTTAAAAAATAGGTCTTCGTGATATTTACCTCTACTGTTTTTATAGAAACATCTAGATTATTAGTTATTCGTTTATTTTTTTCAGCCAATATTTTTTCAGGAAATGTTTTTTAATTATCTATTTTAGCCATTATTATTAATCTATAGTAGTGGCTATTTCTCAACAAAAATCTAATCAAGAGCTAATTGCACGCATAAATAATGGTGAGGAAAGAGCATTTAAAATGTTATATGATCTTTATTGGGACCATTTATTGGTCTCAGCATATAATATTGTTAAGAAAAGAGACGTAGCTGAAGATATTCTTCAAGAGATATTTATTAACCTTTGGACAAAAAGGGGGAGTATAGAAATAAAAACGTCCTTAAAAGGGTACTTGTATTCTTGTGTTTTGTATAAAACATATGATTATTTTAGGAAGAATAAGGGCATATTTACAGAAGGTTTTGTTGATAATTTCAACAAAAGGCTACAAACTTCTAACCCTGAGTCTAAAATGATTCATAAAGAACTGATAGAACACCTTAATACTGCTATAGAAAATCTTCCAGAAAGAAATAGAGAGGTGTTTAAATTGAAAAGAGAAAAACAATTGAGTAATAAAGAAATTGCTCAACTACTTGATATTTCTATTAAAACAGTTGAAGCTCATATGACAAAATCTTTAAGAATTTTAAAGGCTTCAATAAGTAATATTGCCAGTTTAGAACTAATTATTTTTCTATTCTCAGATGTTATACCCTAGTGAGTTAACTAGATAAAATTTTATCAAAAAATATTCTTAAATTAAAAAAAATGAATTTACCGTTAGGGTAGGGATCATTTTTATCGACTTAATTATATCCAGTCATATTTTAATAAAAGAAAATGAGCATAAAAGAGAAAAATGATCTCCTGTTACTAATTGATAAATTATTTAAAGGAGATATATCCGAAAATGAAGTAGAGAACCTTAGTAATTTTTTTAGCAGTCATCAAAAATTGAATGAATGGCCTTTTGAAATTGAAGCCAAAAGTGGCTATAGAGAGGAAATATATTCAAAAATACAATTAGAAATTGCCAAAAGAGATAAGGCTAATACTAAAGTGATACCTTTTTATAAGCGTAGTTTATTGAAATATGCAGCGGCCATTTTAATTTTTGTTTCGGTAGGTTATTTCTTTTTAAATAAAAACCAAACGGTTAATCTTAATACACCTATTATAGTAAACAACAATATTGAAGTTGGAACAGATAAAGCTATTTTAACTTTAGATGATGGTACAGATGTCGCTTTAGAAAAAGGACAGGATTATATCGCTGATAATTTAACTAGTAATGGTGAGGAAATAGTATACCAGCCTACCGGACAGGCAGGTAATAATGTAGCCAACAACCAACAACCAACAACCAAGAACCAAATTGCCTATAACTATTTAACCATCCCAAGAGGAGGACAATATCTTGTAAAGCTATCAGATGGGACACAAGTATGGTTAAATTCTGAATCTCAAATAAAATATCCAATATCATTTCCAGAAGGAGAAACACGAGAAGTAGAATTGGTTTATGGCGAAGCCTATTTTGATGTATCACCTAGTACAGAACATAATGGATCTAAATTTAAAGTATTAACAGGAGCACAAGAAGTGGAGGTATTAGGTACAGAATTTAATATTAAAGCCTATCAAGATGAAGATTTTATTTATACAACCTTAGTTGAAGGTAAAGTACTTGTTAATAATGCCACTAATAATAATGTGTTATCTCCTAATCAACAGAATATTATGAGTAATGTTAATAACGATATGTTATTATTGAATGTTGTCGATATGTATAGTATAACAGCATGGAAAAAAGGCGTATTTAGTTTTAAAGATATGCCTTTAAATAAAATAATGAAAGTATTATCGAGGTGGTACGATACCGAAGTTATTTTTATTAATAAAGATGTGGAAGAAGATAAATTTACCGGTGTACTTGGTAAAGAACAAACCATCGAAGACATATTGTTCACTATCTATAACACCAACAATATTAAATATGAAATAAACAACAAAACCATCATTTTTAGATAAAAAAAAGGGAACGAGGTTCGAATTTCTCACAACACAAACCTTCATTTCCCCTAAAGCGTATTAATCAATTAAATGTTTAACTAATTAACACAAGCAAATTTATGGAAATTAAATTAACTAATGTTCTTTTCTTTTTTAGAAAAAGACTACTAAAAATCATTATGAGGACTTTTATATTCTTATTGTGTACTACTGTTTTTAGCTTTACTCCCGATAATGTTCTATCGCAGAATGCTAAAGTTACCATTGTAGAAGATAAAACCGTTACAGTTGACGAAGTCTTTGATATCATCAAAGAACAAACAGAATATAGATTTATATATAAATCAGATATGTTTAAGAATTTCCCTAAAATATCTTTAAAAAAGGGCATTATAAAAGCAAATCGATTACTGAAGCAAAGTCTTTCAAGCGGAAATTTTAATTTCAATTTTACAACTAAAAATACTATTCTCATTAGAGAGTCTGTCCCTGTTACTTTACAAGAAACAAAAATTTCTGGTCAAATTGTCGATGAAAATGGTATGCCTATACCTGGAATAACGGTTTATGTTACAGATCAGCAACCAAAAGGAGAACGTATAAGCCAAGATTTTTTAGTACGAGGAACTGCCACCGATTTTGATGGTAGCTTCTCTTTACTAGCAGAAGTAGGATACTATTTAGTAACTTCAGGGCTAGGGTATGAATTTTATACGGAACAAATCACAGCAGGTAAAACGGTTTATAATGTTACGTTAAAAGAAAGAGCCAGTGCTTTAGATGAAGTTTTAGTTGTTGGTTATGGAACAACTGTTAAAAAAGACCTTACAGGGTCTGTAGGGTCAGTTAAATCTGAAGATATTCAACAAATTAAAACACAAACTATTGATCAAGCTTTAGTCGGAAAAATTGCAGGTGTTCACGTAACTTCAGGTGGTGGAGCTCCAGGTTCTGGGGCCATTGTTCATATTCGCGGTTTAAGCCAAATAAATGGTGATAATCAACCGCTTTATGTGGTAGATGGTGTTCCTATTACCATCAATCCAAGTTTTAGCGAAGATGGTCTAGGGATTTCAGTATTTGGGGATCGCGAAAACCCATTATTGTCTATTAATCCCAATGAAATAGAGCGTGTAGATGTATTAAAAGATGCATCAGCAGCCGCTATTTATGGGTCTCGCGCAGCTAACGGTGTTGTAATTATAACTACAAAACGTGGTAAACGCAACCAGGCACCACGATTTAATTTTTCATACAATACAACGATACAGAATCCAACAGATAAATTAAACTATCTTAATGCAGAACAATATAGAACTTTTGCAGAAGAATGGGCGCCACAGGAATTAGCTAATGCCCCGTTTCCTCCATTTTTATATCCTGATTTACGCCCAAATGAATACCAAATTGTAAATGACCCTGATAATTATTTTGGTAATGCGAACACAAACTGGCAAGATGAGATCCTAAATAAAAATGCTATTTGGAATCAGTATAACTTTAGTTTGAGTGGAGGATCTGAAAAAACAAATTATTTGGTTTCTGCTACGGTTAACGAGCAGGAAGGACAGTTAATAGGTAACAAATTTTCTAGATATAATTTTCAAACAAATATAGATTCTCAATTAAAAGACAACTTAAAAATTGGAGCTTCTATAAACTACAATTATTCTGTAAATAAGCAATCTGCTGTTAATAATTTAGATCAAGCAAATTTTAGACCAGATCTTGGTGTATTTGATGAAAATGGAGACCATACTTCAATTACAGATTTTTTCGGATTAAATCAAATAAATCCTTTAGGGAATGAAGCAAAAGTAAGAAATAAAGCGATTTCTAAAAACCTTTTCGGTTCTGTTTATGGAGAGCTAAAACTATTAAAAGACCTAAAGTTTAAATCACAACTTAGTATAGGTATAACTAATGATAAAAGTACAATATTTTCACCATCTTTTACCTCTGCAGCTTTGTTTGGTGCATTTTTTGGACCTGGTGGTGCTTCTTTAGCTGTCCAAACAACAGAAATCGTAACAACCAGTTTTAATAATACTTTAAACTATAATACTACTATATCTGAAGATCATAGAATAGATGCTGTTGCGGGAATTTCTTGGGATAGAAATTTTATTAATTTAGAATCGCAAACCTACAATGGTTTCCCAGATGATGAGGTATTAACAAATATACAGTCGGCAAATCAAGTTTCAGAATTTGCTAGTGATGCTACTGAATTTGGTTTAAATTCTTTGTTTGGTCGTATCAATTACAATTATAAAGATAGATATTTACTAACGCTGACTGGAAGATATGACGCTTCTGTAAAATTTGGCCCTGAGAATAGACGTGGTTTTTTCCCATCTGCAGGGTTTGCTTGGAATGTACATAATGAAGAATTTTTTAATAATGATAGTAATGTAATAAGCAACCTTAAATTAAGAGCCACATTAGGGCGTACAGGAGTAGATAACTTGCCTGCTTTTAGTTTTGAGCCTAAATATCTTACATTAGGTAACGGAGACTCATTTTATAACGGTGTTAATGGAATAGCAGTTCCAGATGTCCCTAATCAAGCTATTAAATGGGAATCTACAGATCAGTTGGATTTAGGAGTAGAGTTTGGATTGTTTAACGGACGCTTAAATGGAGAAGTTGTTTATTTTGAGAAAAACACCAGTGGTTTAATTTTACAAACACCTATCGCAGCAGAAACTGGTGATTCTGAATGGAGTGCAAATATTGCAGACGTAACTAATACAGGTTGGGAAATTTCTTTGTACGGCGATGTGATTCGCACCAAGGATTTCACTTGGCATTCTTCATTCAACATTTCTTTTGTAAACAATAATTTAGAAGCTCTAAATGGTGGTTTAATTAGAGCTGGAGGCCTTGCAGAAGGTGAGCCTATTGGGTTTATTAATGGTTATATAGTAGATGGAATTGCACAAACACAGCAAGAAATAGACGCTCTAGATGCCAATGCCCCAAGTGGGACCTACTTTAGCGAAAGAGGAACAGTATTACAACCTGGAGACTATATATATAAAGATATAAGTGGTCCAAATGGTACACCTGACGGGGAAATAACATCTGATGATTTAACCAATATAGGTGATATTAATCCAGATTTTTTTGGCGGATGGAATAACACTTTAACCTATAAGAACTTTAGTTTAAGTCTTAATTTTCAATTTGTTGAAGGTGCTGCCAAAAGATTTGGTCCTATAGAAGGGCTAGGGTTTCCTAGAGCTTTTGAAAATCAGTTAGATTTAGTTTTAGATACTTGGACACCAGATAATACTAATGCAACGTATGCCCGTTTAGGATCGTTTACCCATAGTCCTGATTTTGGGCGAGCAGCAACTTCAAAAGCTGTAGGAGATGCATCTTATATTAAGCTACGTTCAGCATCAATAGGGTATAATTTACCTCAAGATATTATAGCTAAAGTAGGTTTAAGTCGTGCTAGAATATCAATTAGTGGTAATAACTTATTTACCATTTCAGATTATCCAGGTCAAGACCCAGAAAATTCGCCTACAACCCGAGGAGGAGCCACAGTAGACTTGCTAAGTGACAATGGGCTTTCTTACCCGCAAACCAGAACGTTTACATTTGGAGTAGATTTAAGTTTCTAATAAAAAAAATAATAAGATGAAAAAAATAAAATTTATATATAAGTGTTTATTTTGTTTAACGGTAAGTTGTTTTACTTCATGCCAATTAACTGAAGATATAGACGATTACGAAAGCTTATTTACCTTAAATGCTTTTGATGCCATTGCAGATGAAGCCTCTGCAGAATTAGCACTGGTAGGAGCTTATTCCGGATTCAAGCAACGTAGTACTGCTTCTGGACTTCCAGAGTTATTTATGATTCCTTCTGTATTAAGTGGAGTAGGAGTAAGTGCCAGACCAAGTGTTGAATTTGATGCATATCAGAATAACGATCCTACTTCGCAAAATACTACTAGTAATTTAGGAGCATACACGCGTATGTACGATTTGATTAATCGATGCAATTGGTTAATACAAGGACTAAACAATTTAGATAGTTCGAAATTTGATAACCCCGCAAGATATGCAGAGGTATTGGCAGAAACAAAAGCTTTAAGAGCTACAGCTAATTTTTATTTATTGCGTTTATGGGGTCAATTTTATGATGTCAATTCTATATATGGTATTAACATCAGAACAGCACCGGCTTTAAGTTCTGAAGCCTTTCCACGAAATTCTGTAGCTGAAACCTATGATGCTATTACTGCAGATTTGGATGAGGCCATAGCAAATGCACCAGATTTTACTTCTAAGTTAGGTATTAGTAAAACATATGCTAAAGCATTGAAAGCTAAAGTACTTTTGTATAAAGGTGAATTTAGCCAAGCTGCTACATTAGCAAAAGATGTTATTGATAATTCGGGGGCTAACTTTGCTTTAGCAAGCACATACGCCGAAATTTTTGATAACAGTTCTGAAGCCACTTTCAGTTCTTCAGAATATCTTTTTATAACTGGTGGAGGGCCAGGAGTATTTATTGGTATAGAAAATTTTTGGGGAACATTTTTTGTAGCACCTTCTTCAACATTCCCAAGTACAGTTGCTGCTGGAATAACAGATGTTGGCGGACAAATGATTAGCTATGATAATAACAGAGTATCGTCTATGTTTGGATTCGATAATTTTAAATTTGGAAGGCCATATCCTAAAATATACCATTTAAGAATGGCTGAAGTTTATTTAATTTTTGCAGAAGCCAATGCACGTGCCAATAATAGTGTAACACTAGAAGCTCTAGATGCACTAAATGCTGTCCGCTTACGTGCAGGTGCTACTACAACTGGCGGTGATGGTTTTGAAACCTATCCTGCTACCATTTCATTAACTCAATTTTTGGATGCTGTTCGTATCGAAAAAATGGTTGAAGTTGGTGGTGAATCTGGCGAAGAATGGTTTGACTTAGTAAGATTCCATTTTGTGGATGGCTTTGATGTTACTACAATAAAGGCATCAGCAACAGATCCTGATAAGTTTATTTTGCCTATAGATTTACAAACTATAGAGGCTGGAGGTAATATTATAGAACAAAACCCTGGGTACTAAATTTTTAAAATCCCTAACCTCAAATCATTGAAGTTAGGGGTTGTCTTTCTCCTTTCTTAATCTAAATTTTAAAGAGTGTGAAGCATTATATTCTCTTACTTCTAGCATGGTTAGTCATAAACATTACATATGCTCAAAATTGTAAAGTATTACTAAATACCATAAATAATGCATACCAAGGAGATTGTAAAAAAGGAAAGGCAGATGGAGAAGGTTTAGCTAAAGGAATAGACACATACTTGGGAGCATTTAAAAAAGGGTTGCCCCATGGCTTTGGAATTTACACATGGCATGACGGGAAAACATATAAAGGGCAATTTAAAAAAGGTAAAAAAGAAGGACAAGGCGAACTGAGTTTTAAAGCAGACAGTATTATTACTGGTTTTTGGAAAAAAGATGTTTATATAGGTTTATTTGAAAAACCTTATAATAAAATTGATAAATCGCAAAATGTATCAGCTTATAACCTTAATAAAACACAAGAAAATATTAATAGTTTACGATTTTATATTAGAGTTAATCAACAATATGAGCAAAACCCGCAATTAAATATCGTAGTACATTCTGGACAATACCAATATCAATTAAACAACAATAATTTTATTGAGCTTACCAATGTCACTTATCCTATAAAACTAAAAGCATACTACAAACAAGATTTTATTGAAGTTGAAATCTTTCAATCTGGTCTTTGGGTAATCAAAACAGATATTACTTACATAAAAGGATTAAATACAAATAATTAAATCAATCGAAAACAATGAAAAAAATTATAGTCATATTAATAGTCTTTGTTACCAGTCATCTTATGTATGCGCAGGGGGTTTCGTTTGAACACGGGACTTTTGCTGATGCGTTATCAAAAGCAAAAGCTGAAAATAAAATGATATTTATGGACTGCTATACCACTTGGTGTGGTCCCTGTAAAAAAATGTCTAAAGAAGTATTCCCGCAACAAGAAGTAGGAGATTACATGAATACCCATTTTGTAAGTATTAAAATGGATATGGAAAAAGGAGAAGGGATACAACTTACAAAAATGTATGGAGTAAAAGCATTTCCAACACTATTGTTTATGGATGCAAATGGTAAAGTAATGCATACAAAAGTTGGCGGGGCAGATGTTGCAGGGTTTATTGCAGAAGCCAAAGCTGCTAATGATCCAACAAAGCAATTTTGGTATATAGAAAAACAATATAAAGACGGTAAGCGAGATATTGCTACCATTTCAAATTATATCAAGGCATTATTCGAATCTTTTAAAAAGGATGAGGCAAAAAAAATTGGTCAGGAGTTTATACCATCACTGACCCAAGATCAATACAATACTGAAGAAGGATTTACCATCGTTGCCTATACAGGTGTTGATTTTAAAAGTGAGCCCTATAATTATATTTTAAATAATAGAGCAATTTTTGAAGCCAACGAAAAGATTGGTCAGCAAAGTGTAGATTATGTCTTAAGTAATGCTATTAGCTCTTACATAAATGGAATAGCGAGTACTGGAACACTAGAGGAATTAAAATCAGCCATTGAAGAAACAAAAAAAGACTTTATCAATCCTCAACAGGAAATGATAGAAACTAATTACTACAATACTTATTATTTAGCAAATAAACAATTTGATACCTGGTTTGAGGCTAATAAAATGCAAGCAGATGAAGCCACAGAAAAAAACATGCGCTTGTCCATGTATATTAATACAGCTTATAATATTGCAGTAAATCCAGATTTTTCTCAAGCTGGTCTTTACGAAAGAGCCATAAAGTTAACAGAAAGAATACCTTCAGAAGACCCAGAATTTTTGGCGGCATATTATTGTTTGGCAGAACTGTACAAAAAAGTTGGGAATAAAAGTAAAGCATTAGAAAACATCAACATATTTATTAAAAAGAATACCGAAAAAGGCGGTGTTGAAGACAAACGCGTAACAGATTTGAAACTTGCCATTGGGCAAATGCAATAATAAAACAAAACCACATTAAAATGAAACTAACGAATATCATCAAATTATTTATAATCACACTAATTATTTCTAGCTGTGGTGAAAAACAAAAACCTTTAGAAGAAGGCATGTACCGTATTAATGGAACGGTTAATGGGTTGGAGAATGGAGACATTTATTTGACCAATTTTCCAAACCCAACAGATACCATAAAAGTTGTCAAAGGAAAATTTACTCTTGAAAAGGAATTGAAGGAAGTTGTAGGGAAAGTTAATTTAACCAAAGATGCGAGCATAAAGTACATGGATTCTAAATTAATGATCTCCTTTTTTATAGAGCCATCTATAATGACACTTGATTTAAATTATGAAGATTTTTCAAAATCTAAACTAATGGGTTCTAAAACACAAGATGAACAATACCAATTAGATGAGATTAGAAGTAAAATTGCGGCTAATTATAAAGCAGAGCAAGATGCTTTTGAAACGGTTAGAAAAAAATATGATGATGCCACAAAAGCAGGAGCCAGTGAAGAAGAATTAGAAGCTATTAAATACGAAGACAATGAAGCCAGAGGCAAACTTGCGCCTATGTGGGAAGAGCAAGGTAAAGTAACATTGCAGTTTATTAAAGACAATCCTAAATCGTTTGTGAGTGTACAATCTTTAATGTTTCAATTAGGCCATATACAGTATGATGAGGCAAAGGCTATTTTAGACCAATTTAATCCAGCGCATTTAAAAATTGGCATAGGTGCTAGATTAGCTAAAGATATTGAAGATATGCGCAAAGGAATTCCTGGCGCCTTGGCAGGAAATTTCAATACTGTAGATATTAACGGCAGCCCATTAAAATTAGAAGATTTTAAGGATAAATACTTACTAATAGATTTTTGGGCGTCTTGGTGTGTGCCTTGTAGAAAAGGAAATCCGCATTTAATTAGTTTATTTGAAAAATACAATCAAAAAGGATTAGAAATTTTAGGCGTTTCAGATGATGATAGAGATCATGATAAATGGCGTAAGGCTGTAGAAAAAGACCAAATAGGAATCTGGCATCATGTGTTAAGAGGTTTAGAATATGACCCTGAAACACGCCGGCAAATTAACAAGCATAAAGACATAAGCAATGGCTATAATATTAGCTCCTTGCCAACCAAAATATTAGTGAATCCAGATGGTGTTATTATTGGCCGTTATGGAGGTGGTGGTGGAACAGACGATGATATGGATCGTGATTTGGCTAAATTATTTATTGAATAAAAAATATTAAAATACTATGAAATGAAAATATTAAATAGAATAGCATTATTACTAATAATCTCACTACTATATAATTGCAAAAATGAGGGGGCACATGACGGTTATGTGATTAATGGAACTACCTCTGACACCAGTGGTTTAGCAACGCTGGTTATAACAGATTTAATTACAAAAACTGATAAAGTCATAGACAGTGCTAAAGTTATTGACGGGAAATTTCAATTTAAAGGCAAGATAGACTTCTCCGATCAAGTAATTATTACTTTGGATAAGGATAGAAGTCACCCTTTTTTTATAGATAATACTAATATTTTTGTTGATTTAAATCCATCTGAATTTCCAAATATATTAGAAGCTAAAGTTATGGGGTCTAAGTTACAAGATGACTTAGAAGTATTTGAAAATCAAGTAAAAGCTATTCAGAACGATGAAAAATACAAAGAACTTAGAGAACTAAATAAAACATATAATGAAGCAGGGAGAAATAGAGATGTGAAATTACAAGAAGAATTGTATAAAAAGTTTGATGATTATAAAGAACTTTCTTTAGAAAGAGCAAATAGAATACAAGACTTACAAATGGATTATTTAAAAAACAATCCGAGTTCACCAATTACCCCTGAAATAGTCGAGTTTTTATTTAATGATAGAGCAACTTTTGAGGAATTAACCTCACTACTTAATGCATTTAAAGGAGCAGCTAAACAAACACAAAACTTTAAATATTTTTCACATAAATATGAAATCAGAAAACGTACAGCTCTTGGTCAACCGGCTCCAGATTTCACTTTAAAAGATACCGAAGGAAATGATGTCTCTTTGTCTGGTTTAAAAGGAAAGTATGTGTTATTAGATTTTTGGGCAAGTTGGTGTAAACCTTGTCGTGCTTCTTATCCTCATTTAAAGGAAGTGTACAAAAAATATAAAAATAATGGGTTTGAAGTGCTTGCTATTTCAACCGATCGTAAGCCAGAACAGTGGTTAAAAGCGATAGAAGAAGACCAAACAGTTTGGTTGCAAGTTATTGATAGGTTTGTAAAAAGAGGACCATCAGAAATTAGCGATCTATATAGTGTACCCTTTTTACCAACTACATATTTAGTAGATGACAAAGGTACTATACTGGCAAAAAACTTACATGCCAATGCACTAGATAAAAAACTGGAAACGGTTTTTGGGTTTTAAAATTAAATGGATGTTTCTTTTATTAAATCTATAAAAAACAAATCTAAAGGAACGCAGTCGAAGGGAGTCTCTCCGCCCGAACTTTTTCAACTACAAAAAATTAGATGAAAGCTTCTCAATTTGAGGAGCTTTTTTTGTTTAGATACCACATAGGTGTAATGTTTTACCTTTTTATACTTAATTTAAGTTGGTGCTATATGTTACAGCTTGATTTCAAACTATTGATTATAAGACGTTTGTCGCTTAGTAGTATTAAGTAATATTATTAATACTTGTCAAACCCAATTAAATATAGGTTTTAATATGCATGATGACAATCGTAATTTATTTATTAGTATTTGTTTAACTTTTCAATCGGCAATATTTTATAGATTTACCAATAGAAAACGAATAAATGAATTCTCTAAAAAAGAAGTTAATATAACTTGGTCTAGTTTATTTATTATCTAATGAAATTAGCAAGAACTAAGAAAAAAATATTCTCAGCATTATTTGATAAACATTATAAAAGGCTTTTTAATTATTCTTTTAAAGTGGTTAATGATAGAGATAATGCTGAAGAACTTGTTCAGGAGACATTTATTAAGCTTTGGGAAAAGACTGATAATTCTGCTTGTGACCTATAATTATATTATATTGAGAACCTCTGTCAGAATGAAAGATGAGCTCTTCTGTAATAACAGTAGATAAAGCTGCCATATTCAATGCAGCAATAATGGTATCTCGTGTTGTTAAATTGCAGTTCATCAAAAGGGAAATACCTCAAAATGTATAGCAATATTCTGAAGACGAATTACATTTGAATTTTGAAAGTACCCATAGGGGCATAAAAATTGTTTTTAAAAAGAAACAACCTTAGTTAATATTATACATTTCAATGAGCCATGAATCCCAATATTAAGAGCATTCTTTACATGTTCCCGATAGAACACAGTTCACATTTTCAACTAGGTAAGTATCAGGGATTGAAAAATTAACTTCAGCAGGAAGACATTCTAATGTTTCACACTTAATACACATAAAATGTAAATGATTCTCTACTAATTTTATTTTATTTGTCTTTGTAGATAAGGCAAAATATTGTTTCCCGTCTTCAGCAACAATCCTATGTAAAATGCCATCATCACAAAAGCGATTTAAAACTCGATAAATTGTAGCTCTATTGATAGCAATAGAAATCTTCTTTTCAATCGAATTTTGACTCATTGCTTTTCCTTCCTTTTTTAATACATTTAGAACAGCTTCCTTAGTAGGTGTATTTCTTCTTTTTTCCATTAATGCGACTTATTTGCAATAAATTATTGTGAAAGTATTGCAATATTATAAACAAATAGTATATTTGCAAAACTAAATTAATGCAAACATGTCGCATTTGCAGAACAATCACTTAATTAGATTAAGATTTTTTCATTTTAATGAAAGTTAGTCGCGTAAAAAAGAGTATCCCATATCTATTCCTTGTTCTTTTTCTTTCAATGAAAATGGCAGGGCTTCATGTCTTGTTACATACAGACGATAAAGATCATGGGCTACATTGTGTTGTTTGCGACCATGTCATTACGTATAACTTAACTCCAGCACTTACTCCTGATCTACAAATTTTCATAGTTGAAAACACTGAACTAATTGTTCAGAGAGAGATAACTAAAAACTACAGTTTTATTATCTCAAGTACTATTGCTTCAGATCAGCTCTTTTCTCGGCCCCCTCCTTTTTTACTATAAGTTTTCCTATACACATTTTATTTAAGAGCTTGACCAATTTAACATTATAGGTCATTAAGTCGTCTATTTGAGATTTACAGTCCATCTAAATAAATTGAAATAAATAATTTAGCCTGTTCTTAGTAAACTTGATTTAACCTTGTTAGCTTTAAAGTTAATATATAAGGTTGTTCAATTTCAGTCTCGTATAAATTCATGTATAGGTTTTGTGATGGTTCCCTTTTGGAACAATTGTTCAAATCTTATAGTATCTCAATTATGTTTTATAAAATACTCAGTGTATGGCTATGTTTTAGCCTATACTCGATTGCGTTTTCGCAGAATTCTTTTCAGATAAAAGGTTTTGTGAAAAATGCCAACACTTTACAGGCTATAGAGAGAGCCAATATTATTGGTGAAGGTCTATTTTCAATTTCATCAGCAACAGGTGCATTTACAATAAAAAATGTAGTTGAAGACACTTATTCCTTTACCATATCTCATATAGGTTATGTACCCAAAACAGTTACAGTCATTGTAGAATCAGAAATGGAGATAGTCCAGGTTTACTTAAATGAATCTTCCACAGCACTTAAAGAAGTTGAAGTACGTGGTAAATCTAAGCATAGAATAATAAAGGAAACACCTATAGTTTCTCATACAGTTTCTAAAGAGTTTCTTGATAAAAATAGAGAAAACAGCCTTATGCAGACTCTCAGTGAAATTCCTGGGGTAAGCACGATCAATATTGGTTCGGGGCAATCCAAGCCCGTTATTAGAGGTTTAGGGTTTAATAGAGTTGCAGTTGTTCAAAATGGTATAAAACACGAAGCACAACAATGGGGCAATGACCATGGACTGGAAATAGACCAATATGGTATTGAAAATATACAGATTATAAAAGGTCCAGCATCTTTGGTTTATGGTTCTGATGCCATTGCAGGTGTTGTAGATATTCAACCTAATAAAATACCAATACAAAATTCCTTTGATGGGGATGTAAATATTCTGGGGGAAAGTAATAATGATTTATTAGGCATTTCTACAAGTATTGAGGTAAGAAAAGAAAAATGGTTTTACCGCGGACGCCTAACTTATAGAGACTACGGGGATTATAAAGTACCTACAGATCAAATTAATTACGAGAATTACATTTTTGAATTGTATGACAATAATTTAAGGAACACCGCAGGAAAAGAAGCAAACGCAAGCTTTAGCATAGGCTACGTTTTAGATGATGTAAAGTCAGAATTTTTTTTTAGTAATGTGAATACTAAAAATGGCTTTTTTGCCAATGCCCACGGTTTAGAAGTTAGAACCTCTAGCATTGATTACGATAGTTCTAATAGAGATATTGACCTTCCTTTTCATAAAGTAAATCATTTTAAAATTATGAATAATACGTCCATAAATATGGGTAAACATACATTTCATTTTGATTTAGGCTATCAAAACAATCATAGGGAAGAACATTCTGAGCCTGTGCCTCATGGCTACATGCCAAAACCGTCAGATAGTAAAGAACGGGAGTTTAATAAGAATACTTACTCCCTAAATATGAGAGATACTTTTAAGCCAAATAACCAACACGATATTGTTGTGGGTATAAATGTAGAATTTCAAGATAATAATATAAATGGATGGGGATTTTTGATTCCAGAATATAGCCGTTTTACTATTGGAGCATTTGCTTATGACCAATTCGAGATTCGTCCTGATTTACATTTTTTGGCAGGGATACGTTATGACTACGGATTAGTAGATACCAAACCGTATTACGATTGGTTTCTATCCACTATAAATAATAATGATGGCTCCAGATCTTATGTTTATTTACAAAGAGCTCAGAATAAAACTTTGGGTTTTGGAAATATTAGTGCTTCAACAGGGCTTAGTTACATTCAAAAGAATACTACATACAAACTAAATATAGGTAAAAGTTTTAGAATGCCATTAGCCAATGAATTGGCTTCAGATGGTGTGAACTATCATATGTACCGCTATGAAAAAGGAAATCTTGATTTAGATCCCGAAGAATCGTATCAATTGGATATCGATATAGACCATACAACAAAACAATTCTCAGTAGGTATTAGCCCTTTTGTTAATTTTTTTGAAAACTATATTTATTTGAATCCAACTTCAAATTACTATGAAACCTTACAGATTTATGAATATACACAAGCTAAGGTTTTTAGGTTTGGAGGAGAAATAAGAGCAAGTACTACTCTATTCAAAAATCTACAGTTAGATGCATCTGCTGAATACGTGTACTCTAAACAAACTAGCGGAGCTAAAGAAGGGTTTACGATTCCTTTTTCACCGCCATTATCAGGATTATTTTCAGCCAATTATCAGTTTAAAAAAATATTCTTTTTTGATAAACCACAATTTATTGCTGACTATAGAATTACGGCAGCACAAAAGGAAATTGTGCCTCCAGAAGAAAAAACGGATGGTTATCAAGTATTAAATATCTCTCTTTTAACAGAAATGGATTTATTTAAAAATAATCTGCCCATTGAAATGCGCATAAAGTTGAACAATGCATTCAATACCAAATATTTCGACCATACTAGTTTTTACCGATTGATAGATGTGCCAGAAGCAGGTAGAAACCTATCTATTTCATTAACAATACCCTTTAATAAATAGTAAACATTAATAATTAAACACATGAAAACAAACATTATGAAATCAAATTTTAAACTTTTAGCAATAGTCGCTTTTCTAGGGCTCTTTTCACACTCTTGTAGTCGTGATGACGATGCTATCGACCCAAACGCAGATAAGAATTCTGAAAGATTTAAAGATATTGAAATTGGAAATGCCGCTTTTAAAGTCCCACAATTTAACCCTGACTTGCACACCCAATTTGACTATATGGGAAAAAGTAAGGTAGTAAAAATCACTTATGATATTAGTCCAGTAAATGTAGAAGAACCCAATACAGGAGAAGCAAAATGGCAAGTCTCCAACCATTTAGTTCCAAAAGATTATTATGAGGGCAAATTAAATCCACATATACATTATCATGTGTTTTTTGACCCTGTAAATAAAAATTTTCCCAAGATAAGACCTGCAAAAGGGGTTTATAGTTTAAAAATTACAATAATCGAAGAAGATAATTCTGAAAGTTACATAACGAAACAGTTTGAAATCGTTAAAAAGTTCTCAGAAATAGAAATTGGTAGTAATAATGAAGTTAAAATTGGAAGTGATGCATTAGATATTAAATTTAAATATGATGCAGGGAGCAATACCGTTAGCGAAGTAAAATATGAGCTATGGTTCGAAGAATGGCGAGAAGGACAAAATGTAGCTGTAGGTAAGTGGGATAACAAAATAGTTGTACTTCCAAAAAATTTGTATGAAAATCAGAGTATTCCAAATATTAATACTCCTTTAGAAATTAATCCTGATTCACCTCTTGGAGAGTATTGGCTAAATATATATGTGAAAGAATCAGGAGAAAACGAAGCTGTGAAACTATCTATTCCATTTAGCATAGTGGAATAAATATATTCGATTTTATGTATTGAAAATACTATAAATATATAAAGAGAATAATAAATCATCCCGTAAAGTATTTATAAAGAGAATCGTGCACAAAACATCTTGAACGATACTAAATCAATAACAAATAAATTAATCATTTAAATTTTTTACTTATGAAAAGTACCATTAAAATCAGTTCATTATTATTTTTAACCTTGCTCATTTTTTCATGTAGCACAGATGATGACGGGGTTGATTTTATTCCGGAGAATAAAAACCTTAACGCAGAACGCTTTATTAATTTTGAAATTGGAAACTCTAATTTTATAGTCCCCCAATCGGCTGCCGATATTCATCTAAATTTCGATTATAATTATAAAGGACAAAGTAAAGTATCAAAAATCACTTTACATGCAATTGCAATAAATGTAGACCCTGTTCAGGAAGGTGAAAAAACGTACGAATTAAAAGATTATGTTGTAGACGACAAATATTATAAAGGTAAGCTAAACCCTAATATTCACCTTCATCTTTTTGTTGATCCTGAAGGAAAGGAAAGCCCTAAATTTAAGGCAGCAACTGGCTCTTATCAGTTTAGAATTGTAGTAGAGCACGAAGATCTTTCCAAGGCTGTAATCTTAAAAGAGTTTAGTTTTGTGCAAAAATTTAAGGACATAGAGGTTGAAATAGAAGAAGATGGTCTTGAAAAAGAACTGCATATAGAATTTCAATACTTAACTGGCTCTAATACTCTTGAAGAAATAAAATACACTTTGTACCATGAAGAATCAGCGACAGAACAGAAGTACAAAGAAATACTATCCGAAACAAATATTGATTTTCAAGATAAGAAGGATCCAAATGTACATTTTCATGTAGAATGGGAAAACGAATACCCTAAAGGAGTATATTATCTTTTATTAAAAGTAAAAGAAACAGGGGAAGACGAATATGTTAAACTTGTCCGCAAATTTGAAGCAAACTAGCCCAATGAAAAAATACATTATTTTAAAACCAATTTCCTTATTATTATGGATAGTATGTGGCTGTAGTTCAAATGATGGCACTGATATAGACAAAGAAAAACCCACCATTAGTATCAATTACAATGGTGGGTTTCCACAAGGCTGTACACAACTTGTAAAAGGCGAAACGTATAATTTTAGAGCTAAGGTTACTGATAATAAAGCATTGGCTTCTTATAGTATAGATATTCACAATAATTTTGATCATCATACTCATGATGATCAAATAACCGAATGTGATTTAGGGGATATAAAACAAGCAATAAATCCATTAATTTTTATAAAAAATTATTCCATAGAAAATGAATTGACGAGCTATGAAATTAATATCCCTATAACAATCCCTGATGATATAGATACTGGAGATTATCACTGTGCTTATTCTGTAACGGATGAAACGGGTTGGCAAGCTAGAACATCAATAGATATAAAAATCATTGAGTAAATATAGATTATAAAACATACACTTTTAGTCTACATCATTACATTGAATTTGAGCTAGTTTTTGATGTTTGTTAGCAGTACCAGATATCATAAGGTCTCATGATTTTTTTAAGTAAAATCAATGTTTTTATCAGTTCAGATATAAAATTCGGAAACTAAATTTCCCTTTAAAGGATAAGCATTTCCCTAAAAGGGATTTTAATTGGATAGTGGTCTATTATAAATTAAGTTGTGCCTTAAAAAGTATTTATATAGATTATGAGTTTTTAATATTAGAAGAATCTCTAACAATTAATTCAGCATTCAATATTATTTTATTCAATTGCTGTTTAACAACCTTTTTTTTTGCGTGTTCCAAAAACGCTTTAGCCGCCTGTTTTCCAATTTCAGAACTATGCTGAGTTATACTAGTAATTGTAGGAGTAACCATGGCTGTAAAGGGCTCATTACCAAAACCTACTAAAGCAATATCCTTAGGCATTCTTATACCACGTTCGTTTAACACTTGCAGAGCTCCTAAAGCAGCATAATCACCAGCAACATAAACAGCATCTGGTCTATTTTGTAAAGCTAATAATTGAGTCATTTTTTTCCTCCCGTCTTCGGTGGTAAGACTACTTTCAATTAGAAGTTCATCTTCCATAGGAAGATTATACTTCTTTAAAGCATCAATATAACCTCTAATTCTATTATTAAAAATACGGGTATGTTTGTATCCGCCAATATGGGCGATTCTTTTGCAGCCTTGTTTAACAAGGTGTTCAACAATCATATGGCTACTATCATAGTCATTAATACCTATATAGTCTACATTTAAGTTATTTTCTCCACGATCAAACAAAATCAAAGGAATGCCTTTAGATTTAATTTTTTCGTAGTGTTTTAAATCAATGGTTTCGTTTGCCATAGATGCGATAATGCCGTCTACCTGTGTAAATAATAAGGTATCAATATTATCACATTCCTTTTTATAGGATTCGTTAGATTGGGTAATTATAATGTTATACCCCTCCTTGTTTAAAACCTCTTCTATATTTTGGATCACAGAAGAAAAAAAGTGACTATTTGTTCTGGGTACAATGACGCCTACTAAATTACTTTTTCCCTTCCTCAAAGCACTAGCAAGATGGTTTGGTTGGTAATTTAGGTCTACAGCAACTTGTTTTACAGCTTTTTTAGTTTTTTCACTTATGCGAGAGTCGTTATGTAAAGCCTTAGAAACAGCAGCAGGAGAAATATTTAAAACGTTCGCAATATCTTTTATGGTGGTTTTCTTTTTGATACTCAATTTTTTTATATATTTGCTTAAACGTTTAAGCAAATATACTGCGTTAGTTTTTATAATCAAAATCGTCGTGTTTTTTAGGTTTTGATTATATTTTAAAATACTTGCTTAAACGTTTAAGCAAAAAAATAAATTAACCTAGAATAAGAATTTAAACAATGGGTAAAGTAGTAACATTTGGAGAAATCATGTTAAGATTAGCTCCTCAAGGATTTTTAAGATTTTCACAAGCTAATAGTTTTGATGCTATTTATGGTGGAGGTGAATCAAACGTAGCAGTATCATTAGCTAATTACGGTGTTTCTGTAGATTTTGTAACACGCTTACCAAAAAATGATATTGGCGAGTGTGCTATGATGGAAATGCGTAAAAGAGGCGTTGGTGTAGATAAGATCGTTTATGGTGGTGATCGTTTAGGTATTTATTTTTTAGAAACTGGAGCAGTTTCAAGAGGAAGTAAAGTCGTTTATGATAGAGCGCACTCTGCGATTTCAGAAATTGAATCCGGTATGATTGATTGGGATGCTGTTTTTGAAGGTGTAGAATGGTTTCATTGGACAGGTATTACTCCTGCAATTTCTCAAGGAGCTGCTAATGCATGCTTAGAAGCTGTAAAAGCTGCAAGAGCAAAGGGCATAACTATTTCTACTGATTTAAATTACCGTGCAAAATTATGGAAGTACTGTGATGATGCTCATAGAGAGGCTATTATGACAGAATTAACGTCATATTGTGATATTATATTAGGAAATGAAGAAGATGCAGAAATGCACTTTGGTATCAAACCAGAAGGTATTACAGTTCAAACTCAAGGGCATGACGTTAAAGCTGAAGCGTTTTTATCTGTTTGTCAGCAAATGATGGAAAAATTCCCAAGAGCTAAAAAAGTTATTACAACATTAAGAGGTTCTATTTCTGCGTCTCATAATACTTGGGCTGGTGTTTTATATGATGGTAAGAAAATGTACGAAACACGTCAGTACCAAATCACAGACATTGTTGATAGAGTAGGTGGTGGAGATTCATTTATGGGAGGTTTAATCTATGGATTATTAAAATACCCGGAAGATGACCAGAATGCTTTAGACTTTGCTGTAGCTGCATCATGTTTAAAACACACAATAAAAGGAGATGCGAACTTGGTTACCGTTAGTGAAGTAGAAAAGTTAATGGGTGGTGATGCTTCAGGAAGAGTTGCTAGATAGTAATTAACCGTTGAATCGTTTATATGTTTATTTGGGTTTAATTGGTTAACACGAATAAACGATTCAACGAATTAAACAACTAAACATATAAACAAATACACATTTAAATGGCACAATTTACAAGATTAGAAGTAGCAGAAATTATGAAAAGCACAGGATTGGTTCCTTTGTTTTATAATAGTGATATAGAAGCAAGTAAAAAAGTATTAAAAGCTTGTTACGACGGGGGTGCTAGATTACTTGAGTTTACCGCTCGAGGTGATTTTGCTCATGAGGTTTTTGGTGAATTAGTAAGATATGCAATTAAAGAGTTGCCCGGAATGGTCATGGGTGTTGGTTCTGTAACGGATGCTGCTGCTGCATCAAGGTTTATGGCCTTAGGAGCTAACTTTATAGTAACACCAGTTTTAAGAGAAGATATAGCCATTGCTTGTAATAGAAGAAAAGTTTTGTGGTCTCCTGGTTGTGGTACTTTATCAGAAATAGCCAAAGCAGAAGAATTAGGCTGTGAGATTGTTAAATTATTCCCTGGAGATATTTACGGACCGCAATTTGTAAAAGGTATTAAGGGACCGCAACCTTGGACAAGTATCATGCCAACAGGAGGGGTGTCTCCAACAAAAGAAAGCATAGAAGCTTGGTTTAAAGCTGGTGTTACTTGTGTTGGAATGGGGTCTAAGTTAATAGCCAAAGATGCCAACGGACAGTTTGATTATGCTAGAATAGAAGAATTAATAAGGTTTTCTATTAGGCTTATTCAAGATGTTAAAAGCTAATTAAAACTATAACTGGTATAGACATTACTTAAAACCTTCCTGTCTTCAGGAAGACTTTTCTTTTTTTTTATGTGTGTAAATTTGTTACTTTTGGCATCAATTAAAATAACTAAAACAAAAAGATGAAAACAATAAAAATTTTAAGCTTAGTAACAATTGCTTTACTTGTAGTTTCATGTAATAAGAATGGTGTTACAAATAAATCATTAAAAACAGAATTAGATTCCATTAGTTATGCTATTGGAATGGATGTCGCTAGAAATGTAAAAGCTAGTTTTACTGAGTTTGATAAAGATTTATTTATACAAGGGTATGTTAATATGTCTGATTCTTCAAATGTTTTAATTGAAGAAGCTAAAGTTCAGCAGATTATTCAAACCTATATGCAAAAACAGCAACAAGAAAAAGTAAAAAAACAAAAAGAAGAAGCGTTGAAAAAAGCTGAAGAGCAATTTGGAGAAAATAAAGTTGCTGGCGAAACCTTTTTAGCTGAAAATATATCAAAAGAAGGCGTAGAAACGACTGAAAGTGGTTTACAATACATTGTTTTAAAACAAGGAAGTGGGGAAACTCCAGAAGCAACTTCAAAAGTAAAAGTTCATTATCATGGGACTAGAATTGATGGAACTGTATTTGATAGTTCTGTAGATAGAGGGAAGCCATCAGAGTTTGGAGTTAATCAAGTGATACCTGGATGGATAGAAGGACTTCAACTTATGAAAGCTGGTTCTAAATATAAATTTTTCATCCCACAGGAATTGGCATATGGTGCTTTTCCGCGCCAAGGAGGTACAATTAAGCCTTTTGATGCTTTAGTTTTTGAAGTAGAGCTATTAGAAATAGTTAAGTAATTTAAAATTTACTTAACGTTATAAAACAAAAGAACAGGAAGCATATGCTTCCTGTTCTTTTGTTTTTAAAGTATATAGATTGAACTCATCTTGACTTTTTATGATTTGCTACAAAAGCATGGCTTTTCACTTAAATAAAAAAGTCTAGATGAGTTCATAGCGTAGTAAAGAACAAACATTGTAACTTTGCACAGAACTCACCTTGATTTTTTGTTTTTTAAGAAAAAGGGAAAATCTGGATGAGTTCACTAATGAAAACAAAAAGTATATGAGCCACAAAGCAGGTTTTGTAAATATTATTGGTAATCCTAATGTAGGCAAGTCTACATTAATGAATGCCTTTGTGGGTGAGAAGTTATCTATTATAACGTCGAAGGCGCAAACCACTCGTCATAGGATTTTAGGTATTGTAAATGGTGATGATTTTCAAGTATTGTTTAGTGACACACCGGGAATTATAAAGCCAGCTTATGAGTTACAAGAATCAATGATGGGCTTTGTGAAATCTGCTTTTGAGGATGCCGATGTGTTAATTTATATGGTAGAAATAGGAGAGCAAGCATTAAAAGATGACGCTTTTTTTAAGAAGATTACATCATCAAAAATACCCGTATTATTACTTTTAAATAAAATTGATAGGTCAGATCAAGAACAACTGGAAGCACAAGTGCAGCTTTGGGCAAAAAAAGTGCCTAATGCCGAGATTATACCAATTTCGGCGCTTGAAGGTTTTCAAGTAAAAGAAACGTTTAATAGAATTATAGAATTACTTCCAGAATCTCCGCCATTTTATCCTAAAGATCAATTAACAGATAAACCAGAGCGCTTTTTTATAAATGAAAGTATAAGAGAAAAAATTCTGCTTCATTATAAAAAAGAAATTCCTTACGCTGTTGAGGTTGATACTGAAGAATTTTTTGAGGAAGAGAAAATTATCAGAATTCGTTCTGTTATTATGGTTGAACGCGAGACTCAAAAAGGTATTATTATAGGACATAAAGGAAGCGCTTTAAAAAGAGTAGGGGTTGAAGCCAGAAAAGATTTAGAAAAATTCTTTGGTAAGCAAATCCATCTGGAACTTTATGTTAAAGTGAATAAGAATTGGAGAAGTAATCAAAACCAACTAAAACGTTTTGGTTACAATCAATAGAAAAACCTAATACTTTTTTCTTAATAGAATAGCGTTAATTTAAGATTGGTGCATTTTTTTACTTTCTATAACATGGTTCATAAAATCATTTAACGCACGCATTTCATTTTTACTGGAAGCTTTTCCAATACTACCAGCAAAGTATAAAACAATCCAAATAACAACCATCAAAAGCATTAAACTTACTTGTATCGCATAGCTTTTATCTAAAGACGAGTTAGTATATGCCCATATGCCAAAGGCTATAAATAAACTTGCAACTATAAAATGAAAAAACATGAACATCGTCCAAACTGTAGGATTAGGACCAAATAATCCATGCAATAAACTTGAATTGTCATCAATCTCATCGATTTCTAAATGTAGTTGTGGCGACCAAAAATGCTGTTTTTCTTTAGGGAATTTAATAAAGACATGATTGTCTAACCGCGTTACTATAAACTCAGATTGATTAGATTTTAAATCTTCAAAATCTTTTAAAACAGATTGGTTATTTGTACTAAGCTCAATTTTAAATCGAGGTCTTAAAACAACGTCATTAGTTGTTGGCATGTCATCAATATTTTAAGTAGAAGTGGTTTAAACTTTTTTGATTGAAGCGAAAAATAGTAATTTTATTCCCAAATGAAGGCTTTTTTGAGCTGCATAACATCGCTATGGAGTAAGAAAAAGACAAAATGTGGGAATGAAAGGGCATTTTGCAGTCAATTATAAAAAGTTTAAACTACTTCGTACAGTAAATTACTGTTTTTTTCTAAAAAACATAAATAGTTTTAATCTTTATAAAAAACACTTTGAGTAGACTATATTTCCTATTTTTGCAAAATATTTCAAAAGAGGAATATAAATAAATGAAGCTGTCTAAAAAGTAAGTTTGATGTCATATTGAGCCTGTCGAAATATTTTTAAATTACTGGTAATCAATATCGGTTTCGACAAGCTCAACCTGACAAATCAAATTATAAAGACTTTTTAGACAACCTCATACATATCATTTTTTAGATTATGAGCAATATAGTAGCTATAGTAGGAAGGCCAAATGTAGGGAAATCAACTTTTTTTAATCGTTTAATACAACGAAGAGAAGCCATTGTTGATGCTGTGAGTGGTGTTACAAGAGACCGTCATTATGGTAAAAGTGATTGGAATGGAAAAGAGTTTTCTCTTATCGATACTGGTGGCTATGTATTAGGGAGTGATGATGTTTTTGAAGCTGAAATTGATAAACAGGTTGAATTAGCTATTGATGAAGCAGATGCTATTATTTTTATGGTAGATGTCGAAAATGGTGTTACCGGTATGGATGAGGATGTTGCTAATTTACTTAGAAAAGTAAGTAAGCCAGTATTCTTGGTAGTTAATAAAGTTGATAATGCAAAACGTTCAGAAGATGCTGTTGAGTTTTATTCGTTAGGGTTAGGAGAATATTATAGCGTTGCAAGTATAAATGGAAGTGGCACAGGAGAATTATTAGATGCTTTAGTTGAAGCATTACCAGAAAAGGAAGAAGTGGTAGAGGATGAGTTACCGCGTTTTGCAGTTGTAGGTCGTCCTAATGCCGGGAAGTCATCATTTATTAATGCGTTAATAGGTGAAGATAGATACATAGTAACAGATATAGCAGGAACCACAAGAGATTCTATTGATACAAAATATAACCGTTTTGGTTTTGAGTTCAATTTAGTTGACACAGCAGGAATACGTAGAAAATCGAAAGTAAAAGAAGATTTAGAGTTTTACTCGGTAATGCGTAGTGTTAGAGCTATCGAACATGCCGATGTTTGTTTGTTAGTTTTAGATGCCACACGTGGTTTTGATGGGCAGGTACAAAATATATTTTGGTTAGCAGAACGAAATAGAAAAGGTATTGTTATTTTGGTTAATAAGTGGGATTTGGTAGAGAAAGACCACAAATCAATGAAAGAATACGAAAAGGCTATTAAACAACAAATGGAACCTTTTGTAGATGTTCCTATTATATTTATTTCAGCTTTAACTAAACAACGTATTTTTAAAGCCATAGAAACAGCTGTTGAGGTTTATAAAAACCGTTCTAAAAAAATAAAAACGAGTAAGCTTAATGATGTCTTACTTCCTATTATAGAAAACTACCCACCACCGGCTTATAAGGCTAAATTTGTAAAGATTAAATACATTATGCAGTTGCCAACACCGCAACCACAATTTGCGTTTTTCTGTAACTTACCACAATACGTAAAAGACCCTTATAAACGTTTTTTAGAAAATAAACTTCGCGAACACTTCGATTTTAACGGAGTGCCTATTAGTGTGTATATGCGTAAAAAATAATAACATTTTTTTAGCAATATTTTATGCTTTCATTAAGAGTCTTTTTTTAATATCAAGGATATCTTCGTCCTTCATATTTTAAGCTCCTTAGTGACATGAAAAAAAATTTCTTCTTTATTGCTGTATTGCTCTGTGTTGGATTAACCTTTTCTCAGTCTAAAACATTTGAAATTTCTGGAACTTTAATCTCTGAGACAGAAAAATTACCTTTAGAAGCCGCCACTATTCATGTTGAAAGAATTAAAGATAGTACTTTGGTTGGCTATACAATTTCTGATAAAAATGGGAAGTTCGTATTAGAAGATGAAACTAAAGAAGTGTCTTTAAATTTATTTGTGTCGTATGTTGGGTATGAGACTATTAAAAAAACAGTGAGTTTAAGTGAAAGGAAAATAGATTTAGGAAATGTCATTCTTAAAACAGATACAAGTGCTTTAGATGAAATTATAATAACTAGCGTAGCACCTGTAACTATAAAGAAGGATACACTAGAGTTTAATGCCAACTCTTTTAAAACTAAAAAGAATGCTAATGTCGAGGACTTATTAAAAAAACTTCCAGGGTTAGAGGTTGATATGGATGGGAAAATTAAAGTTAATGGAAAAGATGTAGATAAAGTATTAGTTAACGGGAAACCTTTTTTTGGCAACGACCCAACTATTACAACTAGGAATTTAACTAAAGAAATGATTAGAAAAGTTCAAATTACAGATACAAGAACTAAAGCGGAAGCATTCGCGGGAGAAGAAGGGGAGAAAATAAGTAAAACAATAAATTTTACTATAAAAGAAGAAAATAATAAAGGTCTTTTTGGGAAAATAGCTGCTGGAATTGGTACAAACGACAGATACGAGTTTTCTGGAATGTTAAATTCTTTTAAGAAAGAAAAACAACTTAGTGTCTTAGTTGGAGGTAATAATATTAACTCACCAGGGTTTAGTTTTGGGGAGCTTGGAAATTTTAATAGACGACAAAGAGGAGGCAGTAACGGAATTACAACTTCAAAAAATACAGGAGCTAATTTTAGTAATTCATTGAGTGAAATGATTGATATTTCTGGAGATTATTTTTATTCTGAAAGTAATACAGAGAGTAAAACTATAACAGAGAGAGAAAATATTTTACCAGATTCCAGATATTTTTCTAATTCTTTATCGTCTTCGTTAAGAGATAATAAAAATCATAAGGCTAACCTTGACTTCGAAATAAAGATTGATTCTACATTTTATATTAATGTGGCATCATCATTTAACTATTCTAAAAATGAAAGGAACTCATTAAGAGATGAAACTTCTTTAAATATGCAAAATGATACAATAAATAAATCTAATTCATATTCATTAAATAAAGGTAACAACAAGTCATTTAATAGTGATTTTGATATTACAAAGCGTTTTGGAAATAATGGTTCTTTTTTAAGACTTAATATGTCTAATACTATAGGATCAAATAAATCTGATAGCAATCTAGATTCAAGAACAGACTTTTTTGAATACAATCCTACTACTATGGAAAATGTTCTTCAAAATAGTATAGTTAGAAATCAAATAGTTGATGGAAATGTGGAAACGGATAACCTAAGGTTAGGTTTAAAGTACAGATTACCAATAATAGGGAAAGAATTATACATAGATGCTTCTTATGCTTATAATAAGAATACTCAGAAAAACATAAGAAATACTTTTGATTTTGATGAGGTTACACAAGATTATAATGATTTTATTAATGAAGATTTAAGTTCAGACTTTAAATATGTAAATACCAATAGTACAACTGGGGTTGAGCTTACCTATAAAAAAGAAAAATTTACTTCAAGTTTAAGTTCAAGCCACATATTAAGAACATTAGATAATACAGATAAATTAAGAGAACAGTTAAGTGGCAAACAAGATTTTAAAGCATTAGAATTAGGTGCATATATTAATTATCGTTTTAGTAAAACAGAGTCATTGAGATTTCGTTATAATCTAAGGAACAATTCACCAGAGCTTTCACAATTGCAAACTTTTGAAGATGTTAGTAACCCTTTAAATATTATAAAAGGTAACCCAGAGTTAGACCCAGCTAATAATCACAGATTTAATTTAAGGTATAGAAAGTTTAATTTTCAGGAACGTACAGGTGTTTTTGCCACTGTAAATGCAAACTTTACAGATAATCAAATAGCTAGTAAAACTAGTATTGATGAAGATTTAATAAGAAGAACGACTTATACTAATGTAAATGGAAATTATAATTTAAATGCATATGCTTCATTAAATAAATCTATAAAAATAGATACATCAAAAACGATTAGATATCGTTTAGGTTTTAGAAGCGGTTTCAATAAAGTAATTAATTTTAACAACGACGTAAAGTATGCATCTCAAAATCTATCATTTAGTCCAAATGCAGAAGTCACTTTTAGTTGGGATGAAGTATTAGAATTATCACCTAACTATAGATTGTCCTATAACGAAACCGCTTTTGATATTGATGCTTTTCAAGACCAGAAATTTTTAACTCATGGATTAGGTATAAGAACAACAACAACAGCCTCTAAAAAAATAGATTGGCGAAATGATATTAGTTTTAATTATAATCCAAACGTAGCTCCGGGGTTTCAAAAAAGCTCTTGGTTTTGGAATTCTACTGTTTCTTATTCTATGCTTAAAGAAAAAGGCACTTTAACTCTAAAGGTTTACGATTTACTTAATCAAAATACAAATGCAAGACGTATTGCGAGCGCTGATTATATTCAAGATTCCCAAAGTAATATTTTAAAACGTTATTTTATGTTAAATTTTAGCTGGAAACTAAATAAAATGGGTGGAATGAAAATGAATAGAGGAAGATATAATAGAGGCGGCTATAACGGATAAGATTAATACAATGAATAACAAATCTAAAGTTGTAAAATAGAACTTAAAATATAATTGTCTCAGCAAATAGTATTACTATGGTCTTTTGTTGGAAGTTTAATACTCTAGGAGCTAAAGGAGAGATTAGAGATAATGGCTTTTTAGAATTTTAACTACCAGCTTCCTCCAGCGCCACCGCCAGAAAAGCCCCCGCCACCGAAGCCACCTCCAAAACCGCCCCCGCCAAAGCTTCCACCTCCTGATGAACTTCCGCCCCAACCACTAGATGAACCTCGATTGTAACTACCACGCCCCATATTACTAAGTATGATAGCTTCTAAAATATCAATACCATTAGATCTATTGCCACCGCCACCGCCGCCACGTCTATTTTTAGAAATAGAAATGAGGATGATGATAAAAATAAAAATGAGAATAAATACTAACCCAATTGGGAAACCATTATCTGATGATTTTTTGCGAGAACCTTTATATTCACCATTTAAAACTTGAAAAATAGTATCAGCCCCTTTGTTTAATCCGCTATAATAGTCACCATGTTTAAATTCTGGAATTATAATATTTCTAACGATCTCACCTGTAATACCTGCTGTTAACTTGTGTTCAACGCCATAACCAGGAGAAATCCAGATTTTTCGATCGTCTCTGGCTAATAAAACAAACACACCATTATCTTCTTTAGCTTGCCCAATACCCCATTTGTGTCCCCATCGTGGCGCTAATAAGCCAATATTTTCACCTTTCGTTGTACTTATTATAGCAATAACTATTTGAGTAGAAGTAGTGTCTGAGTATTTAACAAGTTTTTGTTCTAAATTGTTTTTTTGAGAAGAGGAAAGCAAATTAACATAATCATAAACACTTGTTTGAAATTTGGGTTTTTTAGGAATGTCAAATTGCGCATAAGAATTAACAAAAGAGGAAAGCGTTATTATTAAAGCAATGATAAGACTTTTTGTTTTGGAAAATGATTGAAAAATGAAGATTGAAGGCTGCATACTTAAAACTTATCCTTTAGAAATTTCATTAGATAATTCATCAACATCACCATGCTGCCAGGGGAAATAAGTTTCTAACTGTTTACCAGCTTTTAAAACACCTTCGGAGATCCCTTTTTTAAAGTTGCCATTTTTAAAATGTGATTGCATAAGATCTTTTGTGCTATCCCAGAAGTTATTAGACACCACATCATTAATGCCTTTATCTCCATATATAACAAAGGTTTTATCCTCAACAGCAACATAAATTAAAACACCGTTTTGTTCTTTAGTATTGTCCATTTTAAGATAATGAAAAACTTCCATAGCACGATTAAAAACATCTCCATTTGATGTTTTTTCAATATGAACTCTAATTTCTCCAGAAGTATTTTGTTCAGCTATTCTAATAGCCTCAACGATTTCCTGTTCTTCTTCTTTAGAAAGGAAATCTTCTATTTTTGACATGTACTTTTAATTAAAATCGAACTCTACATCAACAGGTTTTTCTGCTCCCACTTCAGCATCAAAGTATGGCTTTTCATTAAAATTTAATATACCAGCAAGTATGGAATTAGGGAACCTATTTACGTGTATGTTATATGGTTTTATTTGTTCATTATAACGTGTTCTTGCAGTTTGAATAGTGTTTTCTGTACTGGTTAATTCATCTTGCAGCTTTAAGAAATTTTGATTTGCTTTTAATTCTGGATAGCGTTCTACAGTTACTAATAAACTTTTTAAAGCACCACTCAAGCCGCCTTGAACCTGATTGTATTGTGCCAATTGTTCCGGTGTAACATTTGATGGGTCAATACTTATAGAAGTTGCTTTAGCACGAGCTTCAATAACCGCTGTTAAGGTACTTTTTTCAAAATCTGCAGCACCTTTAACAGTATTAACTAAATTGCCTATAAGATCATTTCTACGTTGGTAAGATGTTTGGACATTTCCCCAAGCTTCTTTTACATTTTCATTAAGATCAACAGCAGTATTGTTAAATCCTTTTCCCCAAGAATATAGACCAATTACAAGAATTCCTATGACGATCCATGGTAAAAATTTCTTCATAATAAATTAGTTTAATATAATGTGTTAATGGTTACTCTTATGAGACACTTAATTTTAAAAAATGTTACATAATTAAATGCATTTTTTAGTTATAGCGGTCAATTCTTAAAGATGTTGTTTTATTTTGATTAGTTGATTTCTCACATCTTCCAACTTGCTTATAATTTCATAATTAGAAAGTGTATCTTTTTTATCTTCTTTTAAATGAGTTTTTGCACCTTCAAGAGTAAATCCACGCTCTTTGACAAGGTGATAAATAAATTTAAGATTCTTTATATCTACAGGGGTGAACTTACGATTGCCTTTAGCATTTTTCTTTGGTTTCAGGACATCAAATTCTTTTTCCCAAAAACGAATTAAAGAGGTGTTAACATTAAATGCTTTGGCTACTTCACCAATACCGTAATAGCGTTTTTCAGGTAAATCTATATGCATTAATCCAGAGATTGATTTTCTAAAGAAGCATGCTCCAATAGTTTGTTAAACTCTTCAGCAGTTAAACTGCCATAGTAGAAATTTATAGGGTTAATACGTGCACCATCTTTAAAAATTTCATAGTGTAAGTGAGGCGCTTCAGAACGACCTGTACTACCCACGAAACCAATTAAATCACCACGTTTAACCTTTTGATTTTTTTTCACATTATATTTATACATATGTGCATATAAACTGATGTATCCAAAACCGTGATCAATTCGTATATGTTTACCATAACCGCTAGACCCAGAATCGGCACGAACAACGACCCCATCACCACTAGCATAAATAGGTGTGCCTCTTGGTGCGGTAAAATCCATACCCCAGTGCATTTTTCGAGCTTTGGTAAAAGGATCAGATCGCATACCATAACCTGAAGCCATTCTAGTTAAATCTTCATTACTTACAGGTTGTATGGCAGGAATGGCAGCCAAAATCTTTTCTTTTTCCTCTGCTAATATGGCTATTTCATCAAGAGATTTAGACTGTACCACAATTTGCTTTTGTAATATGTCTAGACGTTTATTACTTTCTATTATTAATTTAGAATTATCGAATCCTTCTAAATCTCTGTATCTATTAATACCACCAAATCCAGCCCTACGTTGCGCTTCAGGTATCGGATTGGCTTCAAAATAAACACGATAAATATTATTATCTCTATCTTCTATGTTTGCTAAAACAGTTTCGGCTTCAGACATTTTTTTATTAAGCAATTCGAATTGTAATTGTGTATTCTGTAACTCTCTTTTTAAGGCTTTTTCTTTTGGCGACTCAATATATTGACTTGCGATAAAAACAATGATAAAAGAGAAAAAAGTACAACCTAAAATAAAAAAGGAAGCATACTTAAAAGTGGTCCTTTTTCTTCGCTCTATTTTTCGGTAAGAAAGCGATTCAGAATCGTAATAATATTTTACCTTACTCATGTCTTAAATTATACTATTTTTGCAACTAAATTGTGGTTATTTCAATCATTGCATTTTATATGCAAACGGACAAACCTACAAAAAATTATTATAATCATTTACGATTATTTCTCATTGTAGGTTGACGATGCCCTAAATTTAAAAATAAATAATAAGAGTAAATATAAAAATTGTTTCTAATTGAAGTGGTTTAAACTTTTTTGATTGAAGTGAAAAATAGTAATTTTATTCCCAAATGAAGGCTTTTTAGAGCTGCATAGCATCGTTACGGAGTAATAAAAAGACAAGATGTGGGGATGAAAAGACATTTTACAGCCAATTATAAAAACATGTGCTCAGCTTGACTGGGCAGTTAACCATTTCATTAAAAAGAATTTAACAGAAACAAGGTTTTAATAAGAATACATGAAGTCACAAGACATACGTTCGAAGTTTTTAAGTTTTTTTGAAGAAAAAAAACATAGTATTGTCCCATCTGCACCTATGGTTTTAAAGGATGACCCTACATTAATGTTTGTAAATTCTGGAATGGCCCCTTTTAAAGAATATTTTTTAGGAAATGCACAACCAAAAAATAGCCGCATTTCCGATTCTCAAAAATGTTTACGTGTTTCGGGGAAACATAACGATTTAGAGGAAGTTGGTTATGATACATACCATCATACGCTTTTTGAGATGCTTGGTAATTGGAGTTTTGGAGATTACTTTAAAAAAGAAGCTATTGCCTGGGCCTGGGAGTTATTAACGGAAGTTTACGGTATTGATAAAGATATATTATATGTCACTGTTTTTGAAGGAAGTGATGATGCAGATAATCTTTCAATGGATACAGAAGCTTACGATTTTTGGAAACAATACATTGCTGAAGACCGTATTTTAAAAGGCGATAAAAAAGATAATTTTTGGGAAATGGGAGAGCAGGGGCCTTGTGGTCCTTGTAGTGAAATACATGTTGATATTCGTTCTGCTGAAGAAAAAGCAAAAGTTTCAGGAAAAGATTTAGTAAATCAAGACCATCCACAGGTTGTAGAAATTTGGAATTTGGTTTTCATGCAATATAATCGGAAAGCAAACGGTAGCTTAGAGAACCTTCCTGATAAACATATTGATACAGGCATGGGATTTGAACGTTTGTGTATGGTATTGCAAGGCGTTCAATCTAATTATGATACAGATGTTTTTACGCCTTTAATTCGGGAAATAGAAACGATTACTAAAAAGAAATATGGTAAGATTGAAGAGATCGATATTGCCATTCGTGTCATAGCCGATCATGTTAGAGCCGTAGCATTCTCTATAGCTGATGGGCAGCTACCTAGTAATACTGGGGCAGGCTATGTTATTCGTAGAATTTTACGCCGTGCTGTACGTTACGGTTTTACATTTCTAGGAAAAAAAGAAGCATTCATTTATAGGTTAGTTGATATCTTGAGTAAGAAAATGGGAACCGCTTTCCCTGAATTGAAAGCTCAAAAACAACTTATTGAAAATGTTATTAAAGAAGAGGAACAATCGTTTTTAAGAACATTAGATCAAGGTTTAGTGTTGCTAAACAGAATTGTTGAAGAAACAAAAGGAGATACAGTATCAGGAGAAAAAGCTTTCGAATTATACGATACTTATGGTTTTCCAATAGATTTAACGGCTCTTATTTTAAGTGAAAAAGAATTAAAACTTGATGAGAAAGGTTTTAATGCTGAGCTTCAAAAACAGAAGGACCGTTCGCGTGCGGCCAGTGAGATGTCAACGGATGATTGGACTATTTTATTTGATGATGCAGAGGAAGAATTTATAGGCTATGATACACTTGAGGCCCATGTTAAATTAACCCGATATAGAAAAATTATTTCTAAAAAGGAAGGGGAAATGTATCAATTGGTATTTAACATAACTCCATTTTATCCAGAAGGAGGCGGACAAGTGGGAGATAAAGGATATTTAGAAGATACACATGGCGATGTTATTTATATTCTAGACACGAAGAAAGAAAACAATGTAATTATTCATTTTGCTAAAAATTTACCGAAACATATTGAAGAACCGTTTAAAGCAGTTGTGGATTCAAAACAACGCTATAGAACGGAGTGTAACCATACCGCTACTCATTTATTGCACCAAGCTTTAAGAGAAGTTTTAGGTACACATGTAGAGCAAAAAGGAAGCGCCGTGCACTCGAAATATTTACGATTCGATTTTTCTCATTTTTCGAAACTAACTATTGAGGAACTACGAGATGTTGAAAATTTTGTAAACGCCAGGATTGCAGGAAAATTACCTTTAATGGAAAAACGAAATATTCCTAAAGAAGAGGCTATAGCCGACGGTGCTATGAGTTTATTTGGCGAGAAGTATGGCGATACGGTTCGTGCTATTCGTTTTGGACAATCTATTGAGCTTTGTGGAGGAACACACGTTAAAAATACTGCTGATATTTGGCATTTTAAAATAGTATCTGAAGGTGCAGTAGCAGCAGGGATTCGTCGAATTGAAGCCATTACTAATGATGCTGTCAAAGATTTTTATTTTGAAAATAATCGTGCTTATTTTGAAATGAGAGATTTGCTTAACAATGCAAAAGAACCTGTAAAAGCACTTCAGAATCTGCAAGAGGAAAATACTAACCTTAAAAAACAGATAGAAACTTTATTAAAAGACAAAGCCAAAAATATAAAAGGAGAGCTTAAAAACGAATTGCAAGATGTTAATGGGATTCAGTTTTTAGCAAAAAAAATAGATTTAGATGCAGGCGGAATAAAAGACGTTGCTTTTGAGTTGGGTAGTCAGTTTGATAATTTATTTCTGTTATTCGGAGCTGAGCAAAACGGAAAAGCGTTGTTGTCTTGTTATATCTCAAAAGAACTAGTAGTAAGTAAAGAACTAAATGCGGGGCTAGTAGTTAGAGAACTTGGAAAGTATATCCAAGGCGGCGGAGGCGGCCAACCATTTTTTGCAACCGCAGGTGGTAAGAATCCTGCTGGGATAGATGAGGCATTAGCAAAAGCTAGGGAGTATTTGAGTTAGCCTCGCAAAGACGGCGTAGAGGTTAAGAATTATTTTGAACTGATCTCGCAAAGGCGCGGAGACGCAAAGTTTTATGGATAAAAAAGAACAACTTTTTGAGAATTATTTAGCTACAAAAATAGTTGATTGTTGTTATCATATTCATGTTAATTTAGGCCCAGGATTATTAGAGTCTGTTTATGAAGAGGTTTTATTTTCTGAATTAACTGAAAAAGGATTTAAAGTAGAGCGTCAAAAGCAATTGCCAGTTGTTTGGAAAAATAAAACATTAGATTTGGGATTTAGGACTGATTTAATTGTAGAGGACAAGGTTATAATTGAAATCAAATCAGTACAAGAGATTCACCCTGTCCATCCTAAACAATTATTGACATATCTAAAACTATCAGGATTAAAACTTGGGCTATTAATTAATTTCAATAGTCCTTTAATAAAAACAGGAATAACCAGAATAGTTAATGGTTTATAATAGGTGAAATGACCTTTTACTTTGCGACTTAGCGCCTTCGCGAGAAAGAAGAAAATATAGTGTTTTTTGACTCTTTACGAGAAAATTGATGAAACTACAAACAAAAATACCATTAGAAAAACAGTCTAAAAATCCAATAGACTACAAATCTAATCTGCTATTAATTGGTTCATGCTTTGTAGAAAACATTGGTAATAAATTAGACTATTTCAAATTTCAAAATACTCAAAACCCATTTGGTATTTTATTTCACCCCAAAGCCATTGAAAATTTAATAACCCATGCTATAAATGAAAAGGTCTATTCAGAAGAAGCAGTTTTTTTTCATAATGAGCAATGGCATTGCTATAGCACGCATTCAAAGTTGAGTAATGCCTCTAAAGAAAGGTTGTTAGATGATTTAAATAGAAACATCAAGTCAACGAATCAACAAATACAGGAATCAACACATGTCGTTATTACTTTAGGGACAGCTTGGGTATATCGCTCTGTAAATACCAAGGAAATTGTTGCGAATTGCCATAAAATTCCACAAAAACAATTTACAAAGGAATTGCTTTCGGTTGATGAAATTTCTAAATCAATAGCATCAATAGTAAGCTCAATTAGAAGTGTGAATTCTAAAGCGTCAATCATTTTCACCGTATCGCCTATACGTCATATAAAAGATGGTTTTATTGAGAATACATGGAGTAAAGCACATTTAATTTCGGCCATTCATCAGTTCATAAATCAAAAATCGTCAATCGTCAATCGTCAATCGTTCTATTTTCCTTCCTATGAAATTATGATGGACGAGCTTCGCGATTATCGTTTTTATAAAGATGATATGGTTCATCCTAGCGAAACAGCTATCATTTACATTTGGGAGAAGTTTTTAAAAGTTTGGATTTCTAATGAAGCATTAAATGTTATGGAAGAGATTGATACGATTCAAAAAGGACTTCAGCATAAACCGTTTAACCCAGAGTCTGAAGCTCATCAACGATTTCTTCAAAATTTGGAGGCTAAGATAAATAAGCTCCAATCTCAAATACCTAGGCTATTGTTCTAAGAAGTTGGTTGCTTCTTTATTGTGCTTATATAATCTAGGGGAGATAAAGATGTTATTTTTTTAAAAGCTATAAAGAAAGGATTATAAGAAGAGAACCCTACTTTGTATGCTAAAGATTCTAAGGTATTGGTTTTTAAATAATCATTCTCTATTAAAGTAAGGCAATCTTGAATTCTACTATACATTCTATATTCTGAAAAAGAGCTGTTAGAATGATATTTAAATAAATAAACAATATGGCTAGCAGGAACATTAAGTTTATTTGATATATCAGAGATAGAAACTTTAGGATCTCTGAAGATATATGATTTAGAACTTAGTGCATCTATTTCAGTAATATAGTTGTTAATGTTCGATTGAATTTTATTATGTAGCTTTAAATCTTGAGTACTCATTTGTGAATTAGTTTCTAATATCCAATTATCTTTTGTTGGTGCTTCTATTTTACTATTCTCAATTTTTACTGTATTGAATTTAATAAGCTTTTTATTAAGTATAGGTAAACCATATAATATTTCCGGAGAAGTTAAAATTTTAAAATAGATAAATAACCAAAAAAGTAATAAAACAGCAGCCATAGACTTCCCGGATGGGCTTTGTTCAGAATTAATTTCAGTATAAATGGAACTTAATACAGCGATGGCTCCCAATATATTAATGGTAAACAAATAAATAGTCCAGTTTTTAACTAAATTAAAGTGCTTACTATTAATAGGAAGGTCTTTTTTAAACCATATTTTCTTGCTTAATATTTTGAATATGGATATGACATAATAAGCAACAAATAGACATATAAGTACAAGATTAGTGATCATCCCATAATGGAATAAAAAACTACCTTGAATGGTTGCATTAGTATTTATGAAATAAAGAAACCCAATAAATATAAGATGTTTTAAATCTTTAAGGTTATAAGTTCTACTTTCAAAGGCGAGATTTTTGTGATACAAATAAAAGCAGGGAACGATAACTAAATACAACAAAGAAATGGCTCCTTTGTCTGGTTTAAAAGTATTTTGTATTTGGAGTTCATAACTACCATGTATTAGAAAGCGAATAGAAATTATTACAATAATAATGAATAGAAACGCATTGTAAAAAGGATTAGTACGATAGGAGCTTATCATTAATATAAGGGTAACTACACCAATAATGCCAGTAAACAAAAATAAAAATGCTTCTATCACTTAATTTGAACGATTAGTAATACAATAATAGCGAATTAACACTGTTTTTTCTACATAAATAAAAGAAACTAAGATTAAAAGTTTGATATTTATCAATTAAATAAAATTCAATAATTAAATTTTACGGTTTTTTAACGCTCTGAGAATTGCGTATTTGAATTTTTTTCTACCACCTATATCTATCCAAATAAAAATGAGGCTGCCCTGACTTTTATGACCTCTTTCTTTTTTTGTATGGACAAATAAAACCATCCGATTTACTTCTTTAAACTTGTTCATGTAGGAATATTTTGTTTTTTCAAGAAGTATTTATGTTATTGAAATACATAAATTCTTACTGATTTGATTAAAATATCGATTAAATGTATTTTTTTATCGATGAAATACAATTTTATGATTATGTTTGTTTCGTAGCTAACCAACTACATTACGAAAATAAAATTTTACAATAACCAATTAACCTTATCATTATGAAACTAGTTCTATTAATATGTTTTATCTGTATTTTTCAACAACAGGTTTTATCACAATCAGATTATTTAGTAAGGTCCACTATAGGTAGATCTGGAACGTCAGGTGTTTCAGAGAATGGCGGTGAAACATTCGTGATTCAGGAAAGTGTTGGACAGTCTAGTGTTATTGGAACATACATTAATAATAATTATATACTTCGTCAAGGCTTTATCCAACCAAACGTATTGGCTAAAATAACAGATAAGAATATTCCATTAGGACTTCAGTTAACTGTCTTCCCCAATCCCTTTGACAAACAACTTTCTATAGCCTTTAAAGAAAAGGTTAGTGGTAAGGTCGACATAACTGTATTTGATGTTTCTGGACGTTTTATTACCTCAAAGAGTTATCAAGAAAATCAACTTGTAGATGTAAAATTAAACGCTTTGCCTTCTGGAAGTTACATTTTAAAAGTTATCGCCAATACTAAGCAGTTCGTAACAAAAATTATTAAAAAATAGAAATCGATTAAATACTTTCTAACCCTTAATGACCAACCAAAAGATGAAAACACAAAATGTAACTTACTTAATATTGTTCTTTATTCTATCTACAGTGGCGACAGCTCAACAATTGTATTTGGAAACAGGAAAAACGTCGTCGTCATTTAATTATAAAGATTCACAAGGTGTAGCTCTAGATAATTTACAGGCAACGTCTCACAATTTTCTGGCCATGGGCTATAGAACGAAATTTTTAACTAATAAATTAAACACATCTCTAGGTGCTCGTTATTCTGGATATGGAGCTATTGGAAGTGATGAAACTTTGGAAGGCATTCTGGAGTGGAATGTTAATTATTTAGAGTTTGATTATAGTTTAGATTATAGATTATTTACCATTAATAAAATTCAATTGTATTTAAAGGGAATGGCCTCTATTGGATTTCTTTTACAAGGTACTCAAAGTGTAAATAATGAAATTATAAGTCTTAAAAATATTGAAGATTTCGACAGCGCTATGATTAGCTTTAAAACAGGAGGAGGTTTCTTGTATCCGGTTTCAGACGAATTATCTTTTTATGCGGAATATATATTCGGAAAAAGCTTAAATCAAGCCGATCATAATGGTAATGAATCATTAAAGATTAAAAGTAAGATCATAAGTTTTGGCGTGTTAATTAAACTATTTAAGAATGTCTCATCTTAATCTACGTATTAAAATAACAGAGTCAATCAATAGAACCCATTTTAGTGCCCAAATTATAAATAAAATTTAACCCTTAATATTATGAAAAAAATAACACTATTACTTTTATTAATTGTAGCAGGTTTTCAAGGTTTTTCTCAAACTCCTGGTATAAGCTATCAAGCAGTAATTTTAAACCCAGACATAAAGGAACTTCCTGGAGCTAATGCGCAAACACATATTTTAGCAAATAGTAATATTGTGATTCAGTTTACTATTTTAGATGAATTTAATAATGAAGAATATCAAGAATATCATAACACAAGTACAGATGCTTATGGTATGATAAATATTCTTATTGGCCATGGTATTTCTACAAGTACAAACGAATTTGCCGATGTAGCATGGCATGGGTTTTCAAAAAAATTAAAGGTAGAAATAGATTTTTCTAATAACGGAAATCATTTCACCCCTTTAAGCGAACAGGAGTTAACTTTTATGCCTCAACCAGTAGTAGGAAGTAATGCTCAAGCCATCATTGATAATACAGAAGCAATTATTGTAGAAAAGAACAGAGCGGAGCAGGCAGAAGAGGGAATTCAATCGGATGTAGATACTAATGAAGTAGCAAGTGATGCTGCCGACACAACTCTGCAAAATAATATTGATACGGTTCAGGCCAATGTTAATGCCAATGAAACTACAACAAGCCTAGCTATAGCTGTGGTTCAGGCCGATGTGGACGCCAATGAAGCAACAGCAAACACGGCGATAGCGGGAGTACAATCGGACGTAGACGCCAACGAAATCGCAAGCGATGCTGCTGATGTAACCTTACAGAGCAACATCGATACGGTTCAGGCCGATGTAGATGCCAATGAGACCGCAGCAAATACCGCCATAACAGGAGTGCAATCGGACGTAGACGCCAACGAAATCGCAAGCGATGCTGCTGATGTAACCTTACAGAGCAACATCAATACGGTTCAGGCCGATGTAGATGCCAATGAGACCGCAGCAAATACCGCCATAACAGGAGTGCAATCGGACGTAGATGCCAACGAAATCGCAAGCGATGCTGCTGATACCACCTTACAAAACAACATCGATACGGTTCAGGCCGATGTAGACGCCAATGAGACCGCAGCAAACACCGCCATAGCAGGAGTGCAATCGGACGTAGATGCCAACGAAATCGCAAGTGATGCTGCTGATGTAACCTTACAAAGCAACATCAATACCGTTCAGGCCGATATAGACGCCAATGAAACTGCAGCGAACACCGCCATAGCAGGAGTGCAATCGGACGTAGACGCCAACGAAATCGCAAGCGATGCTGCTGATGTAACCTTACAAAACAACATCGATACGGTTCAGGCCGATGTAGATGCCAATGAGACCGCAGCAAATACCGCCATAACAGGAGTACAATCGGACGTAGACGCCAACGAAATCGCAAGTGATGCTGCAGATGTAACCTTACAAAATAACATCAATGCGGTACAAGCCGATGTAGATGCCAATGAAACAGCAGCAAACACCGCCATAACAGGAGTGCAATTGGACGTAGATGCCAATGAAACTTCAGCGAACACCGCCATAGCAGGAGTACAATCGGACGTAGATGCCAATGAAACTTCAGCGAACACTGCGATAGCCACAGCAAACGGAAATATAGCTGCAAATACAACTAATATAGCAACGAATACAGCAGCGATAGCATTAAATACCGCAAAAACTGGTGTCACTGTTGGGCAAGCAAATGCAATTGTTGCAAATACGGCTAAAGTAGGTGTTCCAACGGCTTACACGTTGCCGAATAGTGATGGTGCTTCTAGCCAGGTATTACAAACTAATGGAAGTGGTGTATTAACATGGAATACCCCTTCCACAACAGCAACTGCATATAGTGGTGTTTTACCTATAGCTAATGGAGGTACAGGATCAGCAACTCAAAATTTTGTAGATTTAACTACGAACCAAAGTATTTCAGGCACTAAAACTTTTAGTTCTAATGCGTCTTTTAATGGAACGATTATCGGTGTCGGAAATGCAAGTGGAAGTAGTAATACTGCGGTTGGAGGAAATGCTTTAAATGGAGTCAGCACAGGACATAGAAATACTGCTATAGGACAAAGCGCTATGTTAAATTACGTAGGTGTAAGTTTTGATAATAACACTAGTGTTGGCTACAGTAATTTAGTAGGTTTAACTACTGGGTCAGGGAATACTTCTGTGGGCGCGGAGTCTATGATGGCACTGCAAACAGGTGTTTCTAACACCTCTATTGGAAATCAATCTTTAATCAATACTATAGGTAGTAATAACATTGGTGTGGGGCAAAGGTCTGGTGATGTTTTAACTACGGGGTCTAATAATACTATTATAGGAACTACGGCAAATGTCTTAGCAAATAACCAAACCAATTCTACCGCACTAGGTTATGGAGCAATTGTTACTGCAAATAATACCATTCAATTAGGAAATACAAGTGTAACCGATATTATAACAAGTGGAAAACTTACAACTGGAGCGATCACTTTACCAAATACAGATGGTACAGCAAATCAAATGTTACAAACCAATGGCAGTGGAATCTTAACATGGACAACGCCTTCCACAACAGCCACAGCTTATAGTGGTGTTTTACCTTTAGCAAATGGAGGTACAGGGTCAGCAACAAAAAACTTTGTAGACTTAACAACCAATCAAACGATTGCAGGAACAAAAACATTTAGTTCTAATATAGTAGCGAGAGGTACTATATTTGGTTCAGGAGGAAATGGTGTGGCTTCTAATACAGCTATGGGGACTAATGTACTAGTTACCAATTCGTCAGGTGTAAATAATGTAGCTATTGGTACTCAAGCCGGTTTTTCTATAACAGGAAGCAATAATGTAGCTATAGGAACCGCAACAAATAGAAATGCAGCAGAAGGAGATAGTAATATTGCTATAGGTAATGGTGCTAACTATCAAGGAACTTCCGGGTCTGATAATATTGCTTTAGGAACACTAGCATACAGACAAGGTAATAGTGGGTCTAATAATATTGTTTTGGGAAGAGGTGCATTGTATGAGGAATCTACAGGAAGCAACAATATTGCATTAGGAAATGAGTCTAGTAGAAACAACAATGGCGGAGAAGGTAATATTACCTTAGGGTACCGTTCTGGAAATACGATAACAACAGGAGATTACAATTTAATAATTGGCTATGATGCTGATGTTACTAGTGGTGCTTTAACAAATGCAACTGCTGTTGGAAATGGAGCCATAGTATCTGCAAGTAACTCGATTCAATTAGGAAATACAAGTGTAACCGATGTTATAACAAATGGAAAACTTACAACTGGAGCTATAACTTTACCTAATACAGATGGTACAGTAAACCAAGTATTGCAAACTAATGGTAGTGGTATTTTAAGTTGGAGTACACCTTCTGTAGCAGTTCCGGTAAGAGAAGTAGCAGACGAGTTTAGTGCAACAGCAAGTCAAACAAGTTTTACATTAACACAAACACCATCTACAGATAGTAGGGTGAAAATGTATATCAACGGGATTAGAATAAGTAATAGTGCTTATAGTGTAAGTGGAACGACATTAACATATGTGCCAGCTAATAATGGAGCATATGCCTTATCCACAAGTGATAGAATTCAATTTGATTTTTATTATTAGTACTCCCATTAGTATCGTTTTATAAAATCTTGTATGTTTTTTTATTCCATATAAGGTTTTTAAAACGTCAAAAATGGAGAGCAAACAGGCAAATTAGATTAAATTTTTTAAAAGATGAACATGTACAAACATTTTATTTTATTAATGGCATTATGCTTTGCAAGCGAGATATTTTCACAGGCAACTACCGTGAATGTTGTGGGAACAGGCAGTACACTTACAATAACTAATGCTGTGCAAACTCCAGTAGATCCATTGCTTACTATAACTGCTGATGGCGATCTTACGGCCTTTACAGTTACAATTTCAGGTAGTTACACTACTGGTGATGTACTGTCTTATACTGGTACCTTGCCCTCTGGAATTACTGCTGCGGCTTTTAATGCGACTACCAGAAGTTTAGTATTTTCGGGCACAACGACTGCTGCCAATTGGCAAACTTTGTTGAGAACAGTCACGATAACTACTGTGTCTGCAATCTGCTTTCAAGAGCAAAGACAAGTAAGTTTTGTCGCGGGAAATAAATATTACAATAATTTGAATGGTCATTTTTATGAAAATGTTCCAGGAACTATAAATTGGGCAACTGCATTGGCAGCAGCTTCAACAAAGTCCTATTTTGGTCGTCAGGGTTATTTGGCAACAATGACCTCTTTGGCCGAAACTAATTTTATTTGGAAAATCATACCATCAGATTCTTGGATGGGAGCCTCAGACAACAATGTTTATATTAACGCAGCAACAGGAACAACTACCTATGCAACTAACACCGGTGCAGGTTCTTCAGACGGAAGATGGTATTGGGTTACTGGTCCCGAAAAAGGAACGCTGTTTTCAGTAGGTCATGGTACACCAACAATACAATCAGGTCAATTTGCTTATTGGAATCCTGGAGAACCCAATGGAAGTAATGGGGGTGAAGATTGTGGACAATTTTATGCAGGTAATGGAGGTCATTGGAATGATTTAAATTTCAGTAGTAATCTATCCTCTTATATTGTAGAATATGGAGGTATGTCTACTGATAATGTTGGTGCCAATGTTGTTTTTACTCGAGATTTATTATTGTTAGGAGCGCCATCAGGGACTATTACTGGAGGAAACACAAATGTTTGTTCTACAGTGAATAGTACCACATTAACCCTAACGGGATTAGTTAGTGGTGGTACTGTAGTTAAATGGCAATACTCGTATGATGACTTTTTAACCGCGGGTATCGATATTACGAATACATCTACCACTAATACAGTTACTAATATTAATCAAAACACCTACTATAGAGCAGTGGTTAATACTCCGGGTTGTACTGGTCTAACCACCTCATCTACTAGAATCAATGTAGATACAGCTGTTGCTGGAAATATCGTGGCAGATAATAATACCATTTGTGTTAATGCTAATGTAAACTTTACCTTGAATGGTAATAGTGGCAATGTTACTAAATGGCAAGTTTCGACTAGTAGTACTTTTGCAAGTGGTATTACTGATATTGCTAATACTACATCGGCAATGTCGTATCAATTAACTGCGGCTGGAACCTATTATTTTAGAGCAGTCATAGAAAGTTGTTCCAATACGGTTTATACAGCCGGATACACTATTTCATGTATTGCAGGTACGGCACCAGCAGGCGGAACAATTTCCAATGCTAGTTTTTGTAACGGTTCTAATTCAGGAACTTTAACATTGAGTGGGTATACAGGTAGTATTACTAAGTGGCAATATTCTATTGATGGAGGCATTGTTTGGACAGATATTAGCAATACCTCTAACACTTATAATTTCTCAGGGATAACAACAACAAGAAAATATAGAGCCCTATTAACCAGTGGTTCTTGTGGTACAGCATGGAGTTCTACTGGATTGGTTACTGTTAGTAGCGCTGTACCTTCCATAAGTTATTCTGTTTCAGGAACACAAAATTATATGCTGAATTCAGCAATTTCAAGTATAACAATTACTAACTTAGGAGGGGCAGTATCAACAGGCAATTATTCTGTTTCTCCAGCACTACCAACAGGTTTGGTTTTGGGAGCTGATGGTTCAATAGACGGAACACCAACAGTAACTAGTGCAGTTACAACGTATACAATTACCGGTACCAATAGTTGTGGGAGTGATACTGCATCGGTAACCATCTCTACAGGAGCTACACCTACTATCTCTGGTTTTAGTGATATTGATAGGATTTATTATGATGGTTCTTTTACAATTGACCCACCTATTTCCAATAGTTCTGGTGTTTTTAGTTATACGAGTAGTAATACATCTGTAGCAACTATTAGTGGTGCTATAGTTACTATTCTAAGTGCAGGAACAACTACCATAACTGCAAATCAGTCAGCTGATGCATCATACACTAGTGGTAGTATTACAGCAATATTAACAGTTAGTAGTGTTGAAGTTATTACAAAAAATGGACAAAACACTACAACAGACACTAATTATGTAAGCAAAAATGGTGCTATAGGTAATGGTGTTGGTATAACAATAAATGGAGAAGTAAGACCAACATTAACCCCAATACCATTACAAAATAGTTTACATATAAATGCTGCTAATTCGCAATATTTAACCTTTACAAAACCAAGTTCATTAAATGCTACTGGTGATTTTACTTTTGAAACATGGATAAAGTTTAATTCAATAGGAGCAGGAACAATGGATCCAATATTTGGTGGAGGTCAAGGAGATTATTTGTCAATATATTCTAATAATTTCACAGGAAGGATAGATGTGAATAATCCATGCTCTGCAGATAGAAATTTCTTTTCATCTTCATTACTTGATACAACGTCATGGCATCATATTGCAGTTGTAAGATCTGGGAGTACAATTACGGCCTATTTGAATGGAGTTGCACAAGGGACGACAGATTGCACTGGTACGTTTATGAATTCTTTATCTACTGTGTATATTGGTAGAAATACTTGGAGGCCTGGTTATTTAGATGCTTATATTTCAAATATGAGATATGTAGTTGGTACAGCCGTTTATACAGCTAATTTTACACCTCCTACATCAGTTCTAACTGCTATTCCTGGTACCGAATTTTTATTTCTTGCTAATGATGAGAGTTTTCCACTTAAAGATAGTAGTCCTAATAATATAACTGTGAATGGGTTTGGAAGTCCTATCTTAGCTCTAGCTAATGGTCCTTTTTAACTAAAACAAAAGTTGGTTGTCTTAATTAAGGCAACTTTTTTTTTAAAGCTTTCTAAATTATAGAATGCTAATAATCTACCTCATTACCGTTATTACGTTTTGTCTTTTTTAATAACGTTTTATCGAGAAATTATGAATTCTAAAATTAATAATTTGTAGATTTAAAATGCTATTAATCAGTTCATATAAAAAACATCAATTGTAATAATCAGTAAAATGAGTTACAATTGGTGTTTTTTTTTTGTATCATAAACTAGAGGTAATACAAAAAGTAAGAAGATAATTAATTTAATGTTTGTTTAACTTTAGTTTAATATAAGGGCGCTGAGAAGCCTGTATATTTGTACCGTTAGTTTAGTTAATTTAGTTTTGCTTTAAATTCATTAGTTTAGACTTCTTATGTCGAAGGAAACTAATGTTTTTTTTGTTTAAAAGAAAAACTAATTCTTTTAAAGCTAATAAATAAGTAATAAGACATTGTTATACTTGTAGCTGTGCCGAACTTGTTTTAGTAAAAACGGAAATCTGAGTTATACCAATTGAATTTCAAAATGATGTATAAATAATTTGAGTTTTTTTTTGTTTAGATAAGTCAAAAAACCTAAGCATAGCCGAAGTTATGGTTCTGTTTTTTGAAGAAATATAAGTGAAAAAGAAACGAATTATATGCGTCATTTTGAGGTTTAATTGGTATTAAAAAGGAATACGTAAGTATATATTGAAGAAGGTTAGTTCTAAAATATTTCTTTACTTAGCATATGCGTAAAATTCTATTTGGTGTTATAATTACTTTAATTATTCTATTTTCCTTTAAATATTGTGGAGATAAGCAGGAAGACAAGATAGTACTTCAAGAAAGCTCTGAACTCATTCAGGAACAAATTAAAAATGTTGGAAAGTTAGTAGTAACAGAAGGTCATTTTAGTGAGGTCTTTAATTATAAGAACTCTAAAGATATTTTTGGAGATTATTTTACTTCAGAAAAAAAAGCACTAGTTGTTGTTAATGCAGAAGTTACAATAGCTTATGATTTAAGTAAAATTGAATTTGAGGTAGACAATACCAATAAAACACTAACTATTTTAAGCATTCCAAAAGAAGAGATAAAAATTAATCCAGATTTGGAATATTATGATATTCAGTCGGACTTCTTTAATCCTTTTGAAGCTAAAGATTATAATGATATAAAAAAGATTGTTAAGGAGTCATTGGATAAAAAGTTAGAAGCTTCCGATTTAAAGACAAACGCTAAAAACAGATTAATAAGTGAACTCTCAAAGTTTTATATTCTAACAAACTCTTTAGGATGGATATTAAAATATGATGAAACCCATATAACAACCCCGGAATTGATAAAAACTTTAAAATTTTAAATGAAAGTAGAAACACGCAAAGAAGAGATAATAAAAACTTCGACAATTCTTTTCCAAAAAAAAGGCTATAGTGCAGTTACCATGCGAGATATTGCTAAAGTAATGGGAATTAAAGCTGCCAGTTTATATAACCATATTAATTCTAAACAAGAAATTCTTTCAAACATCATTATATCTCTAGCTGAAGCGTTTACAGAGGGGATGACGACTATTATGAGTTCAAATGATTCAAGTATAGATAAGTTAAGTAGTATAGTAAAACTTCATGTAGATATTACTTCAAGTAATACATCGGGAATGGCTTCATTAAATAATGATTGGATGCACCTTGAAGAAGATTTAGATTATTATTTAAAGCTACGCTTGGATTATGAAGATAACATTAGGCAAATAATTGAGCAAGGCATCTCAAGCAATCAGCTCCAAGATTCCAATGCAGAAGTTATGCTATTTTCAATGTTATCTACTTTACGTTCACTATATATTTGGATTCCTAGCAAGGAAGATTTAGACCCATTCGAACTGGCAGAAAACCTTAACAAAGTTTTATTAACAGGAATTATTAAGTAGTTTATCTTTTTTTTGTAAATTTGTCAAACAAACTAACGGTTGTTAGTTGAATTATTTTCTAGAATTTAAATAATTTATGGCAGAGTTTTATAGCATAAAAGTGACTGATGTCTATAAGGAAACAAAAGATACATCTGTAGTCGTTTTTGATATTCCAGAGCATTTAAGAGATAAATTCAAATTTATCCAAGGGCAACATCTTACATTAAAAAAGGATATTAATGGTGAAGATGTGCGTAGATCATATTCTTTGTGTTCAAGCCCAATAGATAATGAGTGGAAAGTGGCCATTAAGCAAATTCCAGGAGGGGTCTTCTCAACGTATGCCAATACAGAACTTAAAGCTGGAGATGTATTAGAAATTATGGAACCTTCAGGTAGTTTTTATGTAGATATTGATGCCTCCATACCTAAAAACTATATTGGATTTGCTGCGGGAAGTGGTATTACGCCCATGCTATCTATAATAAAAACACATTTAGAGCTTGAACCAAATAGTACATTCAAGCTATTTTACTTGAATCGAACGGCAAAATCAATTATCTTTAAGGAGGAAATAGAACAACTCAAGAATAAGTTTTTCCAAAGATTCCATACGTTTCATTTTTTAACAAAAGAACAGAGAGATATTGAGTTTTTAAATGGGAGATTTACGCATGAAAAACTTCAAATATTAACGAATACATTTATTGATATAGCAGATACAAACGACTGTTTTATCTGCGGTCCACAAGACATGATTTTCCTAATTCGTGACGAGTTGCAAGCAGCTGGGTTAGATGCTGCTAAAATACATTACGAGTTGTTTTTCTCTGGAAGTACAGATGAAGATAATAAGCATATTACTGAAGTTTTAGAGCATAAAGCAGAAGGGACAGCAGTAACTATTATTGATGGAGGAAAAGAGTTTCAATTCATTATGGAAGATGACTATGATAATCTTCTTGATGGCGCCTTGGCAGCAGGAGCAGATTTGCCTTTTGCATGTAAAGGAGGTGTTTGTAGTACTTGTAAATGTAAAGTCGTTGAAGGTTCTGTTGAGATGAAAATTAACTATGCACTTGATGAAAAAGAGGTTGCTCAAAATTTGGTGTTAAGTTGTCAGGCGGTCCCAACAAGCGAAAAAGTAGTAGTAGATTTTGATGTCTAGTTCCCACGAAGATGGGAATCTCATAAAATGAAAAGAGATATAAAAAACGATTCACTAACAACTAAAAAAAATGAGTGAAGCACAAATAAAAAAATTAGAAGAACAATTTGAAGCACGTATAGCTCGTGACGAAAAAATTGAGCCTAAGGATTGGATGCCAGAGAAGTATCGTCAAACCCATATCAGACAAATGTCGCAGCATGCTCATTCTGAAATAATAGGGATGCTCCCAGAAGGGAATTGGATTTCGAGAGCCCCATCTTTAAGAAGGAAAGTGGCATTATTAGCTAAAGTTCAGGATGAAGGAGGTCACGGCTTATATTTATATAGTGCTACTGAAACTTTAGGAGTTACCAGAGATGAATTGTTTGAGCAATTACATTCAGGTAAGGCAAAATACTCTAGTATATTTAATTACCCAACATTAACATGGGCAGATATAGGAGCTATAGGTTGGTTGGTAGATGGTGCTGCCATTATAAACCAAGTGCCATTATGCAACACGTCTTTCGGACCTTATGCAAGAGCTATGGTAAGAGTGTGTAAAGAAGAGAGTTTTCACCAACGACAAGGCTATGAAATTATGGTGAAACTGGCAAATGGATCTCCTGAACAAAAAGAAATGGCTCAAGATGCATTGAACCGTTGGTGGTGGCCATCATTAATGATGCTTGGTCCAACAGATGATAAATCGGTGCATACGGCGCAGTCTATGAAATGGAAATTAAAGCGTAAAACAAACGATGAATTGCGCCAGCAGTTTATAGACCAAACGGTACCACAAGCAGAACTTATAGGTTTAAAAGTTCCGGATGAAAATTTAAGATGGAATGAAGCTAAAAAAGGTTATGATTTTGGTGAAATAGATTGGGATGAGTTTTGGCAAGTTGTAAAAGGTCACGGGCCATGTAACAAAGAGCGTATGACTACAAGAGTTCGCGCTTGGGAAAATGGGCAATGGGTCAGGGATGCAGCTATGGCTCATGCAGAAAAAAAAGCAACCTCTTTGAAAAAAGAGGCCTCATAATAGAATAAAAATAAATTTTAGTATAAATTAATAAGATACCTGCTTTCGCAGGCATTTAATACTATGAAAAAAGAATGGCCGCTTTGGGAAGTATTCGTAAGAAGTAAAAACGGATTAGAACATCGTCATTTTGGAAGCCTACACGCAGCAGATGCAGACATGGCTTTAGAAAATGCAAGGGATGTATATACAAGAAGAAAAGAAGGTGTTAGTATTTGGGTTGTTGAATCTAAAAATATTACAGCCTCTAATCCAGAAAATAATGGTGAATTATTTGAGCCAGCTCAAGATAAGGTATATCGCCATCCAACATTTTATGTGTTGCCTGATGAGATAAAACATATGTAATAATTGTCATTCCTGCGAAGGCAGGAATCTCATGAAGAGAAACTATGAATAACAATTTATACAAATATATTTTAGGAATAGCCGATAACTCTTTAATTCTCGGTCAAAGACTAGGAGAATTATGTGGTCATGGACCTAGCTTAGAAACAGATATTGCTTGCACAAATATTTCTTTAGATTTATTTGGGCAAGTACGTAGTTATTATCAATACGCCGTACAGGTTCAGGGTGAAGGTAAGACAGAAGATGATATTGCCATGTTACGTCCAGAAAGAGGCTATTTTAATACGTTGTTAGTGGAGCAACCTAACACAGATTTTGCATACATAATGACAAGACAGTTTTTGTTTGATGTTTATCATTATATGTTTTTGTTAGAACTTAAAAATAGTAAGGATGAAACTTTAGCCGCTATTGCCAATAAGTCTATTAAAGAGGTGTCTTATCATTTACGTTTTTCTACAGATTGGATAATACGTCTGGGAGATGGCACTGAAGAAAGCCATAAACGTATGCAAAATGCAGTGAATAGTTTATGGACCTATACAGATGAGTTGTTCCATCAAACGGAAGCAGATAAAGCTATGATATCTCAAGGAATTGGTGTGGAAACGGCTAACTTAAAAGAAACTTATTACAATAAAGTATCAGAAATTTTAGAAAAGGCAACCTTATTGGTTCCAGAATCAAAATATTTTCAAAAAGGAGGAAAGCAAGGTATTCATACAGAACATATGGGCTATTTGCTAGCAGACATGCAATATATGCAGCGTGCGTTCCCAAATATGGAGTGGTAAAGCCCACCTTAATCCTCCCAAAGGGAGGAAATTAGATTATGAATAAATTTAAAGACATACCATATTCGAGTAAGAGTTCTTCCCCTTTGGGGAAGATAGATGGGGCTTTAATCCCAATTCTAGCTCAGGTTTCAGACCCGGAAATACCAGTACTGTCGATTCTAGATATGGGAGTTGTTCGCTCTGCTAAAATAGTTAATGGTGAAGTTTTAATAAAAATAACACCAACATATAGTGGTTGTCCAGCCATGGATGTTATTGGAGATGATATTAAATTAGCTTTAAAACAGGCTGGTTTCAATTCAAAAGTAACATTGGTTTTATCTCCAGCCTGGACCACAGATTGGATTACAGAAAAAGGAAGACGAGCACTTGAAAAGTATGGAATAGCAGCGCCTTTAGAAGCAGATGCAGATAAAGAAGTATTACTGGAAGGCAAAAAACTGGTAAAGTGCACTAATTGTGGTTCAAAAAATACCACATTGGTGAGTCAATTTGGTTCAACGGCATGTAAAGCACTGTTTAAATGTGAAGACTGCCAAGAACCCTTTGATTATTTTAAATGTTTGAAATGACAAAGTTGATGTCACCCTGAGTGCGTTTCAGGATAACATCAAGTAAAAAAGAAGTTTAATTAATAAGATTCCTACTTTCATAGGAATAAAGGTATGAGCAATTCGATTCTTTTAAAAATTGAGAATAATATAGCGTATATAACGCTTAACAGACCAGAAGTGTTTAATAGTTTTAATCGTGAAATGGCTTTAAGCTTACAAAGTGTATTTGATGATTGCGAGAAGAATGATGCTGTTAGAGCCATGGTTTTAACAGGGAACGGAAAAGCATTTTGTGCTGGTCAAGATTTAAAAGAAGTCACTTCACCAGAGTTAAATCCAGGATTCAAAAAAATATTAGAAGAGCATTACAATCCAATAATTCTAAGAATTAGAAATATTGAAAAACCAATCATTGGAGCTATCAATGGCGTGGCAGCAGGAGCAGGAGCAAATATAGCTTTAGCCTGTGATGTGGTTATAGCAGATGAAAAGGTGAGTTTTATTCAGGCATTTAGCTTAATAGGCTTAATTCCGGATAGTGCGGGAACCTTCTTTTTACCAAGATTAATAGGGTTTCAAAAAGCATCTGCGTTAGCCATGTTAGGAGATAAAGTGAGTGCTGAAGAGGCAGAACGTTTAGGGATGATTTATAAATATGTACCATCTGATGCCTTTTCAGAAACCGTTCAAAAAACAGCTTCTAAAATGGCAAACATGCCAACAAAGGCACTGGGTTTAATTAAAAAAACACTAAACCAATCGTTAACGAATGATTTAGAAAACCAGTTAGCATTAGAATCAAAACATCAAATAGAAGCGGCAGGAACTGAAGATTATGCAGAAGGTGTTGCAGCTTTTATTGAGAAACGTCAACCAAACTTTAAAGGTAAATAGTAGTTTTTGTCACCTTGAGTACTTCGGCTGCGCTCAGTATAAACTAAAGTCGAAAGGTCTCATTATCGATAAAATAAATATGAATAAGGAATTTCTCATAAAAGTACACAACCGCGTGAAACCATTTATTCACAAGACCCCTGTGCTTACATCTCAATTAATTAATGAGATAGTTGGTGCTAATGTCTATTTTAAGTGTGAGAACTTTCAAAAAATGGGTGCTTTTAAAATGAGAGGAGCTACCAATGCTATTTTATGTTTAACAGAAGAAGAAAGAAACAAAGGGGTGGTAACACATTCATCTGGTAATTTTGCACAGGCATTGTCATTGGCAGCAAATAAAACAGGCGTTAACGCTTATATTGTCATGCCAGAGAATGCACCCCTAGTAAAGAAAAATGCGGTAAAAGGTTATAAAGGACATATTATTGAAAGTGAGTCTACGCCAATGGCTCGTGAGGAAATGGCTGAAAAAGTTAAACTAGAAAAAGATGCTACTTTTATTCATCCTTCAAATGATACTAGTGTTATTCATGGACAAGGAACTGCTGCTATTGAATTGTTAGAAGAGCAACCGCAATTGGATTGTATTTTGACGCCTGTTGGTGGTGGTGGACTCATTGCAGGAACAGCTTTAGCAGCAAAATATTTTTCTGAAAAATGTAAAGTTATTGGAGGCGAACCTAAAAATGCAGATGATGCTTTTCGTTCTAAAAAAAGTGGAAAAATAGAGTATAACGAATCTGTTGATACTATTGCTGATGGTTTACGAACACACCTTGGAGATAAAAATTTTCCCATTATTAAAGCAGATGTGGAAAGCATCATTTTAGTTGAAGAAGAAGCGATTATAGATGCCATGAAACTTGTTTGGGAACGCATGAAAATAATTATTGAACCTTCAAGCGCCGTAGCATTTGCAGCTTTATTAAAAGAAAAAGAGCAATTTAAAAATAAAGAAGTTGGAATTATTATTTCTGGCGGAAACGTAGATGTAACAAATCTACCGTTCTGATTAATGATTGGAGATTGTTGATTGCTGATTTTTGAACAAAAAGAAATGAAAGGAAGTTAAAATGAAACCAAACCAATTAGAAGAACGATGAATTAATTTTAATACTTGTTACAAGTATTAAAACAACATCGAATAAGCTTAAATCTTAGTTTTGAATATGTCAAATCACAAATCAAATATCAACAATCAAATATCACAAATCATACAAGTAGGAATTATAGGTTCTGGAACCATGGGAAGTGGTATTGCGCAAGTAGCAGCAACTTCTGGTTGCAAGGTGAAATTATATGATACCAATCAATTAGCTTTAGATAAAGCCAAAGTAGCGTTGGATAAAATATTAAACAGACTCACTGAAAAAGGAAGAATTGATACTGCCGAGAAAAGTAGGATTCAAGGCAATATTCAATATGTAGATAGCTTGAAAAGTCTTTCAGATTCTGATTTAACGATCGAAGCCATCATAGAGAATTTGGATATTAAGCAAAAGGTGTTTTCTGAATTAGAAACCTATGTGTCAGATAACTGTATTATCGCTTCAAATACATCTAGTTTATCAATAGCATCAATTGCTGCATCATTAGAAAAACCAGAACGTTGTGTTGGGATCCATTTTTTCAATCCAGCACCTTTAATGAAGTTGGTTGAGGTTATTCCAGCTATTCAAACGTCTAAAGAAGTGTTAGAGAAGTCGGTTAAGATTATATCTGATTGGAAAAAAACAGTAGCCATAGCAAAAGATACACCAGGTTTTATAGTGAATAGAGTAGCACGCCCGTTTTATGGAGAAGCATTAAGAATTTATGAAGAAGGTTTAGCGGATTTTGTAACGATTGACCACAGTTTAAAGACATTAGGAGGTTTCCGTATGGGACCATTCGAATTAATGGATTTTATAGGAAACGATGTTAACTATACAGTAACCGAAACAGTATTTACTGCATTTTATTTCGATCCAAGATATAAACCCGCATTTACGCAAAAACGTTTTGCAGAAGCAGGTTATCTCGGGAGAAAATCTGGAAAGGGGTATTACAATTATGATGAAAACGGCAAACGTGTCATTCAGAGCGGTAGCGAAGAATCTCAAAATAGTGAAATAGCAGAAGCTATATTCAATCGGATACTAATAATGTTAATCAATGAAGCGGCAGATGCCTTGTTTTTAAATATTGCTTCGGCTGAAGATATAGACAATGCTATGACTAAAGGCGTGAATTACCCTAAAGGGCTATTAGCTTGGGCAGATGAAAAAGGTATTGATTGGTGTGTTGAAACAATGGATAATTTATATAACGAATATCATGAAGATAGATACCGTTGCAGTCCATTATTACGTAAGATGAATAAACTAGGGATGAGGTTTTTTAATTAGGTTTGAGGGATGAGGAAATCAAATTATCATTTTAAGTTTGAAGATTTAACCATTTATGTTAGGGCAATGGAGTTTGGAGAGTTGGTAAATGGTTTAGTTAAAAAGTTTCCAAAAGAAGAACGGTTTGAGTTGTCTTCGCAATTCAAAAGAGCAGCAGATTCGATAGCATTGAATGTCTCTGAAGGTTCAAGTGGAACTGATAAACAATTTCATAACTATTTGGGTAATGCATGGCATAGTGCACATGAATGTGTTTCTTGTAGTTCAAAAGCCCAAATGAGAAATTATATTACAAATGAAGAAGATGAGGAAAATAGAAGGATACTAACCGAATTATCAAAAATGATAACCACGTTAAGAGTTAGGATTTCAAAAAGAATTAAATAATTTTAAATGTCAACTAAAAATAAACCTATAGCCTCACACCTCATTCCTTACCGAATGTTAAGCCAAGACGCCTACAGCCAATGGTTAGGTATTGAAATTTTAGAAAGTGAGATTGGACGTGTTAAGGTAGCCATGACTATTCGAAAAGAGATGCTTAACAGTATGAATTATGCACATGGAGGAATTAGTTATTCGCTTGCTGATACAGCTTTCGGATTTACCTCAAACACACATGGGAAGTATGCAGTCTCTATTGAAACAAGCATTAATCATATAGAAGCATTAAATGAAGGTGATTATTTAGTCGCAGAATGTGTTATTGAAAAAGTAAATAATAAATTAGGGTTTAACATCGTAGAAGTAAAACGAGGAGATGAATTGGTTGCGCTATTTAAAGGTGTGGTTTATCGTACTCAAAAAGATTGGGAATAAACAAATTCCTGCGTAGGCAGGAATCTCATAATAGAAAGAAAAAACAAATTCAAGACGATCCCTCTATAAGTAAGTGTTTAGGGAGAGAGTTAATTTTGAGTAATAATTAATAAGATACCTGCCTGCGCAGGCATTACTATGAAAGAAGCATACATAATAGACGGTATTAGAACACCAATAGGGAGTTATAAAGGCACTTTGTCCGCTGTTCGTACAGACGATTTAGGGGCTATTGCTATTAAAGAAATTGTAGAGCGTAACAAGAATATTCCTAAAGACGCTTATGATGATGTTATCATGGGCTGTGCAAACCAGGCAGGAGAAGATAACCGTAATGTAGCACGTATGTGTTCTTTGTTGGCAGGGTTACCATTTACAGTTCCGGGAGAAACCGTTAACCGTTTATGCAGTTCGGGATTATCAGCTATTATTCATGCGAACAGAGCTATTAAAGCTGGAGATGGCAATGTGTTTATAGCAGGAGGTGTTGAGAATATGACGCGTGGTCCATACGTTATAGGAAAGCCGTCGACTGGATTTGGAGGTGATTCTAAAATGTACGATTCTACGTTTGGATGGCGTTTTATTAACCCGAAGATACATAAACTATATGGTACAGACGGTATGGGGAATACTGCCGAAAACCTTGTGGAAATGTATAATATTTCTCGTGAAGATCAAGATGCTTTTGCGTATTGGAGTCAAATGAAAGCAACCAGAGCGCAAGAAAATGGGCGTTTAGATAAAGAGATTGTTCATGTTGAAATTCCACAACGGAAAAAGGATCCAATTATTTTTTCAAAAGATGAGTTTGTAAAGCCAACAACAACGAAGGAAGTATTGGCAAAATTACGCCCAGCTTTTAAGAAAGAAGGAGGAAGTGTTACTGCTGGAAATTCATCGGGATTAAATGATGGAGCAGCAGCTACGATTATTGCATCAGAAAATGCTGTAAAACAATATGGATTAAAACCAATAGCAAGAATAGTAAGCTCAGCTGTAGTTGGTGTTGAGCCAAGAATCATGGGAATCGGTCCAGTGCAAGCTTCGAATAGAGCATTAGAAAAAGCAGGTTTAACTATGGACGATATCGATGTTATAGAATTAAACGAAGCATTTGCTGCACAAGCATTAGCATGTACCAGAGCTTGGGGATTAGCAGATAACGATCCAAGATTAAACCCAAATGGAGGTTCTATCGCCATTGGGCATCCATTAGGTGTTACAGGAGCTAGAATTGCATATTCAGCAGCTTTAGAATTACAAGAACAACAAAAAAGATATGCATTAGTTACCATGTGTGTTGGAGTAGGGCAAGGATATGCAGCAATTATAGAAAGAATTCCTGCGTAGGCAGGAATCTCATAATAAAAGAAATGAAACATTGGTGCGTCTATATAATGGCAAATAAACCTAACGGAGTAATTTATATAGGTGTAACCGATAATATTGATGAAAGAGTAAAAGAGCATAAAAATAAAATTTATCCAAAATCTTTTACTGCAAAGTATAATTGTGAAAACCTTGTTTATTTTGAAGGGTTAGAAAATGGAAAAGAAGCATCAATTAGAGAAAAACAATTTAAAAAATGGAAAAGAGAATGGAAAGTAAAACTGATTGTAGAAATGAATCCTAATTGGTCAGATTTAAGTGTAAATTGGAATTTAGATAATAAAGAATTTAGAGTTAATAAATAAAAAAGATACCTGCCTTCGCAGGCATTTATTATGAAAAAAGCACAAAATTATGTTACAGGTCAATGGCAAAAAGGCACAGGTGATGGTGTTCCTATGTTTGATGCTGTAACGGGAGAAGTGATTGCGTTATCCGATACTACAGGTCTTGACTTTGCTGAAATCTTACAATACGGACGAGATAAAGGAGAAACTTTGCGCAAAATGACTTTTCAAGAGCGGGGAAACATGCTTAAAAAATTAGCATTGTATCTTGTTAAGAGAAAAGATGCATTTTACGAGCTAAGCTATAGAACAGGAGCTACAAAAATTGATAGTTGGATAGATATTGAGGGTGGTTTTGGTAACCTTTTTGCTAATGCTTCATTGCGTAAATTGTTTCCAAATCAGTCCTATCATGTAGAAGGAGATCCAATCGATTTATCTCGTGGCGGACGCTTTATGGCTCACCATATTATGGTGCCCAAAAAAGGTGTTGCCATTCACATTAATGCTTTTAATTTTCCAGTTTGGGGCATGCTAGAAAAGTGTGCTGTTAACTGGATGGCTGGTGTTCCTGCTATTGTGAAACCAGCAACAAATACAGCCTTTTTAACCGAAGCTGTTGTTAAAGAAATTATAGCATCTAACATATTGCCAGAAGGTGCTTTGCAATTAATTACAGGTTCTGCAAGATCTATATTAGATACGGTTCAATCTCAAGATGTTGTAACTTTTACAGGCTCAGCTTCAACAGGTCGTTTATTGAAATCGCATTCACAAATTATAAATGAATCTGTTCCATTTAATATGGAAGCTGATTCTTTAAATTCATCTATATTGGGTGAAGATGCCATTCCTGGAACGCCAGAGTTTAATATTTTTATAAAAGAAGTACGTAAGGAAATGACCGTAAAAGCGGGACAAAAATGTACAGCTATTAGGCGTGTTATTGTTCCAGAGAAATTGGTTGAAGATGTACAAATTGCATTAGGAAGTGCTTTGGATAAAGTAACTATAGGAGATCCAAGGCTTAAAGAAGTACGTATGGGGTCTTTGGTAAGCAAAGACCAAGTTGATGAAGTCAGAGAACGTGTTGAAGAAATTAGTAAAACGGCTCATATAGTATATGGTAGTTTAGATAAGGTAAATGTTATTGGAGCAGATGCTAAAAAAGGCGCTTTTATTAGCCCGATCTTATTAAGAGAAGATCATCCATTTACTAATCACGCTGTGCATGAAAAAGAAGCATTTGGTCCTGTTAGTACTATTATGCCATATAAAAATTTAGATGAGGCTATAACTTTAGCTCAAATGGGTAAAGGTTCTTTAGTATCGTCAATTACCACTAATGATGATAATATTGCAAAAGATTATGTGGTCAATGCAGCGAGTCATCATGGTCGTATTTTAGTTCTTAATAGAGAGAGTGCAAAAGAAAGCACAGGGCATGGGTCGCCACTTCCAAGTTTAACACATGGAGGCCCAGGACGTGCTGGTGGAGGAGAAGAAATGGGAGGCATGCGAGGTATTAAGCATTACTTGCAACGCACCGCAATTCAGGGTTCACCAACCACATTAACAGAAATTACTGGCATTTATCAGGCAAATGCCAAGTATAAAGAAGCAGAACAGCATCCATTTAAATACCATTGGGAAGATATTCAACCAGGTATGTCTTTAAAAACACATAAGCGCACATTTACAGATACAGATATAATTAATTTTGCTAACCTTACTTGGGATCATTTTTATGCACATACGGATATAACATCATTAGATGGAAGTATTTTTGAAAAGCGAACAGCTCATGGGTATTTTATTATTTCGGCTGCTGCCGGATTATTTGTATATCCGAATAAAGGACCAGTTTCTGCAAATTATGGCTTGGAAGAATGTCGTTTTTTACGTCCTTTGTATCATAATGATACCGTTTATGTACGTTTAACATGCAAACAAAAAGTAGATAGAGATGTTGCAGGTGCAGAACACCCTAGTGGTATTGTAAAATGGTTTGTTGAGGTATTTGATGCTGACGATGAATTGGTGGCTATAGCAACCATTCTAACAATGGTTCAGAAAAAACAGGAGACATTTGTTGAAATGACAGAAGAGAAAATTCAAGAATGTTTAAATAAATTGACAGTAGATATTAAACCAAAATGGGGAAGTATGTCGGCGCAACATATGGTTGAACATTTAGAATATACTTATAGAATTGCATCAGGAGAAATACAGGATTTTGAAATTAAAACACCTGAAAAAATATTAGAAAAAGTGCATAACTCACTTTATAATTATGATAAAATGCCATATGAGCACATGTTCCCTTTAGCAGAGGAATCTAAAATTGGGGAATTAAAATCAAACAATTTAGAAGAGGCTATTATTAAACTAAATGAAGCTAGAAATAACTATTTGGAGTATTTTAAAGAAAACCCTGATGCTACTTTAAAAAATGTAGTGTTTGGAGAATTAAATAGATATGAGTGGTATTTGATGGAGCGAAAGCATTTGAATCATCATTTTGAACAATTTGGATTAATATAAACGATGTTGTCATTCCGAAAGAAGTGAGGAATCTCATGATAAGATTGCACGCATTTTATTCTTTGTAATGATAAAAAATATAAAAAAGTATGAGTGACCCTTATGTTAAAATAGATATAGAAAACGAGGTAGGATACATCGAGTTTTTTCATCCTGCACATAATTCCTTGCCAGGAAACATATTAGCAGAACTAGCCGAAACTATAACTGAAGCAGGTGAGAATGATGCTGTCAAAGTAATTGTTCTAAAAAGTGGGGGTGACCGGACATTTTGTGCAGGAGCAAGTTTTAAAGAACTTATTAATATAAATGATGCTGCAAAAGGAAAAGTATTCTTTTCAGGATTTGCAAATGTGATTAATGCGATGCGTAAATGCCCAAAGTTTATTATTGGGCGCATTCAAGGAAAAACTGTTGGAGGAGGTGTTGGTTTAGCAGCTTCAACAGATTATTGTATGGGAACAAAATTCGCAGCAATCAAATTAAGCGAGCTAAATATTGGTATTGGACCTTTTGTTGTGGGACCAGCAATAGAACGTAAAATGGGATTGAGTGCGATGTCTCAGATTGCTATAGACGCTAATTCATTTTATCCTGCAGAATGGGCAAAACAAAAAGGCTTATTTACGCATGTATATGATGGTACTGAAGAACTTGATGAAGCTGTAAAAGTGACAGCAGAGCATTTATGTACTTACAATACAGAAGCGATGATGGAAATGAAAAAGGTTTTTTGGAAAGGAACAGACCATTGGGATGAACTATTAGCAGAGCGAGCAGAAACAAGTGGACGATTAGTTTTAAGTGATTTTACAAAAGAAAAATTAAAAGGGTTTAAGTGACACATTCCTGCGAAGGCAGGAATCTCATGGCAAACAAAGACAAAACATTGGTATAACCAGATAATGGTAAATAAATTTTATAGAGTAATTTATAATGGAGTTATAGATAATATTGAAGAAATAAATCACAATGGATCAGGTTTAAATTTTCATTGGTATTTAGATAATTGAGAATTTAGAGTTAATAAATAATGAGATTCCTGCCTACGCAGGAATAAGGATATGATTTACAGTTTTAAAGGATACATACCCGTTGTACACGAATCTAGTTTTGTGCATCCTTTGGCTGCCGTAACCGGTAATGTCATTATTGGCAAGCATTGTTATGTTGGCCCGGGAGCAGCCATTCGTGGAGATTGGGGGCAAATCATTTTGGAAGATGGCGTAAACGTTCAGGAAAACTGTACAGTTCATATGTTTCCTGGGAAATCTATCGTACTAAAGGAGAGTGCTCACGTTGGTCATGGCGCTATCATTCATGGCGCAAATTTGGGTAAAAATTGCCTTATTGGAATGAACACGGTCATTATGGATGATGCCGAAATTGGAGATGAATGTATTGTTGGAGCTATGTCTTTTGTAAAAGCAGAAACTAAAATTCCCGGTCGAAGTTTAGTAGTAGGTAATCCAGCAAAAATTATCAAACAAGTTAGTGACGAGATGATTGATTGGAAAACTAAAGGAACACAATTGTACCAACAATTACCAGCAGATTGTCACGAAAGTTTAAATGAAGTTGCCCCTCTAAGAGCCATTCCGGACACCATGAAAATGCAAGAAGGAGTGTATGATACGCTTCGAGATTTTATGAAAAAGTAAATGTTTACTATATTTAGTAAAAACAATAATTCAAAAACTAACAAACATTAGTTATTTAAAATAATGGAATTCGAATTTAAAATGCCCAAAATGGGCGAAAGTATTACAGAAGGAACTATCATCAACTGGTTGGTTAGTGAAGGAGAATCGTTTGATGAAGGTGATATCATTATAGAAATAGCTACAGATAAAGTAGATAATGAAGTTCCTGCACCTTATTCTGGAAGATTAGTAAAAATACTATTTGAAGCAAAAGATGTTGTATCAGTTGGAGAAGTGATTGCTTTATTAGACGTTTCAGAAAAAACAAAGTCGGCTAAACCTATAGAAATTGAAAAACCTGCTAGCCCAAGTCCAGTTGAGAATAAAGCGAAATCAAGAACTTCAAAACAAGTTCAAACACCTTCCGAAGAAAAGTTTAGTGTTTCAAATTCAAATACCTTCTTTTCTCCGTTGATTATTTCTATTGCTAAAGAGCATCACATTAGTTTTGAAGAACTAGCCAGGATTCCAGCAACAGGAAATGAAGATAGATTACGTAAAAGCGATGTATTTAGATATATAGAAGATGGGAGACCATTCAAATTTGCACAACCTGTAGCACAGCAAGACCCTACGGCCTACCGTATTCCCCAATTAAGCTTCGATAAAGGAAAAGGCAAAGTCGTCAAAATGGATCGAATGCGCCAAATGATTGCAGATCATATGGTATATTCAAAACATACCTCACCACATGTAACGGCATACGTTGAAGCAGATTTAACAAACATGGTTCATTGGAGAGATGCAAATAAAAAAGCATTTCAAGAAAAATATGGAGAACGTTTAACTTTTACGCCATTGTTTGTAGAAGCAGTTGCAAAAGCGGTGAAAGATTTTCCAAATATCAACGCATCAGTAGATAGCGGTAACATCATTGTAAAAGAAGCTATTAATATTGGAATGGCAGCAGCATTACCAAGTGGAAACTTAATTGTTCCTGTGGTAAAAAATGCAGATACTAAAGACTTAACAGAGCTGGCCGCTAATGTAAACGAACTGACAAACAAAGCAAGAGAGAATAAATTAGCAGGTGACGATATAAAAGGTAGCACGTTTACAATTTCGAATGTAGGAACCTTTGGTAGCCTCATGGGAACACCCATAATCAACCAACCTGAAGTTGCCATTTTAGCATTAGGAATTATTAAGAAAAGAGCCGAAGTTATCGAAACAGAAAATGGAGATGAAATTGCTATACGGAGTATGATGTACCTTTCTTTGTCATTTGACCATAGAGTCGTTGATGGCTATTTAGGAGGGAGTTTCTTAAAACGCGTAGCCGATTATTTCGAACAATTTGATACAAGTAGAACAATATAAATAAAGTCATACTGAACTTTCAGTATCTCATTAAATATTATGGAAAACACTATAAAAATTACCAGAGTTAAAGCGTCTAAAGTAAATGATTTAGATTTTGATAACATTCCGTTAGGAACCATTTTCACAGATCATATGTTTATTTGCGATTATGAAAATGGCCAATGGCAAACCCCAAGAATAGAGCCATTAGATTTGATTCCAACACATCCAGCAGCCATGGCTTTACATTACGGGCAGGCAATTTTTGAAGGCATGAAATCAACGTTAGACATCCATGGAAACCCTGGGCTCATTTGTCCAGAAAAAAATGGAGAACGTTTAAATTTCAGTGCACGACGTGTTGGTATGCCAGACTTTCCTGTAGCGTTATTTGTGGAAGGGCTAAAACAATTTGTTGGTCTTGAGAAAAACTGGATTCCACCACAGGAAGGAAGTGCCTTATATCTTCGTCCATTTATGTATGCAGATGAACCTTTTATAGGTATGAGAGCTGCAAACCATTATAAGTTCATTATTATAGCATCTCCTTCAGGACCATTTTTTACTAAAAGAATTAGTTTACATGCCGAAACAAAATTCATTAGAGCAGCTCAAGGAGGTACTGGCGAAGCAAAAGTCGCAGGAAACTATGCCGCAGCTATTCAACCTACGGAACTAGCTAAGGCAAAGGGGTATGACCAGATTTTGTGGTTAGATGCTGTTGAGCATAAGTACATTCAAGAAGTGGGTACTATGAATGTATTCTTTAAAATAAACGGTGAACTTATAACACCTAAGTTGGATGGTTGTATTTTAAATGGCATAAGTAGAATGTGTTCCATTGAATTGCTGCGTGCTCGTGGATATAAAGTTATAGAGCGTTTGATTTCTATAGATGAAATTATTCAAGCCTCAGAAAATAATACTTTAGAAGAAGCTTTTGGAACAGGGACTGCAGTAGGGGTAGCGATGATCCAAGATATTGGTTATAAAGACAAAACGATTCATGTTTCAGATAATAATCCAGTTGGACAAATGATTCGGGGTACAGTGCATGGTATTCGTTCTGGAAGGTTAGAAGACGAATTCGGTTGGATGGTAACTATTAAAAACGAGTTAGTTTAAAAAATAAGTATCACTTTGAGTCATTTCGGTAATAATTGAAATGGTGTCGGGAAGCAATTAAACATAATAAAAAAGATTTCCGCTTTTGTGGAAAATGACTATGAACAAGGACATACTAAAAAAAGCATTTTTAAAGCTGTGCACAGCTAAAGCGATGGCAGAATTATACGAAGCTAATTTTAAACAAGTTTCAAAATATGTACATGCTACTTCCAGAGGTCATGAAGCTATCCAAATAGCTCTGGGAATGCAGTTATTGCCTCAAGATTATGCATTTCCGTATTATAGAGACGATGCGATGCTATTATCATTTGGATTAGAGCCATATGATTTAATGTTGCAATTATTAGCAAAAAAAGAAGATCCTTTTTCTGGAGGAAGAACGTATTATTCGCATCCAAGTTTAAAGGATGATGACAAACCAAAAATTCCACATCAATCATCAGCTACAGGGATGCAAACCATTCCAGCAACAGGCGTTGCCATGGGGATGCAATATATTGAAAAACAAGGTTTAGAGAACAGTGTTACATCGAGCGCAGTCGAGATGTCTCTTAAACCAATTACTGTATGTTCTCTTGGAGACGCTTCAGTAACCGAAGGAGAAATTGCTGAAGCTTTTCAAATGGCAGCATTGAAGCAAATGCCTATTTTATATTTAGTACAAGATAACGGTTGGGATATTTCAGCAAATGAAGCAGAAACAAGAGCTCAAAATGCTTTTGAATATGCACAAGGTTTTAATGGTTTGGAAGCTATTTCTATCGATGGAGCTAACTTTACAGAAAGTTACGAAGCGGTAGAAAAAGTTATAGAAACCATACGTACAGAACGTCGTCCGTTTTTAGTACATGCTAAAGTCCCTTTATTAAATCATCACACTTCTGGCGTTAGAATGGAATGGTACCGAGATGATTTAGAAGAAGCGAGAAGTCGTGATCCATACCCCGTATTAAAACAACAATTATTAGATGCTGGGTTTTCAGAAAAGGAAGTAAATAGTATAGAAAATTCTGCAAAAGAGACCGTACAATTAGATTTTGAAAAAGCTTTAAAAGCAGAAGATCCAGCACCTGAAGATTTATTTACATACGATTTTTTGCCAACACCAGTTATAGAGGAAAAAGGAGAGCGTTCACCAAAGGACTCCGAAAAAGTAGTTATGGTAGATTGTGCTTTATTTGCTATTGAGGAGCTTATGAAAAAGCATAAAGAATGTTTGTTATATGGTCAGGACGTTGGTGGAAGATTAGGAGGTGTTTTTAGAGAAGCAGCAACCTTAGCACAGAAATTTGGAGATGATAGAGTTTTCAATACGCCCATTCAAGAAGCTTTTATAGTGGGGTCAACTGTAGGTATGAGTGCAGTTGGGTTAAAGCCCATTGTTGAGGTACAGTTTGCCGATTATATTTGGCCAGGGTTAAACCAGTTATTTACAGAAGTTAGCCGCAGTTGTTACTTATCTAACGGAAAATGGCCAGTAAGCATGATTTTACGTGTGCCAATAGGCGCTTACGGTAGTGGGGGACCTTATCATTCATCTTCAGTAGAAAGTGTGATTACCAATATTCGAGGTATTAAAATTGCATACCCAAGTAATGGTGCTGATTTAAAAGGGTTGATGAAAGCGGCTTATTATGATCCAAACCCGGTAGTTATACTTGAACATAAAGGCTTGTATTGGTCTAAAGTCCCTGGAACTCAAGGAGCAACATCAGTAGAACCAAGCGAGGATTATATATTGCCTTTTGGTAAAGCTTGGCTATTACAGGAAATCTGGAAACAGGAAGATGTAGAGACATTGACTATTGTGACTTATGGAATGGGGGTACATTGGGCTTATAATGCAACTAAAGGGATCAGGGGTCAGGTAGAGATTATTGATTTAAGAACATTATTTCCTTTAGATGAAGACACCATAATGAAATCGGTTAAGAAAACAGGAAAGTGCTTGGTAGTCACTGAAGAACCAAGCAATAATAGCTTTGCCAGAGCTTTGGCTGGAAAAATTCAGGAAGAATGCTTCAAATATTTAGATGCGCCAGTAATGACTATTGGTAGTGAAAATGTTCCTGCAATTCCATTAAACTCCATTTTAGAACAAACGATGATTCCATCTACTGAGAAAGTGAAAAATAAAATAGATGAATTATTAAACTATTAACTTTTGTACCTTTCTTTTATAGAAGTAATTTAAACGACCCAGCCAAGCTGAGTACATGTTTTTATAATTGGCTGCAAAATGCCCTTTCCTGCCTGTTGGTTAGGTTGGTGCTCCCACATTTTGTCTTTTTATTACTCCGTAGCGATGCTATGCAGTTCAAAAAAGCATTTATTTGGGAATAAAATTGCTATTTTTCGCTTTAATCTAAAAAAGCTTAAATTACTTCGTAAAATTATTTTATGTATACAAGAAGGATATTTCCAGTATTAGGAGTTTTAAAATGGACTCGAAGACACATTTTATTATTTATATTTTTAGCTATAATCCCTGCTTTTCTATTTGATGTATTGGGATTAAAATGGTTACATGTTCCTTGGTTGCCACTAGGCGTGTTAGGTACTGCCGTGGCATTTGTTGTGAGTTTTAAAAATAATGCGTCTTATGATAGACTCTGGGAAGCTCGAAAAATATGGGGAGGTATTGTTAATGCATCACGTTCCTGGACGATCATGGTAAAGGATTTTATTAATAATGATCATACCACCGAAGATAGAACAGAAGAAGAAATGCAGGCTATCAAACGGGAATTGGTACATAGGCATGTTGCTTGGTTAACAGCTTTGCGATATCAGCTTAGAGAAGATAAACCATGGGAAATGCATCTTAAGTCCGGAAAATCTAATAAAGAATTTAGAGCTTCAAAATATAGAGTTTGCGAAGACGTAGAAGATTTGGAAAGTAATATAAAACCATATATTTCGGAAGCAGAATACAAAGAGGTTTTTTCAAAAGGAAATCAGGCATCACAAATATTAGGTATTCAATCCCGTCGCTTAAAAGAACTAATGAATCAAGGTTTAATAGAAGACTTCAGGCACATGGAAATGATGAATATATTGGTTGAGTTTTATACGCTTCAAGGTAAAAGCGAGCGTATTAAAAACTTTCCATATCCTAGGCAATTTGCGACCCTAAATTATCTGTTTGTTTGGATTTTTATTTTATTAATTCCTTATGGGATTATGGAAGGGTTTGAGAGTTTTGGTGATAAAATCCTGGGGTTATTAAATAAACATGAAGAGCAAACATCCCTAATGCATGTAGCTCAGGAAACTATAGCAAAACACTTTGTATGGTTTTCTGTTCCTTTTAGTGCCTTAATTTCATGGGTGTTTCATACCATGGAAGCTATTGGAGAAAATACAGAGAATCCTTTTGAAGGAGGACCTAATGATGTACCTATTACAGATTTAAGTCGAGGTATAGAAATAGATATCAGGCAACTTATTGATGATACCGATATTCCTGAGCCATACGTTTGGCCAAATGATATTGTTATGTGATTAGGGTAGGTCAATAAGGTGTCATTCAGAGCGCAGCTAAGAATCTATTAAATAATATATTTATTTGTAATGCTATAAGATTCTTCGCTGCGCTCTGAATGACAAAATATGTTACTTTTTAGACGTATTATTTTTTATTGCTGAGCTCCCGGAGGGTATTTCGTCATGATTTCTGTTACAAACTCTTTAATGCGAGCTTCTTTTTTCTCCATATTTCTGCTTAAGTAGCCTGTTCCCATACCTTGCCAAACTAATTCTTTTTTATTGGCATCAATAAGATCTATATATAAAACACCTTGTGTGCTGGTGCTTACACTGGGCTGATTCCAACCCCAGCCCCAACCAGGACCAAAACCTGCTCCCCAAGGACCAAAGCCTCCCCAGCCCCAGCCACCATAACCCCAAGAGTTATTGTAAACGTCTACACGTTGCTGAGATTTTGTAAAAAGACTTACTAATAAATCAGGTTTTTCAGATTTTGCAAAGCCTTTAGTTAGCAATTCTGCTTCAATAGCACGAAGAATTCTTCGTTTATCTAAATCGCTAATTTCTGCTTTGTCAATGCCTGTTTTAAAAAATGCAAAGGTTTTGTATTCTCCAAAACTAGCATTCTTATCGTAATCTGCTGCGACACGCACAGAACTGCATGAGGAAACCACAATTAGCAATGCTAAAAGAGGTAAGATGTTTAATAGTTTTTTCATAGCCTTTTATTTTAGTTCTACATTACACAATTAGCCTTAAAATCATTGATTTTAAGTGCTTTTTTATTAATAATAGTATCAATAATCATACCAAGCCTTTGGTATATAGGATCATAGCAGTTGTTTGTTATCCTTTGTTCTTATCGTACCCGTATGGACAATGCCTGCATCCGCTTTCACAACAATAGCCTCTTCTTAAATGGTATTGCTCCGTGAAACAGCGATAACCTTCTGGTGTTAAGTAGTAATCACCTTCTTCAATGGGGATTATTTTTTTCATCTGATTGTATTCATTGTTTTGTATTCGTCAGATGCAATTAGCATTTTAAATATCAAAATTTAGTTATGCTTATTTCATTTTAAACAAAGATAATGTAATTTTAAAGAATTGTCATTCTCGAGAAGACGAGAATCTAATTGGTTTTTGAATGATGTAGAATATGATTTTAATTTCGAAATATTTAGTTCCTAAAGGGTATACTGGTTTTACCATTTTTCCTTTTGTGTTTTTAAAATCAAAAGATTTAAAGAGTCATGCTATTTTAGTTAATCATGAGAAAATTCATTTAAGACAGCAGCTAGAAATGTTGATAATTCCCTTTTATTTGATTTATGTTATTGAATTTTCGATAAGATTATTTCAATATAAAAAATGGGATTTAGCTTATAGAAACATTTCTTTTGAACGAGAAGCTTATGCCAATGAATTTAATTTATATTATCTAAAGCATCGATCATTTTGGCGATTTTTAAAGTATCTTCGTGCCAATGATATTTAAGTATCGAATAAGCTAAAAGTTATAACTTTAGGTATTTATCCAAAAAATAAAATAGAAAAGACTGCCTTAAGTATTTTAAGACAGCCTCTTTTATTTTTTGTAAAAGATGGATGTATTTACTTTAATGTTCTAAGAAATTCTGCCATTTTATTTTGTTGTTCATCTTTCATTAAATCAATCTCTTCTTTACTTTTTCCTTCACTTGATTTAATATAAGCATCAAATATATGACTTAAGTATATTGGAGACGTATTGCCAGTAAAACTTATTGGATTATGACAAGAAAAACAATTTGCGAGATTTTTTACATTAATATCCGAAATGTTGTTTTGAAAGGTTTGTGTAAATGTTTCCATAGTAACATTTGCACAATTCAAAGATCCTCGGGCACTTGATCCTGGTGTTGCTGCACCTATAGACCCTCCCAAACTTACAATTTTTTGGGCTTGTTGACTTGGTGTTAAACCGTCTGTATCTATCCATATAGAACCGTTGTAAAAATAGTTTTTCCAAACATCTTTAAGATTTTTTGTGACACTTGCATTTATTTCTTTTATATGATTAAAGTTTTCAGGTTCTTTTTGGCTTGTATCCATATAGCCTGATGCGGTTACTGGTACTCCGTATTGAAATAAGTCGTAAGCTTTACTTGCTAATACGGGCTTATCATCTTTGATAAATGTAATACCATCTAAACCTGTTGTACTGCCCTTTGCAAATAATAATTTATCGCTAGTTGAACTCGCGGAGTTCGCCTTCCAATCATAATTTGGCGCCATATCATTATGTTCGAAAGTAGCCCAGATAAATTCTGGATGGTTTTCTACAACGCCTACAACATGCATTCCTAATAAAGCAACCTTGGTATTTGTGTATGTTTTACCATCTTTATTAATTATGGCTGCTGTCGTTATATAATAATTATTTAATTTATCGTTTGGTACAGCTGTGGCATCTATCCAAGAAACTTTTAATTCTAAAGACCCTACAGGGAAAGTCTGTAAATTGTTTGCTGGTAATTTTCCTGATGCTAAAGCTACTTTAAAAATCTCGGCCGACTTTTGCATAATTAAGCTTGTGTGTATTGAATAGTGTACTGTAAAAGCTTTGCCGGTTGCACTATTATATGCTGGATTTGCTTTTAGTACGCCATGTTTTGAGCCTGCCTGTATAGTGTCTGTTAATACAACATTAGCTCCTTCTTGCTGTATAACAGGTTTCATAGCATCTGTAACTTGAATAATTTCTTTTTGATTGAGGAATAAAGGTAAGCCTCCTTCGGGTTTTGTTACCCATAGAAACTTTTGCCATGACCATTGATGAAAAATACAGTTTGTTGTTGAAGTGACGTCAAATGGGCTGCCTTTCCCTTCTGCTGGAGGAGGTGTTTGACTGTGAGGAAACCAACTTGCTTCAGATAAACACAAGGCATCTCCCTTTTTTTCATTGTACGTTGTTACGGTTTCATTTTTAACATCCTCTACTTTTTTTTCTTTTTTACAAGACAAAAAGCATATAGTTAAGATAGTAGCTAATAATGTAGAATTTAGAGCAATAATTGATTTTTTCATTTTAAAGAAGGTTTGTTTTTTAATTAATATTAGTAGTTTAGTTTTAGGGATCTAATGTTCATTTAAATAAGTATTGATCTAAGCAAACATTTAAATGTAAGTTATTTTTTACTTAAAAGTAGTTTTTTTCTTTTGTTTTTTGTTGAAAACCAGATACAAAGACGTTTTTTGCTTGTATGAAATTAAAGCAACATTCGCTTTGACAATTTTTAAAGTATCTTCGTGCCAATGATATTTAAGCTTGGACATAGCATAAATCAACAAGTAAGTGTACCCGATAATAAGGGGGCTGAGCTGTTTATAAAAAGAGAGGACGAAATACACCCTTTTGTGTCTGGAAATAAGTATCGAAAGCTTAAATACAATCTTCTTGAAGCTAAAAAAAAAGGATTTAAAACGCTCCTTACTTTTGGTGGGGCTTTTTCTAATCATATAGCTGCTGTAGCTTCAGCAGGAAATCTATTGGGTTTCAAAACGATTGGGGTTATTAGAGGGAATGAGCTTGAAGATAAAATCTCCGATAATGAAACTTTAAGTTTTGCAAAACAAAATGGGATGCAGTTTAAATTTGTTTCTAGAGCAGATTATAGGGATAAAACATCTAAAGCCTTTTTAGCTAAATTAAAAGAAGAGTTTAATGATTTTTACCTTATTCCAGAAGGCGGCACAAATATTCTGGCTATTAAAGGCTGCGAAGAAATATTAACAGAGGCAGATAATGTTTTTGATTATATATGCTGTGCTGTTGGAACTGGCGGAACCATTTCTGGGCTTATAAATTGTTCAAAACCTAGTCAACAAGTTTTAGGTTTTCCAGCTCTAAAAGGTGATTTTTTACGACAAGATATTAGTAAATTTGTAGCCAAGACGAATTGGGATTTAATAACCGATTATCATTTTGGCGGGTATGCAAAAATAAATGAGGAGTTGGTGACGTTTATCAATCAGTTTAAGAAAACAAATGCAATTCCGTTAGATCCTGTGTATACAGGTAAAATGATGTTTGGGGTTTTTGATTTAATTAATAAAGATTATTTTAAAAAAGATTCAAAAATTTTAGCAATCCATACAGGAGGCTTGCAAGGTATTAAAGGGATGAATTCAGTGTTAAAAAATAAAAATTTATCAATAATTGAATAGAAAAATAAATAGAATAGCGTTAGTATTATGTTTAGGGTGTTTTCTTTTTAGTTGCCGTTCTAAAAAGACAATCATTACAAAAAGACCAAATACGACTACGGTAGAAAATGGAGAAAGCAATAAAGAAGAAGAAACAAAAAATGCTTCTGGGAGTTCAGCTAAAGTATATGCAAATCCTACAGAGAGGTATATTGATGTTTATAAAGAAATTGCACAACAGGAGATGCGTTTATACGGTATTCCTGCAAGTATCACTTTGGCCCAAGGTGTTTTGGAATCTGGTTCTGGTAAAGGACGTCTTTCCGTCAAAGCCAATAATCATTTTGGTATTAAATGTCATGGTTGGACAGGAGGTAAAATTTATCACGATGATGACAAAGCTCAAGAATGTTTTAGGAAATATAAAGACGCAAAATATTCGTTTAGAGACCATTCTCTTTTCTTGAAAAAAAAGCGTTATGCAAAGCTATTCAAACTTAAAAAAGAAAATTACAAAGGCTGGGCTAAAGAGTTAAGAGCTGCAGGATATGCTACCGATAAAAAATATCCTCAAAAATTGATTAGTATCATTGAACGCTATGAATTATATAAGTTCGATAAAGAAGTATTGGGAAATTCGTACGAAGAATTTAAGATACCAACAAGTGTTGAGCGTATGACATATACCGTTTCGAAAGGTGATACTTTATACTCTATTTCAAGAAAGTATAGTATGACGGTTAAAGAACTTCAAAAATTAAATAAATTAAACGATACTGCCTTAAATATTGGGCAAGTATTAGTTATAAAACCATAAATAACCAATTATAAATTTATGAACTATAAAAGAAGTAGCTTACTGTTTGTAGAAGCAGAAAAGGTTATTCCAGGTGGTGTAAATTCGCCAGTAAGAGCTTTTAAAGCAGTGGGAGGAACGCCTATTTTTGTTAAAGAAGCAAAAGGAGCCTATTTGTACGATGAAGATGATAATCGATTAATAGATTATATTAACTCTTGGGGACCGATGATTCTAGGGCATGCTTATGATCCTGTTGTTAATGCTGTAGTAGATAAAGCGAAAAAGGGAACATCGTTTGGAATGCCAACAGAAATTGAAACTAAAATTGCAGAGTTAGCAGTTTCAATGGTGCCAAATATTGATAAAATACGATTTGTAAATTCAGGTACAGAAGCATGTATGAGTGCGGTACGTTTAGCACGTGGTTTTACAGGAAAAGATAAAATAATAAAATTTGCAGGTTGCTATCACGGACATAGTGATTCGTTTTTAATACAAGCGGGTAGTGGAGCTATTACTTTTGGAACGCCTAACAGTCCGGGAGTAACAGAAGGAACAGCTAAAGATACTTTGTTGGCTCGCTATAATGATATTGAAAATGTAACCCAGTTAATTGAAGCGAATAAAGGAGAAATAGCTTGTATTATTATAGAGCCTGTTGCAGGAAATATGGGGTGCATTCCACCAAAAGGAGACTTCTTAAAAACCTTAAGAACGTTGTGTGATACTCATAGTATTTTGTTAATTTTTGATGAGGTTATGACAGGGTTTCGTTTAGCGAAGGGTGGCGCTCAAGAGCTGTTTGGTATTGATGCAGATATTGTTTGTTTCGGAAAAGTAATTGGAGGTGGTTTGCCAGTGGGAGCATTTGCGGCCAGAAATGAGATTATGAATTATTTGGCGCCATTGGGGCCAGTGTATCAAGCTGGGACTTTAAGTGGTAATCCACTAGCTATGGCTGCTGGTTTAGCTATGCTAAATGAATTGAATAATGATGTTGAAATTTTTAATCGGTTAGCTGAAAAAACAGAGTATCTGCATAAAGGCATTGCTAAAGTTTTAAATGATAATAATATTGTTTATACCGTAAATAGAGTTGGTTCTATGATTTCAGTTCACTTTGATGACTCTGAAGTCATAGATTTTGAAACTTCTGCAAAAGGAAATAACGATACGTTTAAGAAATTCTTTCATGGTATGCTAAATGAAGGTGTTTATATTGCACCAAGTGCTTTCGAAACATGGTTTATTACTGATGCTTTAACTTATAAAGATTTAGATTTTACTATTGCTGCGGTAAATACGGTTGCAAAAACCTTATAAAAAGCCTCTTATTTTTAATCTAAACAACCTATCTAAGGTAATAGACTCTAAAGTTACTGATTATTACAATTAAGCGATTTTAGGACTTTTTAATAAAAAACTTAAATTAAAGAGAGTAATGAATTTACTTTTATTACTCTTTTTAAGTACTATAGTAATTTTATGTAAGCTTAACTTAGTCCTATAAGTCTGCTTCTTCACTTTAAAAACATTAAATTCTACATTAGAATATAACTCATAATAGCAAAAAACAAAAACTGCTTAAGTTTTAACGTTTCTATCTGATATGCATTATGTAGTTATTTATGCTATACACGTGCTTAATTGTATAAATAATTGATATTCAATCAATTTAATAGATATGTCCCTGAAAAAAGACGAAAATTCCTCCTATATCTCTTGTAGGAAAGTTTGAATTTTATAGAAACTATAACATGATTCATAACTAACCAAAAAAACATTTAGAAAATGAAATCTATTAAATTTAATCAAAAATTAACAACTTTAGTTTTACTATTACTTACAGGTATAGGAATCTTTTCAATTCTTCATGAAGAATTCGCTATAAAAAGTAATGAATCTTTAGAAGAGAATCTTCCAGTTTGGATTGATATGATGGAAGAACCTGGAGTAAATCTGTCTGAGGCCAAAAAAACTTTTGATGATTATTGGCAATACAACAAACATTTTAAAGGGGATAGATCTAAACAGTTTGAGCGTTGGTATGCAAAAAATCTAAAACGATTAGATGAATTTGGAAACGTTATTTCTGCTACCCAAGTTAATAAAGAATTCCAAAAAATGAGATCGATGGCTTTGGTTTCCCAACAAGGTAATTGGACAAATTACGGGCCCATAAATGTAGGCAAGAAAACTAATGGAGACCCTAGAAACGGAGGAAGAGTAAAGGACATTGCTTTTCACCCAACTGATGCAAATACTTATTTAGTTTCTTGTTTTAAAAGCGGACTTTTTAAAACAACCGACGCAGGTTTAAGTTGGGCGCCACTTACAGACCATTTGCCAGAAGAGGTTTATATATCTAAATTTCATGCTTCAAGCCCTAATACTATATTCATAGGAACAAATTCTGGCATATTAAAATCAACTGATGGTGGAACTTCTTGGAATACTACCGGTCTTTCTACTAATAAAACGAATGCACTATTAATCAAAACCGATAATCAAAACATTATTGTTGCAGGAAATGAAAGTGGTATTTATCGTTCTACTAATGGAGGAGCCACATTTACTTTAGTTAAAACTGCGAGTAAGGTAGAAGAACTTAGAATTCATCCAACTAATGCAAATATCATGTATGCTAGTACAAATGGATCTACATCTCAATTTTTTCGATCTACAGATGGGGGTGTAACATGGACTGAAAATACAACAGCTTTTGGACAAGGAGCATTTATGAAAATAGCTGTAACTCCTAACCAACCAAACTATGTGTATGTTATTAATTCAAGAGACCATTTAGGACAAGATTCTTTCGAAGGTGTTTATCGTTCTACAGATTCTGGAGTTACATTTACAAAACGCTCAGGAGGCACACCTTGCATTACTGGTTATAAAATAGATGGAACAATATCTAGAGGGCAACCAAACTACAACCTTTTTATCGTAGCAGATCCTACTAATGCGAATATTTTATACGCTGGCGGCGTAAAATCATGGAAATCAACAAATGGAGGAACAACTTGGGCACAATCCTTTGATAATGTTACCGATCTGGGTTTTGGTTTACATTTAGATCAATTAACCTGGGCATATTCCCCTATAAATGATAAATTATTTGCCCTTAATGATGGTGGAATTTGGTTTTTGAATGGTAGTAATAAATTTCAAGGTATTACAGATGGTTTACCTATAGCTGAGGTCTGGGAATGTACGCAAAGTCAAACAACTAAAAGCAATGTGGCTGGAGGTACATTTCATGCAGGAATTAAGTTAAACCTTAATGGGACATGGTATTCTAATTGGGGTGGAGATGAATCTACAGTGCTGTTTGATTATTCAGATGACACTTATGCTTACCATTTTAAATATGATAAAATTCACAGATCAATTGATGGAGGACTTACCTTTCAGCGTATAAATTCAACTTCAGCAGATAGAGGGGAGTATACAGGAACCGGGGTATTAGATAAAAGTAGTGTAAACACCCTTTTTGTAGGTTTATTTGAAGTAGAAAGAAGCCAAAACGTAAGAACTGCTAATAGACTGGATGTAACCTGGACAAAAATATCTTCATTTGGAGGTAATACCAAAATTCAAAAAATAGAACAATGTGATGCGAACCATAATATTATGTATGTTTCTAGAGCAGGTAGTTTCTATAGATCTGATAATGTAAGGGCTACATCACCTAGTTTTACTAATATTTCCACAAGCTTACCAGGATCTGGAACTGTTACAGACATTGCTACGCATCCTACTAATGATAATCTGGTTTACATTCTACAAGGAAGTAAAGTTTATAAATCATCAAATAAAGGAAGCTCATGGACAGACATTTCAAATGGGCTACCATCAGTTGCTTTATTGGAAATGGTATATGATAAATCTAGCAATGAAGGCATTTATATAGGCACTGATATTGGCGTGTATTATAAAGATGTCACTTTAACAAATTGGATAGATTACGGGAATGGTTTACCAGTGATACGTGTATCGGGAATGGATATCTATTATGGTGCTACGCGTAGTCAAAGTGTATTAACAATAGCAACAGACGGTAGAGGATTTTGGAGATCTGACCTATATAGTGTAGCATCTCAATCGCTAGAGGCAGAATATCCATTGGATACTAATGTACAAGATACTTCTGGTAATGGATACAACGGAACTAATGGAGGTGTTTCTTTTATTAATGATAGTGAAAGAGGGCAGGTAGCTAACTTTGATGGTACAGACGAAGTTATAGTCAACGGATATAGTGGTATACAACAAGGAAGTGACAGAACAATCACGGCATGGGTTAAAACAACCACAACCAATGATGCTATAGTATCTTGGGGAACAACAGCAACTTCAACAAAATGGATTTTCCTTGTAGACGGATCAGGTAGAATTCGTACTGAGGTAGCAGGTGGATTTATTGTAGGATCAACAGCTATTAATGACGGACAATGGCATCATGTAGCATTTGTTTTGGCTGATGATGGTACACCTACGATTAATGAAGGTGTTATCTATATAGATGGACAATCAGATACCATATCCTCCTCAAACACTACTGATGTAAATACAGGAAATGGAACAGTGAAAATAGGTACAGATCATGCTTCCCGACGTTTCTTAGGGCAAATGGATGAATTACATATTATTGATGAAGCCTGGTCAGCTAACGACATTCTTGTTGGTTACAACTCGTCCTTGCCACCAACCGCTAATTTCACTGCAAATCAAACAACAATCATTGAGGGAAATAGTGTAAGCTTCACAGATACTTCTACAGGAAATGTTACTAGCTGGTCTTGGAGCTTTACAGGAGGCACGCCTTCAACCAGTACTTCACAAAATCCGACAATAACATATAATGCAGTAGGAACATATCAAGTACAGTTAACAGCAACCAATAATAATGGTAGTAATACAGAAACAAAATCAGCTTATATTACGGTGAACGACATGACGTTAGAAGCCGAATATCCATTAGATAATAACGTACAAGATACTTCAGGCAATGGATATAACGGAACCAATAGTGGCGTTGCTTTTATTAATGATAGTGAAAGAGGGCAAGTAGCAGATTTTGATGGTACAGATGAAGTCGTTGTAAATGGATACAATGGGATAGAAGGAGGAGATGACAGAACAATTATCGCATGGATTAAAACAACCACAACCAATGATGCTATAGCCTCTTGGGGAACAACAGCAACCTCTGCAAAATGGATATTTCTCGTAGATGGATCCGGTAGAATACGTGCCGAAGTAGCTGGAGGCTCTATTGTAGGTACTACTACAATTAATGACGGCCAATGGCATCATGTAGCTTGTACATTTTCTAATGATGGAACACCAAATATCAATGAGCTTAAAATATATATAGATGGCCAATTAGATACCATATCATCTTCAAGTTCTAGAACCATAAATACAGGAAATGGAACAGTGAAAATAGGAACAGATCATGCTTCTCGAAGATTTTTAGGACAGATAGATGATTTGCATATTATAGATGAAGCTTGGTCTGCTAGTCAAATTTTATCAGACTATAATGGGAGTACTTCAAAGAGTTCTAAAAAGAAAGAAAATACGAGGCTTGCCTTCGAGGGTGAAAATCATAGTATACCAGATCATGTTGCGTTTCCAATTCCTTTTTCGGATAGACTAACAATTAAAATGCTAAGTACAGATGTTTCAAAAATCACGATTTATAATGTACACGGATCATTAGTTAAAATAGTGTACCCTAAGAGTAAAACTGAAAAAACAATAATTGAAACTAAGAACATGATGCCTGGTTTATATTTTGTTAAAATAGACTCGAATGTAGGTTGTTCAACCTTAAAGGTTATTAAAGAATAGTTTATCAATTTATTGGTATTTAAAAAAGAGCATTTCAAATTTTGAAATGCTCTTTTAATTAACAAACTAAAACCAACCAATAAACTAAATCTATTTTTTTCTTTTCATGCCTTTATATTTGTCTTTTCTTTTGGCAGCCATTCTTAATTGTGCTTTTTCCCATTTAACATATTGTTCTTTATTTAATATGTTTTTCATTTTGGCTTTCATAGCAATTTTATGGTCTAATCGGGCATTTTCCATTTTAAGGCGCTCCTCTTTAGTCGGTCTTTGAGCAGTTCCATTCGTTCTTCTGGCCTTACGCTGTGCCATCATTGTTTTACGTAAAGTAGCATTTTCCAGATTTATTTTTTGAACCTCCTTTTGTTGTGATTCATTTAAATCTAAAAACAAAGTCATTTTTTTTGTTTTTAAAGTGGCCATTTCTTCAGCAGAAAGGTTATTCATTTTTTGAGCACGTTCAGATCGATCTCTTCTTTCCGTTTGCGCTATAGCTTGAATAGATATTAATGCTATAGCAATGACTATTAATTTTTTCATTTTTATATCTTTTAAGTTATTTGCAAGTAGGACTTTTACTTTTTTAAAAGGTTTAAACTGTTTTTTGATTTTAACCTAACATTAACAGTATTAAACTTTTGTTGTCATTCCTGCCTTTTGTCTTCGCTCAAGATAAACTACAGCAGGAATCCACTTGAATATTAGAGATATTGATCACTGCTTTATTTTCACTCGAACATATGTCGTTCCAAACTGCTTGCTACACTCATGCGACATATTCTACAAGTTTTATTGATTAAAATTGTAAAGGTAGTATTGGTTGATTATTATGCTTCACGTATTTTATAAACCGGAAGGTCTCTACCAGGCTGAAACAAGTTCAGAGCGTGTCACAGGAATGACAAAATGATGAGATTATTTAAACACAGGAATTTTTAGAGACACGCCAGTTTGAAAATCTGGAGCATTATTAACCAAAAAGTCTTCCTTAAAGTATAGAGATAGTTTATAGTTAGGATGACCATAAGTATATACAAAAGACCAATTAGATTGTGCTCTATATAAAGTAGCAATACCATGATGCCAGCCGCCCCTTATTTCTTCCCAGTTACCTAAAAGCCTATAATAATCAGCTTCTTTTCTTTTGTTATAGCGGGATTGAATTTGATAGTTTATTCCTAATGAATTATAGTTGCCCTTTTTTGTGTATTTAGTTATTTCGATATCACTTTCAATAGTTGCTAAAAATGGATTATTACCCAAATCGATAACCTCTTTAAAGTTGATGAGGTTTTTGTATAAAACATTCATCCCGACTCCCATATTAAATTCGTAGCTATTATTTAGTTTTAGTTTTTTAATGGCATTTACAGAAAGACCTAAATCTAGAGACGAATTAAATTTAGAAGTGTTAATACCTAAGTGACTTCCAAAATTGATAAATATTTTTTTAGTTTTATTTATTGAAAGTGTCGGGTAATAAAAATGATTTAATTCGATGCCTCCTATAAAAAAATCATTGTTATGTAGTTCAAGTGTATTGCCATTTCTGTCAAAATATTTAAAGTTTACTTGATTCAAGCCATAGTAACGTCTGCCGAAAGGATCTTCCCCTCCATTTATATTACTATGAAACCATTCAATGGTCTCATCTCCAGTGAAAATTGAAAATGGATGTTTTCCTTTTGTTATTAGATAAGATCGCAACGTAACCCCTAGCTCATTTTTTTTATCTAACGGTATGTTTATACTTAACCTAAATTCTTTTATAACAGCATCAATGACAATATTTGAATAATCAGCAGGGGTTGTTTGTTGATCTATAAAGGTGAAATCCCTATTATACCAAATAAGTTTACTTTGTTCTTCTCTTACGTCTGGATCTTTTGGGAAATACCCTTCAACAAAAGGATGAAAGTTGTTTCCGCTTGTAGTGCTTATAGTGAGTATTGGTTTTTTTGGAGGTTTGTATTTGAAATTCGGATTAATTCTGGAGCTGAAAATGCCAAAATGATGTGTGGTTAAAAGACTAGGGTTGTCAATGCCATTTTTTGTAGATAAACTATCTTTTTGCTGAGCAACAACAAGAAGATTACAAATACAAGAAATAATTAAAACCCCCTTTTTTAGCATCATATAAAAATAGTTAAAGTTTGGATAATGAATTATTATTTATTTGTTAATTCTTGCTGAGATTGTTTTATTAAATTTAAAGTAGTTGAGTATAGGTCTTGATTATTCATCTTACCTTTCAACCAACTATAAAAACTTATTACAAAAATGTCTTCCTTATGTATGTCAACCCAATCGAAAGATTGCGCTACGGTATTTTTAAATTCGTTTGAAGTCACTGCTTCTGGGGTTTTATAATAAGATTCAACAAAGCCTAAATATGTGATAACGCGTTGTTGATTGATGCTTTTTAAATAGTCGTAATAATTTCTTTTAAAACTAAGTAGTCGAGACTCTATCAAGTCAATATTTTTAAGTTCAATATGAAGTAATATTTCCATTAAATTCTTTTTTATGACCCATTCTTTTCCCGCTTTTTCTGTGTACCACTGATCAGTGTGGTAGAATTTGGAGAAGAGCGTATGTGTTTTTTTAAAATCATTTTTCTGAAAATAAAACATAATGAGACTCAAATGAATGTCTAATAATGATTCTGTATCTGGATGCTTGTTAACCGCTAGAGGTTCTAAAATTTCGATAGCTATTTTTTGTTTGTTAGAGTAATTATAGTTGAGAGCTACTAGCAAGTTATATTTTAACTTGTAAGTATTGTAATGTTTTTTCTGTTTTAGTAGCATATGTTTATGCATGAGTTCCAAATAGTAAAAAGACTCATTGAATTTCTTGTTTCTAAATAGTGTATTGGCTATTAAGTATATAATTTGAATATGATAGAAGAGTTGTTTCTCTTTATTTTTATGTGTGATTATAATATTATAAGTGTTTATTAAAAAGGGCTCTATTTGTAGATAGTCTTTAGTTACAAAGGCCGAAATACTCACAATAGTTGCTAATTGATATAAGGACTTAAAAGACATGGACTCGTTAATGCTAATGTTGTGTTCTTGTAGGGTTTGATTTAGAACTGTTTGAAAATCGACAACGTCACCTTTGTAGGTAATATTGTTTAAGGTATGTTTGATTTTTGCATAAACAATATTGAGCTGATCTTCTACTTGATGATTTTTTTGATTTTCCTCAAATTTTGTGATAAGGTCCTCCATTGAAATAGACGGGTTTGTATATGCATATTGAATTTTGGTATGATAAATTTCATTTAGCAATGGAAACAAATAATGCTCAGAAGCTAATATCTCAGCTTTGTCTAAAACTTTATAAGCAACTTTGTATTGTTTATGTTGTAAGAAGGATCTAGAAGCTAATATATATTTAATGATTTGCATGTCTATTGAGTTTTCTTCTTGCAAACTGTTATTTGCAATAAAATCAATGATAGATTGATATAAACGTTTTCTTAAAGCGTGGTAAGCATCTTTCTTAAGACTTCCGTAGAGCTTGAAGCAGATGTCATTAGAATTCAATTCATCATTTAATAGATAATTAAATAGCTGCGTGTTTTTAGTGTCATTACGTTTGTTTTTTTTGTCTAAATATGCTGTGAATCGCTGTTGGTCTTCATAAGAAAAAGTAGAAATTATATCATTTAAATTAGTCATTAAATCGTCAGTTTTTTTAGTTAAATCATTTTAAATATAGGTAATAAAAGATTATTAATAAAAATTATATCATCAGTTTTATTAAAACATTGTGTTTCGTATACTGGGTAAGTGTTGCAATTTTGTCCTGTAATCAAATCATTAAAACAATAATTATGAATTATCAAACAACAGTTTCTGCAGATGAAAAATCGAAAGAAACAAAAATTAAAAAGGACAAGAAAGTTTATGATCAAAAACCAACTTCAGCTTTTATAGGAGCATCTTGGTCAGCATTGTTAATAGGAATAACATCTTATTGTATTGGTTTATGGAATGCAGAGATGCTATTAAATGAGAAAGGGTATTATTTTACAATTCTTCTTTTTGGATTATTCTCAGTAATATCTGTTCAAAAGGCAGTACGAGATAAATTAGAAGATATTCCGGTGACCGATATTTATTATAGTATTAGTTGGTTTACAACAGTGATCTCTATTGTGTTATTAGTTATTGGACTTTGGAATGCCGATTTACTTTTAAGTGAGAAAGGGTTTTATGGTATGTCGTTTCTTTTAAGTCTGTTTTCTGCCATTGCTGTACAGAAGAATACAAGAGATGTACAGTTTATTGATAGAAGTACTGAAGATGAAAAATAGTTTTAGATATGTTAGTCAAAACAAAAATTATAAAGGGTTGTTTTGATGGTTGGTTAGTTAGATAACCCAAGGCCTCGCGGTTAGATGCTGCGAGGTTTTAAACATTACAATCATGAAAAAAATAATTGAAAATAATAAGTTGTTAAAAGCAGATAGGAATATTTTTTATATAAGTGTCATAACATCATCGTTTTTAATGATGATTTACATAAATCATACTTATACAAAATTAAGTTTTGTACTTCTTGGGGTTATTCAAGAAATGTTTACTATTCCTTGTGTGTTAATCCAACCTGTGCTACTATATCTGGCTTTGAGAAATTTTTTTAAAGTGAAATTTAAACTGAAACCTTATATTTCTTTTACAGTAGTAATCTCATTAACTACTATGGTTTTTACATGGGGAGACTGGTTGTTGACTAGGTTTTAATTGATAAATTTAATTTTAAAATGAAACACAATCTCACCAAAGATTTAATAGAATTTTCAGAAACTAAATTAAAAAGACCCATTTCAAATAAAAGGAGGTTAATAGAAATATTGGGAGTAGTTCTAACTGCACTTGGGAAGTTTATTTTTATGGACTACCTCGACTGGAGATTATTCTACGTTGTTTTTGCAACGACATTATGGATTTTATATATTATTTTTAGATATAAAGTTGAAAAGGGTGTTATTAGGTATTGGGGATTTAGAACAGATAATTTCAAATACGCTTTAAAATTAATGGTGCCCTTTGCGACCATTTCAGTCATGTTATTTCTTGGTATAGGGCATTATCAAAATACAATTAATATAACATGGCATATTTTACCACTTTTAATTACATATCCCATTTGGGGGAGTATGCAACAGTTTTTAATTATTGGTTTAATTGCAGGGAATTTAAATGATTTGAAAAATAGAAAACTAAGTAAAGGCTTCATTATATTTATAACAGCTCTTTTGTTTTCTGTGGTTCATTTTCCTTCAATATGGTTGATGATAGGCACTTTTGCTCTGGCATTATTTTATGGATATATGTATTTGAAAGTGAAAAATATATATGTCATGGGAGTGTTTCATGGATGGTTAGGCGCTTTATTTTATTATACAGTGGTTAATAAAGATCCTTTTCAAGAAGTATTTTTAAAATTTTTAAATTAAAGGAAGTATGAATTCAAAAATTCAAAAAGACATAAAAGAACTTGTTGCGGAACAAGTTATATCAAAAGACACTGCCTCAAAAATAGAGTCTTATTATCTGTCAAAGCAGAGTCATTCATCAAATAGACTGTTTACTGTTTTTGCCGTATTAGGTTCTACATTGGTAGGTCTTGGTCTCATATTAATATTGGCTCATAATTGGGATGATTTTTCAAGAACTTTAAAAACTGTTTTTGCTTTTACACCTTTAATTATGGGGCAGGCCATTGTTGGGTATTCAATTTTAAAAAATAAAAGCGTTACCTGGAAAGAGGCTTCGGGAGTATTTTTGTTTTTTGCAGTAGGGGCAAGTATCGCTTTAGTGAGTCAGATTTACAATATCCCTGGAGATTTGAGCAGCTACTTGCTAACTTGGGTATTGCTATGTTTACCATTAATTTACCTTCTGAAATCGAATGCATTAGTCCTTTTGCAAATTGTTTTTATGACGAGTTATGCATGCAGTTTAGGATATTTTTCGGGAAATGAAACACCATGGGTGTACTTAATACTCTTAGTATCGTTATTGCCACATTATTATAAACTATTAAAACAGAAAAAGTCACACAATATAACATCAATTTTAAATTGGCTTTTGCCTTTAAGTTTTGTTATTGTAATTGGTGCTTTTGTTAGAGAGGATGGGGATTTTGGATTTTTAATTTATGTTATTTTATTTGGATTGCTATACAATATAGGCAAAATGCCATTCTTTAATAATCAAAAATTGAGACGAAATGGCTATTTAGTTTTAGGCTCTTTAGGAACCGTTTATATGTTGCTGTTGACAAGTTTTAATTGGCTTTGGAAAGCTGTTTTTGACAGTAAATTAAATTTTAACTCGCAAGCGTTTTATATAGCATTAACACTTTTTTGTTTAACTCTTGTCTTGTTAATTTATTCGTATTCAAAAAAATGGATTCGCAATTTTAACCTTTTTCAATACGCCTTTATATTTTTTACACTATTTTTTATAATTAGTTTAGTTAATACAGGGCTCCCTGTAATACTAATAAATCTGCTTGTTTTAATATTAGGAATTATGGCTGTGAAAATTGGAGCAGATACATTTCATTTTGGAGTTTTAAATTACGGTTTGTTAATTATTACGGCACTTATTGCTTGTCGTTTTTTTGATACGGATATGAGCTTTGTACTTAGAGGATTGCTATTTGTTGGTGTTGGTATTGGTTTCTTTTTAACCAATTATATCATGTTGAAAAAACAAAAGACTTTAAAAAGGTAGTTATGAGGTTCTTAAATAAAATATTTAGATATGTTCTGTGTTTATTGATAGTTCCAGGGGTTTACATAATTGGATCATTGCTATTGACTTCTATTACAGTAAATAAAACAGATGATAATGTAAGTCTTGTAAATACTATATATCTTAATACTAATGGCATTCATTTGGATATTGTTATTCCAGTACATCAAATTGATGAAAAATTAATTACCGGATTAAATGTCGAAGAAGAGGCAAGGTATTTATCTTTTGGCTGGGGAGACGAAAATTTTTATCTAAATACCCCAACATGGGGAGATTTAACTTTTAAGAATGCTTTTGGTGCTTTATTTTTTAAAAGTAATACGTTGATTCATTTAACTAAGTACTTTCAAAAGCATTCAAATTGGGTTGCTGTAAATGTTACTAAAGAACAATTAACTCATCTAAATTATTACTTGTTAAACTCTTTTAAACTAGATGGTCGTGGTGAAAAAATAATTTTAAAAGATAAAGGGTACTCTTTTAATGATGAATTTTATAAAGCAAAAGGTAGTTATTCATGCCTTAAAACGTGTAATTCTTGGGTCAATTCTGCATTTAAAACTAGTGGTTTAAAAAGTTGTTATTGGACACCATTCGATTTTGAATTAATTAATAAATATGAATGAACTCATTTAAAGCTTTAGAATTATAGCGAAAATTAGTCATTTTTATATAGATAAAGACTTTTTTTAATAGCATAGCATCGCTACGGAATTCAAAAAAGGCGAAATATAGATGAAAAAGGGCAATTTTTTAGCCAATTGAAAAACTTTAAATGAGTTCAATAATAAAAAAATAAAAATAAAATGAAAACAATACATATATTCACAATATTTATAATTGTAGTATTGATACAATTATTTATTCCTTCTCAAATGATTTTTAATCAAGAGCAAATTTTGAAGAAAGGAAAAGTATATAAGTTTAAAACACAACCTGTTGATCCAACGGATCCTTTTAAGGGTAAATATATAAACCTTAATTATGAGATAGATTCATATAAAACTAATGATTCTTTATGGCAACGACATGAAGAGATATATGTTTATTTAACTAAAGATAGTCTGGGTTTTGCTAAAATTGATACGATTGCTAGAACTTTAATACCAAATAATAATAACGATTATATAAAAACTAAAGCAGGGTGGTACTCAAATTATACAAATAAATTAAGTGTAGAGTTTTCTTTTAATCGCTATTATATGGAAGAAACGAAGGCGTATGATGCTGAGATAGCTGTGAGGAATAGACAACGTGATTCTCTACCAAATAATACTTATGCGTTAGTTTATGTTAAAAATGGAGAGGTCGTTTTAAATGATGTTATAATTGATGAAATATCTATTAAGGATTATGTAGAAAAAGAGAAGCCTCAGTAAACTGAGGCTTCTTAATTTATTTTAATTAAAAATTTATTATTTAGGATCTAAAATAGTTTCAATTCGTTTTATAATATCTTGAAGGTGAATTCTACTCATAGAATTTCCTGCTCGCCCTATGCCAGCACTAGCTGAGCGCTTTAACATATTTAGCTCTGCTCTTACAACAGCTCTAACATCTGATGTAGTTGAGCCTGAAGTCATTAAATAAGCTAACCTATCTATATGAGCTCTTTGTAAGTTACGTCTGTAGGTATCAATTTTTCTGCCAGAACGTAACTCGTTCCAAATGCCATTACGTAAATCGCGCATCAAGCTAGTTAATTTGTAGGCATTATTGCCATAGTGTGTTTCATGTTCTATTAAACGAGTCATTTTTCCAAGGCTTAAAATACTATTTAAAGTACGTGATTGCATACCTCTTATACGTTCTACTGAACCCGAATTTTGTATCTTGTTAAAAATGTTAGTGTCTATTAGCCATTTAGGTGTCTTAAATAATTGTTCATTAATAAACTTCAAACAATTTTTTTGATGATCTTTATCTACAGGCGTATAAACAGCTCCTTCCTGCTCGGCAGTTTTATAATGTTCATAAACGCCGCCTATATTGCTAGAAACATGTCCCATGTAACGGCTAAATTGAGAAACTACGTGACCATACATCATGCTAAGATCTTCATAATTTTCGCCTGCTTTGGTTGTCCATTTTATTAAATTAGGAACTACTCGTTTTAAATTTTTAATACCATAAGTACTTGCAAGTATTGCATTATCTCCTAAATCTTCAGTTTGTGAGCTAGGATCTATAACTTCTCTCTGTTGGCGCCCAAATCTGTATAAAGGGTCTCCGGCATGTTCTAGAATCCAATTGTTCAATATGGTTTTTTCCTCTTTAGCTGTTTTATTTAAAATGGGTCTGTAACCCCAGTTAATGGAATATTTATCGTAAACTCCAATATTAGGAAATAATGAAACCCCTTTATCTTCAGGTTGTGCAATATAATTGAAACGGGCATAATCCATTATTGATGGTGCCGTTCCATACTTTTTAGTAAATTCGGGATCGCGCAAATCCTCTACTTTATAGGCACAACTACTTCCCATGTTGTGTGGTAAACCTAAGGTGTGTCCAACTTCGTGAGATGATACAAATCTGATTAACTCTCCCATAACTTCATCACTAAATTCAGCGCTTTGAGCATCGGGGTTAGCAGCAGCAGTTTGAACAAAAAACCAACCGTTTAAAAGGCTCATAACATTATGATACCAATTAATATCTGATTCTAATATTTCTCCTGACCGGGGATCGCTTACATGAGGTCCATTAGCATTAGGAATTGGTGATGCTAAATAACGTACTACAGAATAACGAGCATCTTCAGGGGTCCATTCAGGGTCTTCTTCCTCAGTTGGAGGGTCTTTAGCAATAATGGCATTTTTAAACCCAGCTGCTTCAAATCCAGCTTGCCAATCTTCAATACCTAATTTTATATATTTTCGCCATTTTTTTGGTGTAGCTCTATCAATATAATAAACAATTTGTTTTTTAGGCTCAACAAGCTCCCCGCGTTTAAATTTCTCTATGTCTTCATCTTTGACTTCTAATCTCCAACGATCGAGATATGTAACTCTTTCACTTTTTTGCGCTTCAGAGCCATAATCAGTTTGACTACTTGTAAACCAACCAACACGTTCATCGAAATAACGGCGTTTCATTGGGGTTTTTGGTAATAATACCATAGAGTTGTTTATTTCTATAGAAATAGTGCCTGTACTGGCATTAGAAGGCGGTGCGCCTGCTGAGTACGTTTTTATATGACGTGCTTCAATATTTAAAGGATAACTCTTAATGTTTTCAATAAATGATTTATCAGATTCTAAGCGACCTGCTTTATATTGTTTTCTTGTAGAGCTAGGAAAGCCTATAGCTTTTACATCTCTAGAAAATAAGTCGGTAACATCAATAACTGTATTTAAAGAGTCTTTACTAAATGCTTTGATAGGAAAGGTATATAAAATAGGTTCAAAATTTGAATTAACTACAGCCTCATGAACAGGTAAAGAATCGGCTGCTACAACATTATGAGAAACAACGCGAAGTAATATTTTTTTGCCTTTTTTCTGCCATCTAAGCACTTGAGTGTTTTGTTTTCCTCCACCAAAACCGATACGAGATGCCGTTTTAGAAATACGTGTAACCATAAGCATTTCTCTATTTAAAAGCGTATCGGGAATTTCATAAAAATACTTTTCGTCTAATTTGTGAACTATAAATAGTCCTTTGTCACTTTTTGCATCTTTAGTAATGACTTTGTCGTAAGGTTTAATGGCGCCTTTTTTAGGTTTTGGTTTCTTTGCGGCGGCGGCTTTTTTTGCTGCTTCCGCTTCTGCTTCAGCAAGTTTTTTTGCTGTATTACAAGACGTTGCAATTAGTATAAATGCGAGTAGAAAAACTTTAATAGAATAATATTTCATTTAGTTGTTTTATAAAAATAGTGTTTTTGTTATAATAGATTTGTTATCTATTAAGACGTTACTATATGTAATACCCTTATTAAAGCTTTGTTAAAACTATCATAAAAATGGACTGCTTGAATAATTTTGGATTTATTCTTATATAACAAAGCTCATTTTTAACTATGTATATACATTTTTTTGCCACGCTAAATGATGTCATAATTAAATTTCGATAAAGAACTTTGTCGAATTGTAAGGTTAAATAAATCATCTAATTTATTGTATATTAGTATTCTAATGGTTTTTTTATGCCTTACTGGTTACATGTTACTATAATAATCCTAATTATTTATGTGATAATAAGTATAGCTATTTATTATCTGCAGGACTACTTATTGTTTAAACCTGAAAAATTACCTGAGGATTTTCAGTTTTATTACGAAAACCAAGATATAGAAGAGCATAATTTAGAAACAAGAGATGGGGCTGTTATTAATGGTATTCTTTTTAAACCCAAAGGCAAATCAAAAGGGATTGTATTATATCTTAAAGGAAACTCTAAAAGCATAAAAGGTTGGGGCAAATTTGCTGTGGATTTTACACGACATAATTACAATGTTCTTATGGTAGATTATCGTGGTTTTGGAAAAAGTACAGGTAGACGTTCTCAAAAAGCTATTAAAAGAGATTTGCAAGAAGTTTATAATAAGATAAAAGAACATACTTCAGAAGATAGAATAATACTTTACGGTCGTTCTCTAGGTTCAGGTTTTGCTGCTAAATTAGCATCAATGAACTACCCTAAAATGTTAATTCTTGATGCGCCATACTATAGTTTAACAAAAGTTACAGCGCGTTATGCACCTTTTATGCCATTGTCCGTTTTAATAAAATATCCTTTACCAACTTATAAATGGTTAAAGTATGTACAATGCCCAATACATATTATACACGGTACGAACGATACCCTTATTCCTTATAAAACAAGTATTAAATTGTCTCAAGTAAAACCTAAACTTACTAAGTTACATTCGGTAATTGGTGGTGGACATAAAAACTTAAATAACTTTGAATCATATCATAAAATGATTCATGAAATTCTAAATAGAATTCCAGAAGAAATAGATTTGTCAACTACAAGTATTCATGTTAATCATGTGTCAAAGAAAACTAAAACAAAGGCTTAGAAAAATAGTAGTTGTTGTAATAAGCTTATATATTATGGTTAGTGCGTTGTTATATTTTATGCAAGAAAAAATGTTGTTTCATCCCACGGTGCTATCACAAGATTTTAAGTTTGAATTTTCATACCCTTTTGAAGAATTATTTTTTAATACTGATGATGATGCCGTGATTAATGCGATCCATTTTAAAACAGAAAACCCTAAAGGGGTTATATTGTATTTTCATGGAAATGCCGGTAATTTATCTCGCTGGGGGATAATTACTGAATTTTTTGTAGAAAAGCAGTACGATGTTTTGGTGATGGATTATAGAACATTTGGTAAAAGTACTGGCAAATTAAGCGAAACTGCCTTGTATAATGATTCGGAGTTTTGTTATAATTATTTAAAAAAGAACTATTCAGAAAACGATATAACTGTTTATGGGAGATCACTGGGAACAGGAGTAGCTACTTATATAGCTTCTAAGAATAATCCTAAACAAGTAATCTTAGAAACCCCATATTATAGTATAATTGATGTAGCAAAATCCAGATTTCCTATTTTTCCTGTAAAACATCTTTTAAAATATAAATTACCAAGCTATCAGTTTATAACCAAAATAAACTGTCCGATATATATATTTCATGGAACTAATGATCAAGTGGTGCCTTACAAATCTGCAAAAGGATTATTTGAAGTAGCTCCAACATCTCATACTACTTTTACAACTATAAAAGGGGGAGGGCACAATAATTTAGTCACCTATGAGGCTTTTATAAAAGGAGTAAATCAGATTTTATGAAATTTAAATTCTTAGATGATACCATTTTATACCAAAACAGGTGTAATACTATATTCATTTGGAATTACCGTAAAATAAAATAGCCAGCTTCGTTACAGAAAGTTAGCGTGTGTGTATAAATATTGTCACATGTAATGAAATAATAAAGGTTAGACACGAATTACACAGATTTTCACTAATTAATCTGTCTATCGACAGATTTCAAGCCTGTACAAGCTTGGTGATTTATATTTAGCCTAGGAATACATAAACATAAAACAATAGATTTGTGTAATTCGTGTCTTTTTATGGTGTGTACACACAGTAGTTGCAGAAAGGAAATGTTTTTTAGGGATTAATATCCCGAGGCTAGCTTCTTTTTTCTTTTTTTTGGAATTTAATACTTCATGAGTTTGTCCCAAGGTAATTTATTTAATAGATCCATTTTGCCTTTGTTAGGGGCATAAATTCTTAAAAAATTAACACCTCTATTCTTAGATTCTTAAATAAAACATAAAACACAAATCCACAGTGTTAAAAGTTTCTAAACCCATGTAACTACTTCCGGAAAAATGCGTCAATTTTGTAGTGTAAATTAGAAAACTATTTAATTATTATGATAAAATTAGTCTTTATTTTTAGTTCGTTGTTTGTGTTAAATACAACGGGTATTCCAAATGAGAATACAGATAAAATTGAAACATCTATTTGTGAAAATGACAGTTGCTATTTAGATATTAGTAGTATTGAAGTTTACGAAATAGAAGAAACCGTAAATCTTGGTTTTAATACAAATGATTATTTGCCAGAAAATTTCAATCCTTTAAAAGGAAAAGGGAATATAGATTGGAGCACAGTAGAAATTTACGAAATTGAAGAAGACGTAGACTTAGGTTTCGATACAAAAGATTATTTGCCGAAAAATTTTAATTCATTAAAAGGAAAAGGAGATGTAGAATGGGAGGCAATTAAATTAGCTGAAATAGAAGAAGAAGTTGAGATAAGTTTTGATACAAAAAAATATTTACCGGAAAATTTCTCTCCCTGTAAAGGGATGAGTTAAATCATAGTTTGTTTTAAGTTAAATGTAGTTAGTTAGTTAGTTAGTTAAAAAGCCAGTAATATAAAATTTACTGGCTTTTTTTGTTTTGTATATTTTAGTTTATTTATACCATTTCTATTTTGAAATAACTCTAAAAGAAAATAGCCTGTTCCGTTGTAGAATGGGCGGTTTTAATGCGTAAAAGACATTATTAGATCATCTCAACAAACAAGCCATCATCGGTTTTCTCAACCTTAGCTAAACTATTTTTAGTTAATTCTTTAATGGTTTTATCCCATTTTTTATTTGATAAGCCAGACTGCGCCTTAAGATCATTAAGCGTGAAGCGTTCTGCTTTTTTTAGTAGCTCTAAAAGGGCTTTTCCTTCTTCACTAATAGCCAATGCTTTCTTTTCTGGTCTCATTTGTGGGAAGAATAAAACTTCTTGTATCGATTGGTTGTTGGTTAAAAACATAATCAATCTATCCATACCAATCCCCATACCCGATGTTGGTGGCATACCGTATTCTAAAGCACGTAAAAAATCATGGTCAATAAACTCGGTAGCTTCATCATCACCTTTGGCTGCTAATTTAAGTTGGTGCTCAAAACGTTCACGTTGGTCAATAGGGTCATTAAGTTCAGAATACGCATTAGCAATTTCTTTACCACAAACCATTAATTCAAAACGCTCGGTTAAATCAGGATTTTCTCTATGCTCTTTACATAACGGACTCATCTCTTTTGGATAGTCTGTTATATAGGTAGGTTGTATGTAGTTGCCCTCACATTTTTCTCCAAAAATTTCATCAATAAGCTTGCCTTTACCCATGGTGTCATCTATTTCGATACCTAAACCTTTAGCTGCTTGTCTAATGTCTTCTTCAGTTTTTCCAGTGATGTCAAATCCTGTAAAATGTTTAATTGAATCAGCCATAGTAACACGTGCATACGGTGCTTTGAAATCTATTTCATGCTCACCAAAAGTAGCTTTAGTAGTTCCGTTTACGGCTATAGCACAATGTTCTAATAAACGTTCACAGAAATCCATCATCCAATTATAATCTTTATAAGCTACATAAATTTCCATAGCGGTAAACTCAGGATTATGCGTTCTATCCATGCCCTCGTTTCTGAAGTTTTTAGAAAACTCGTAGACACCATCAAAACCACCAACAATCAATCGTTTTAAATATAATTCATTGGCAATTCGCATGTATAATGGAATATCTAAAGCATTATGATGCGTTATAAAAGGACGCGCTGCTGCACCACCAGGTATTGGTTGTAATACAGGTGTTTCAACTTCAAAATAACCTGAGTCATTAAAAAACTGACGCATAGCATTAAACAATTTGGTGCGTTTTACAAAAACGTCTTTCACTTGTGGATTCACCACTAAATCTGCATAACGTTGTCTGTAACGCTGCTCAGGATCTGTAAAAGCATCATGTACATTTCCATCAGCATCCGTTCTTGGTAATGGTAATGGTTTTAAAGATTTACTAAGTAGGGTGAAATCTTTTACCCTAACACTTTTTTCGCCAACTTTAGTTGTGAATAATTCGCCTTCAATACCAATAAAATCACCAATATCCAAAAGCTTTTTATAAACATCGTTGTATTTGCTTTTGTCGTCACCTTGACAAATTTCATCTCTATTAAAATACACTTGTATTCTGCCTTCACTATCTTGTAACTCAGCAAAACTGGCATTCCCTTGAATACGTCTAGACATCAATCTGCCTGCTATAATAACCTTGCTCCCTTCCTTAAAGTCCTGTTTTATTTGTTTAGAATTACGCGATACGGTGTATAAATCTGCTGGATACGGATTAATACCTAATTCGCGTAATTTTGCTAACTTCTCTCTTCGTACAAGTTCTTGTTCTGATAATTGCGACATATTCTAAATGCTGTATGAATTTTAAAGGCACAAAGATAATCATTTGATTTACGATTTACGATTATTGATTTACGATTTTTTTGCCGTTATCACAGGAAGAAGACTAACTGTTACAATCGCTTTGTATGTTATAAATAAAATGAGTTTTTTCTACTATTTCTAATGTAAATTGTAACAAAACAGAAACAATAACGTCAAACAATTAAACCAATTGAATTTCAAAATGGCTCATGAATAATTTGAAATATAAGTGAAAAAGAAACGAATTATATGGCCATCTTGAGGTTTGATTGGTATTATCATCAATCTATACTGAATTTATGTGCAGAGCGTCGTCGAAGTATGTTTCAGTATTAAAATAAATCAAAGTATGAGTTTTTGGAGAGTTTTACTGTCTATTATTTGTCCCCCTTTAGCAGTTATCGATAAAGGTTGTGGCTCCATTTTTATTGTCTTCTTATTATGGCTTTGCGGCTGGGTGCCAGGCGTTATTGCTGCACTTGTTATTATTAATAATCCGAATAGATAAAAGCGTATCTTTGTTCCCTAAACCTAGATTATGTATTGGAACTTCGTTATGAGGGTCGGAAATACAATAAAAGCTAGTATTTTATCGGCTTTAGCATAGCACCGCTACGGTTAGATCGAAAAATACAGCGCAGCGATAGCTTTTGAAGTAGTTTCAGGCTGCAATAGATTTTCCAATACATCATCCAGGTTAAATTAAAAACCCAAAATTTAATTAAATGAACAAATTTTACACCCTTATCGTTTTTATTATTTCTATTAGTTTTACTAGCTGTCAATTTTCTGAAAACATCTATATAAATGAAGATGGTTCTGGTAGAATGGAATTTTCTTTTGATGGAACCCAACTTATGCAAATGGCAGGAGAAGAAATGAGTAAAGGCAAAGAAGAAGCCATAGATTCAACCTTTAGTTTTAAAGAATTATTTGACGCAAAGCGTGATAGTATTTCTAAATTAACAGAAGAAGAGCAATTAGAACTAAAGAATTTAGAGCCATTTAGCATGCATATGGTTATGAATCCAGAAACTTCGGAAATGAAGTTTGATATGTTTACAGATTTTAAAGAAGTCGGTGAACTTCAAGATATGTTTAAAGCGATGAATAGTTTTGGCAACATGGAGAAAGGAAAGAGCGGTGCTCAAGCTAATGATCCTACAAACCCGTTTTCGTCTCTTGGAAAAGATGGAAGTACAGCACTTGAGTATAATTACAATGGTAAAACATTTAAACGTGTTGCCAAAATAATTGATAAAGAAGCTTATAAAAAAGTTACAGATAGTTTGGGAGAAATGGCTGTTATGTTTGGGTCTTCAAAATATAAGTTAAACTATCATTTTCCTAAAGCAATTAAATCTGTATCTAATGAAACGGCCATGTTTAGTGCCGATAGAAAAAGCTTTACGGTGGAGTTTGGATTTATGGAATATCTATCAAACCCTGAAGCTTTAAATGTAGAAGTTGTATTAGAGGATTAGTATTTTGAATAAACAAATTGCACTACAAGATTTAGGTTTTAAAGACTATAAACAAATCTGGGACTACCAAGAAGAGTTGTTTAAAGGTATTGTAGATACTAAAATTAAAAATAGGCGAGAAGAAGCTGGTTTACAAACTAAGAATCACTTTTTGTTTGTAGAGCATCCGCATGTATATACTTTAGGTAAAAGTGGGGATTTGTCTAATCTGCTTTTAAACGAAGAACAACTTATTGAAAAAGGCGCGACTTTTTATAAAATTAATCGTGGTGGTGATATCACATATCATGGTCCAGGGCAAGTAGTTGGGTATCCTATCTTAGATTTAGAAAATTTTTTTACAGATATACATAAATATCTTCGTTTTTTAGAAGAAATGATTATTCTAACGCTTGCAGAGTATGGTTTAAAAGCGGAGCGTAGTAAAGGTGAAACAGGTGTTTGGCTAGATGTGGATACGCCATTTGCACGTAAAATTTGTGCTATGGGTGTGCGTGCAAGTCGTTGGGTGACCATGCATGGTTTTGCACTTAATGTAAACGCTAATTTGGGTTATTTTGATAATATTATTCCTTGTGGTATTCGTGGTAAGGCAGTAACATCTCTAAATGTGGAGCTTGGTGTAAAAGAAATATCTATGAATGAAGTCAAAGAAAAACTTCTAAAACATTTTACTCATCTTTTCGAGGCGGAATTTTTTTAAAAGCATTCAGAATTCTCGGATTTCCATATTATTGTTCCGCTATTTAAAATATCAGAGGTGATATAACCATCACCATTTCCAAGTGTTCCAATATTGGTGCCTGCACAATTATACACAAGGAAAACAGTATTGCAATTTGGGCAACAATCCCCTAAAACGTATACGGTCTGTTCGTTATATTTTGTTTGTGAAAAATATAGGAATTTTAAAAAATCAGAATTTTCTTTTTCAAATTCAGCAATTTTCGCTTTTAACCAGCTTAAATCTTCAATAGGGTTTATAACATTACAAGTATTTCTAAAGTCATCATCATTATTGCACGATAAAATGGTGAGTAATAAAAGCGTTACTGATAAAAATGCCTTTTTCATAGGAGTCTTCCATTTTAATAATACTATTTTAGAGATACCAAAAAAACTAAATGGTTGCGTTCAATATATAAGTAGCTTTAAGTTAAGGTGTTTTTTGTTTATTGTTAAGGTATAATTCTCTTCTTAAACCACCTGGATTAAAAAGATCACGCATTCTTCTTTTTTGCCCTATTGTAAACATATACATGGATTGATCACTAACATAATCCATAAAATTCATAAACATGTCATTGCTATTACACGAATTTTGAGGATGTGTTGGACTTCCTGAATATTGAGATTTTTGATTAGGTGTATCATCAACTAAATCACCCTCTTCGCAATCCCCATTTTTGCCATAAATATGTCTTAAGTTTAACCAATGTCCAATTTCATGAGTAGCCGTTCTACCTAGTTCATTGCCAGGGTTTAAAGGAGCTAAAGTGCCAAATACCCTAGGGTCAATTACGACACCATCTATTCTCGGGTCGACATTTGGAAATTGAGCATAACCGGCTAATCCTAATTCTCCAGTATAATCACTTAAATCGGCAATCCAAATATTTAAATATTTGTCTCTGGGCCAAGCATCTTGCCCGCCTTTCTCTGTAAAATATAATTTTAAGTCTTCAATAGGAATTTCACCTGTTAAATCTCTACCATCAAATCCTATTACATTACCTTCTGTTCTTATTATTCCAGATGTTGGGTTACCATCAGGGTCTATGGTTGCTAAAGAAAATTCAATAGCCACATCTGCTACCAAATCAATAAATTCATTTGGCGTTTTTATATGATCAGGGTTCTTTTTTCTGAAATCTTGATTTAATACATCAATTTGCGATTGGATTTTTTCATCACTAATGATGAATGGCTTTGGTGTATAATTAACGACATGTACAACTACAGGAATAGTGATTACTTCGCCAAAAGAGACATCGCCTTCTTCAATAGGAGAATTTATAGGCGGATTGTCGTCTTTGGAGCAAGAAGCCGTACAAAATACGATTAAAACAATTGCAATTAAAAAAGGTAGGTGTTTATATGTCATGTTGTTATATATTCTATACAGATTTGAGTTATGATGATTCAACAACAGAATGTTGAAATTTTACATCATAATTTTAAGACGAATAAAAATAGAAAGGGTTGCGTTAAATTATAAGAATAGTTTTCAGGTTAAAGATGTTTTTGTAAAAAAAGCCTGGTTTTAAATGTGTAATTTATTGTAAAAGAAATGCTTAGTAAAAGAGAGGTGGTTAAAATATTTTACTAATCTTTTTGAAATAGAGTTTTGTAGGTTTGTGCAACAGTCATATGTGTGAGATTTAATGCTGTTTTTTTTACCCCTTTTTCAATTCTATTATCATTTTTTTAATCAGAGAAATTTGCCCCAAATGGTAGTAACTATGTTCAATTATACCTTCAATATTTCTTTGATAACTTCCATATTTTTTATCTACAAACGCATCTTTTAATTTGTCTTCAGGCATCAGTTCGACATGGCTTGCAAACTTTTCTGCATTGGACCATATGTCGTTCAACAGCTCATCCCAATCTTCTTTTGATTTAATCTGTGGAAAGTCAAAACTATATTTATCTCGAATTTCCAGAGAGCCTCCTTCGAAAACATTAATAAGACCTGCAATGTAATAATTAACATGGTAAGTTAGAGCGGCAATAGTGTTTAAAGATTCTATTTGATATGTAGCTTGCTTCCAGGTTACGTTTGACAATAAATCCTTATAGTTCGTATTGGCAATCCATTGACCATTTAAAAGAACCTCTTTAAAACGTATTGCAATTTGTTTTGAGTTTTCCATTTATTGGATGAATTTAACTTTCATATTAGCCGTTAAACGAAGTTAGCCAATTTTTAGTAAAAAGTTAGGTTAATCCTCCGCATTAAAGAACACCTTATAATAATGCATTTTTTTCTCATCATCATAACCACGCTCTAAATATTCTGCCGAAGCATCAGGTGCATCAATATCTAGTTTTATTTGTATATTCGTGTCTAATTTGATATCAGTTTTAATCTTCTTCTTTTCTTTGGTAACAACACGTTCAGCCACATCAAATTGGTTTCTGATAACTAAATTTTGTTCCCCTTCATATTCTTTTTTATAATCTTCAAACTGCCTTATTTGTTTTTCACCTTCAAAAATATCTTCTTTAAAACGTTCTACATTTACAACTTCATTTTCTTTAAAGAAATCAATGGTTTTAGCTAAAAAAGTATTCTGTTCTTGTGCACCATAGCTAGTTTTTAAAACCTCTGTTGAGAATTCTTTACAAAGCTCAATATATTGTTGTGTATGATTATTGGCATCATCAGCATATTTAATATTTAAAAACTGATTGATCCAATACTGTGCATCATAGCTATTATTATCTACACTTAAAATAATATTACCCTCGGTATCACTTTGATTTAAAATTAAACAGCCCTTATCTACTTTTTTAGAGTTAATTCCTTTTTGTACCAATACATCATAACTCTTATTCTCTAAATAGGTTTGAAAGAAATTAATCTTGCTCTCTATTTTAAAAATACCAATAGCATTAGTCGTCATGTCTTGATATTCAATACCTTCAAACATAACTACTAAAACATCACCGGTTTTTATATTGGCCGAAGTAGATTGTTCGAATAAATGAGTTACAATATGTTTTGAAACATCTATAAAAGCATCTTCATCATTAAATAGTTGTGAGCAATAGCTATTAATTTCGTTTAAAGAAATATTAGCGTGATGATTAAACCGATAACTTTGTACCACACTCCCAAAAGGGCGGAGTAAAAAAGGGAGCATTAAATCGTAACTGGCTTCATCAAAATCGACTGTATTCTCAGAAAAAGCATTTTTAGTATCGTTAAACTTATTTCCAACTTTATGAATAATGAATTTTGAAATTGAGGCATTTTTTCTTGAAATCATGTATCGTTTATTAAGTATGCAATACTATTAAAATAATTAGAATTATACCATTTCTTGTTTGAAATTACCATAATAAATAAATTAACCTGTCACGTTGCAGAACGGTGATGATTTTTTGATTTAGATGAAATAGAAAAATAGGAACTCAACTTTACTAGATATAAGCAGAAAAAAGAACGCCAAAGCAAATGCTTTGACGTTCAAGACCTGGGGACTTCAGATTTGGTTATCGTTATATTTTAAATTTATCGAATAGGGTATAGCCTATTGATTAAATTTTCATTTTAAGAAATGTCATAAAATCTTTTGAATTTTATTGTAAATAATTGATTAATAGCTGCCTTAAAGATAAAAATTAGTTTTTCATATGCAAAAATTTTACAAAATTTATATACATATATAAACTTATAAGTAAATACATTCAGAATTTGGCTACGAATTAATTGATTTGATATAAAATAATAGAATTATTTTCTCCTTTACTCACAAATTCAAGGTTTCTATCTTTATCAATGTTGTCTAATATTATAGGTGAGTTTCCATATACCGGGAAGTTGGGTAATAATTTTGTTTGACTATCGTAAAGATGAATTTTATGAGCTTGTTTATCTGTAATTGCTACATAAATTTTATCATTAATATAGAATAGCCTGGGCGTTGAGTAATCACCATAATCAAGTTCTATAGTCTTGTTTTTAATAGACAGCTTATTTTCATTTAGCAGTACAAGGGTTTTACTTGAAGTTTCTAAATGATGTTTTTCTGATAAGCTTAAATTTTTAATAGACGCATGTCCCTTTGTGTCTATAGTTATTAAGTTTCCATCAGAGGTTGTGGTTGTAAAGTTATTTTTGTATAAGAAGATGGACTGGTTAGAGTATGAGCTAGAAGTTTTTGGAGTAATTCTGGTTTTGCCAGTTCGATCTAAAATATAAAGTTTGTTTTGAGTTTTAAATGTAATGTAATCTTTACTGCCAATTCTAAAATGTTTTGGTTGGCATATAATAGTATTGTTTGCAGATTTAAATGTAAATCCGTTTACAACTTGTGCCTTTACGTCGTACATCAAAATATTTCTGCCTTGAGTCACTAATAATCTATAATTTTTATTTTTATCGTAATTAAAAACAGCCAGAGGTTGAGTGATTTCACTGTTAAATTTAATCGGGAAAGGTGCAACATCCTTGCCATTCCTGTCAATAACATAAACACCGTTGGAGGTAGCGAAGACTAATTGTAATCGTCCATTTTTATAGATATCAATTTGTTCAATAGGGCCTAATACGGCACTTTTTATTTGCTTTTTCCAAAGAATTTTTCCTCTATTAGAAATTAAATATAAGTTGTTATTTATGTCTTGTACAACAATCTCTTTTTGTTTAGTAATATGATTTTTTACAAATTGAGGATTAGTTAGTATGTCCGTATCTAATTTAATATTTAGTTCTTCAGAAACGGAATTTAATAAAGCTCTAGTTTTATTCTTTTTTATAATACCATTTACATGAGCAAAATTAGTTTCGTAAATAAACTGTAATGCAGATACGTTGTAATTATTCAGCTTATAATTTAGGTTTCCTTTAAGATTTTTATTTAAAATAGCCTTTAAAGAAGACGGGTTTATAACCTGTATTAATGATGATGCATCACTTAAATGGTTTTTTACATCTTGAAAATATACTTTCTCATTTAGTGTTGTTTTGTTTTGGTAATTAGCAATAATGTTTTGGAGCATATCGGTGCTATTGGCAAACACAAAAAAATTATCTAATATACAGTATTTATTAGCTTTGTTGAATGACACTAAAGGAGCAAATGTTTTAGTAAATAAAAACGGACGACTAAAACTAAAAATAGAAACACCTCTATAAAAATCAATATGGTTTTGTTCGCTTAAAAGAGCATCTTTGGTAGCAATAACATCAAGAGAATTTAATGCAATGGCACTATTTTTTCCTTGATAAATGACGCCGACTTCAACAATATCATTAAAAAGCATAGTTGTGTTAGTTATGGAATCTTTGCTATTAAACTGGACCAAATTGGTTTCTAAGGTTTTATAATCATTAAAAGTAAAGCTCATAAAACCATCACTATTTGAGGGGGTGATATTGTGAGTTTGATTTTCCTGAGGGGTGGTGTTTTTGAAAATATTAATTAAACTTTTCGATGAATCTATGGCTTTTGTAATACCATTAAAAAGGACTTCATCTTGATTTATACTAACATCAACAGCTATATAATTAGTGAAGGTTTTAAAAGAAAGCGAATCTTCAATAAAAAACGATTCTAAAAATGTATTGTCAGGCTTTAGAATGACTGAGAACGTTTTATCATTGCTGGTTATGTTATATATTTTCTCTAGTTCAATATCTATTTTAGTATTACTAAAAATAGCATCAACAATATCTTTTGAAGAAGAAGCGAAAAAGATGCTATCTATAATAGTACTATAGAATGTATTGTTGTTTAATGTGGATTTTGTTATTGTTTTGTTTTTATAGGAAAGTGTTTCTTCAATATAGTCTGGTAACGAATCGGTTTCAAATAATTGCTGATTATGTTTTGTAATGATCGAATATTGTAAACTGTCTTTTAAATCTTTCGAAAAACAAATTAATATATCACTTGTAGGTTTTAAATAAGATAAGCTGCTTAATGTGTTTTCTAAGTTTTTGTATGAGTCTGTTTTAGAAATTTCCTGTAAAAATTCACTATTATTAATGCTACTTTTTAAACCCTCAAGGTTTGAAGTTTTTAAAATTATAGAAGTGTTTTTTGGTGTAAAATCAATAAGTTCTGAGCGGCTTGTTTTGTTGTTTGAGCAGTTAAAAACTAATATAAGAAGTAGGGAAAAACAAAAGACTCTCATAAAATAAATTAATTTTTACAAACCTACATATTTTTCATTGAAGTCATTTAAACTTTTTTGATTGAAGTGAAAAATAAACGAATTATATGCCGTACATTATGATAGAAAAGATATCATTCTCAAAAAAAGACTTTTTGAGCTGTATAGCATCGTTACAGGGGTATAAAAGGACAAAATGAGAGAGTGAAAGAGCGATTTGCAGCCAAATAAAAGTATCGTATAGCAGCACATATAAAAATATAGCGAGTAGGCTTATTAAATATCTAACGTTAATTGCTCAGGTAAAAGCCTAAACGATTTTCTGTGATATTTTGTGATACCATATTTTTTTATAGCAGCTCGGTGCTCTTTAGTTGGGTAGCCTTTATTTTGCTTCCAATTATACATTGGGTATTCTTCATGAATAGTATTCATATATATGTCACGATGTGTTTTTGCTAAAACGGAAGCTGCTGCAATACTCAAATATTTTCCATCACCTTTAATAATAGTTTCAAAAGGGACACCATTATAAGGTTTAAATTTATTACCATCTACTATTATAAATTGTGGTTTTTTGGCTAATAGATCTATAGATTTATGCATAGCTAAAATAGAAGCATTCAAAATATTAATATTATCAATTTCTTCCTGAAATATATGTGCTACACCAAATGCTAAGGCTTGTGTTTCAATAATTGGTTTTAAAAGATCTCTTTTCTTTTCACTAAGTTGTTTAGAATCATTTAGTATTGGGTTTTTGAATTTCTTAGGTAAAATAACAGCTGCTGCAGTAACAGGACCAGCTAAACAACCACGCCCAGCCTCATCTGTGCCACATTCTAAAGAATAGTTGGAATGGTTAGTTAATAACATTTCAATAAGAATATTGTCAAATTTATAATTTTACCCACTAATTATTATGCATGCTTAGTAAATTTATTCATTTTTGTGTGAATATATTATTAAGTATTGTCAAATATCTTTTTTTTGGCTATAATTATATGAATAGTTTAAAAAATATACTAATATTATGAGAATTTAATAATCTAAAAAGTGTGGATTAATGATGATTTGTCGCTTTTTTTATGAGTTTTTTTGCTTTTTTGATATAATATTAAGATGTTTGCAATCGACTAACTCAAAATAAATATTCTAAGCCCATTTTAACAGATGGCTAAATATTTAAAAGAAAGCCAGCAGTTATAGCTGGCTTTCTTTATTTTAAATAATTTTCACTAAATTGTTTAAAGTTGGGTTTTAAAAATCTTCAGGTAAAATAAACGTAGTTATATTAATTAAACTTGTAAAACTTTTTTTAAAACAAAAATGTTTAAATGATATAATTATTTATTTTAGTTCTAAATAATTTATGATTTTTGGATTTAAATATTTTTTACCTTTTTTAGTAAATGAAAAGGAGCGCATATTGATTAACAAATACATGTACTAATCTAAGATGTGTCTATTTATTACATTTAATGACTATTATAGAGAAAACAATACAAGAAGAGCCTGAAGTTGTTTGGATGAGATTTGTGGATGGAGATAGAAGTGTCTTCACATTCATTTATAATTCACATGTAGATGCTTTGTTTTCATATGGTATGAAGTTAAATTCGAATAAGAATTTCGTAAAAGATTGTATTCAAGATGTTTTTTTAGATATATATGAACACAGAAAGCAGATCTCCAGACCAAAAAATATTAAATTTTATTTATTCAAAGCTCTAAAACATACTATGTTCAGGGAGTTGAAGAAAGAAAGAAAGAAAAGTAGTTTGCCAGAACAAGAAAAACTGTCTTTTTTTACAGAGTATAATATAGAAACCAAGACCATAGATGAAGAAGTTGTAAAACATCAAAAAAAACTTGTTGCCAAAATAATTAAGGAACTAACGCCTAAGCAGCAAGAAATACTATATTTAAGATTTACGAAAGGGTTCAATTATATTGAGATTTCAGAAATCACTGGCATTAATCATAATTCTGTACGTAAGCAGGTATATAGAACCATAAAAAACCTGAGAAAAAGTCTTGCCTTAAATAATATTACAAATTCAGGTATTTATTCTTTTTTGTTAGTGATTTAACCGAAAAGAATTCCTAGAAGTTATATGAAAGGTTTAAGATAAACTTCATCGGGAAGCTAAATAACAGAATTTCGGTTTTTGAATATTTATTCTTATAAATTTATAAAAAATTCTAACACCCAAAAACCCAATACCAAACTCCCAAAAACCTAAAATCGATACTCAAAATTTTTACATCTGGTTTGTTTTTTAGTATATAGGAGAATTTTTTTTTGAATATTTTAAATGAAGAACCCTTATGTTTACTGCATTGTTAAGGGATTGTTAATTTTTTTTTAAAAAAACCTTAAAAAAGTGTCCACAAAAATGAGATTTAATCCCCTATAAAAAATAAAAGTAAGTTTATGAAGCTTTATTCTAAGTATATAGAAAATGATTCTTTTCTAAGTTGGGTATATAATCCAACGCCAGAAACAACTAGGTTCTGGCAAGATTATATTCTTAAGAATCCACAAGAAAAAGAAATAATTAATGCCTTAAAAGTAATTTTAGTAGATATAAAAACTGATGATATAAAGCTTTCAGAAAAAGAAAAGGAAGAAATATTTACTAAACTTTTAAATAAAATCGATAATAAAAACAAACCAGGTAAAATATTCAATTTAGTTAAAAGAACATATAAATATGTTGCGATATTAATTTTGGTATTAATAGTTACAAATGTGTTTATTAATAATGATTTCGAAACGATCGATGATTTCAAATTTAATACTATAAGTGAAATGCCTTTAGATCCAATAATAAAAGGAAACACCCAATTAATTATTGGGCAAGGGAAGCCATTATTAATTGATGAAAAAAAGTCTCTAATTGAATATACTAAGTTGGGAAGTATTATTTTAAACGAAAAAGATACTATAAATAATAATATAGCAAATGAAGGAGAAGTCGTATCTTTTAATAAATTAATTGTACCTTTTGGGAAGCGAAGCAAAATAATATTACCAGACGGTTCGGTGGTGTATCTAAATGCAGGAACTAAGTTTGTTTTTCCTGATAAGTTTGCTTCTAATGAGAGGAAGGTTTTTCTTTCTGGAGAAGCATTTTTTGAAGTAGTAACAAATAAGGAAAAACCATTTATTGTGAAAACTATTGAAGAGAAAGTTTCAGTAGAAGTGTTGGGAACAAAGTTTAATGTGTCTGCTTATCCAGTAGATTCAAATATTTTAACAGTACTGACAGAAGGGAAAGTTGTCGTAGTAGAAAAAAATATATTTAAAACTCAAAGAGCAATTTTAAAGCCTGGACAATTAGCTTCATGGAATAAAAACACAGAAAAAGTTAATGTTAAAGAAGTTAATACAGATAACTACACATTATGGACTTCAGGGCTTTTACATTTTGAGAGCGAATCCATAGTAAATATTGTTAGAAAAATAGAACGTTTTTATAATGTGAAAATAGTTTTTGAGAATATATCTGATGCAAAAAATATAAACGTAAGTGGAAAACTAGATTTAAATGATAAGATAGAACAGACACTTGAAAATCTAACGATTACAACAGAATTTAAATTCGAAATAATAAATGATAATAAATATATATTAAAGTAAAAAAGTCAGAGAATGCGCCAACATCCTCTGACTTATAATAAACTGCTATAAGGGCAGCTAATGTTTAATTAAAAACCAATTCAAATTTATGAAAAATAACCAGAATTTCTATGATTTTCTTTTAGATTTTAGGAATAAAACTCTATTTGTAATGAAGAGTCTTACCGTCTTTTTAGTCCTATTCTCATTGTATTCTTTTTCAAATTCATATTCTCAAAATAAAAAATTGAGAATAGAAATTAAGGAAGGGACATTAATGAATATGATTGAGTCTATAGAAAACCAAAGTGAATTTGTATTTATTTACAATGATGAAGTATTGCCCGAATTGCTAAAAGCTTTAGGTAATATCCAAATTAAAAATAAATCTATTTATAAAGTCTTAGATAGAGTTTTAAATAAAGAAAAGCTTATTTACTCTATAAATGAACGCCAAGTAATTTTAAATAAAAAGGAAGAAATTCTGCAGCAACAAATCTCCGGAAAAGTTACTGGGGCTGATGGTTTGCCATTACCAGGTGTCAACATAATAATTGAAGGAACATCAAGAGGTGCTCAAACAGATTTTAATGGGGTTTATTCCATCAATGCGAGTGAAGGAGAGATTCTAAAGGTTAGTTTCATTGGTATGAAAACACAATTCATAACAGTCGGTAGTAATACTACTATTGATATTGTTATGGAGGAAGATTTAGAAGATTTGGATGCGGTAGTAATAACCGGTTATCAAAATGTAAGAAGAGAATTGTTTACAGGAGCATCGCAAACCATTAAAGCCAAAGATATTAAACTTGATGGTGTCGCCGATATATCAAGAGCTCTTGAAGGAAGGGCTGCTGGTGTAAATGTGCAAAACGTTACAGGAACATTTGGAGCTTCACCCAGAATTACTATTAGAGGGTCTTCATCTATTTTAGGAGATACAAAACCTATCTGGATTATTGATGGTGTTATTCAAGAAGAAATTGTTAGCTTGTCATTGTCAGATTTGGTATCGGGAGATCCAAATACATTATTAAGTTCGGCAGTTGCTGGATTAAATGCTTCGGATGTTGAGAGTTTTGAGATTCTTAAAGATGCATCGGCGACGGCGCTTTATGGAGCTAGAGCACTAAACGGTGTTGTTGTTATTACAACAAAAACAGGTAAAAAAAATCAGAAACCAGCATTTAATTACTCAGCAGAATTTGCTGTAAGAGATATTCCCAGATATAGTAATTATGATTTATTAAATTCACAGGAAACTGTTTCTATTTATAGAGAAATGGAGTCTAAAGGGTTTTTAAATTTGCCAGATTCTTTTCAGGGAAGGTATGGAGGAATCTATAATATCATGTATAGAGCTATTAATAATTTTGACCCAACAACGGGACAATTTCAACTAGAAAATACACCCGAGGCCAAAGCACGTTTTTTACAACAGTTTGAATTAGCAAATACCAACTGGTTTAAAACCTTGTTCAATCAAACGCCAACGCAAACGCATACATTAAGTTTTTCTAGTGGTAGTGAAACGTCTACCTCATATGCTTCTCTTGGCTATTTTACAGATGGCGGGTGGACCATTGCCGATAGAGTTAGGAGAATTACAGGAAACTTAAGAAATTCGTATTACCTACTTGATGATAAACTAAAAATTACGACGCAATTACAAGGTTCTATTAGAAATCAATTAGCACCAGGTACTTTTGCAAGGCAAGAAAATAATGTAAATGGTTCTTTTACCAGAGAGTTTGATATTAATCCGTTTAGTTATGCATTAAATACCAGTAGAGCCATTCGACCAAGAGATAATAATGGTAATTTAGAATATTCACGCTATAATTGGGCACCGTTTAACATTTTAGATGAAATCAGGAATAACTCTTTAGAGTTGAATGTCACAGATATTAAATTTCAAGGACAAGCAGAGTATGAAATAAATGACAATTTAACGTATAACTTTCTAGGTTCTGCAAGATATGCAACATCTAATAGTGACCATTCTGTAACAGAAAATTCTAATGTGGCGGCGGCATATAGAGCTAATGAGACTACCTTAGTTCAAGATGCCAATACATTTTTATTTACAGACCCGGATGAACCAAATTCCAGACCTAGAGTCGTATTACCAGTAGGGGGTATTTTAACAACTGGAAAAAATACACTGGTTACCTATACTTTTAGAAATGCTATTGATTATACTAAACGATTTAATGACGATCTTCATGGTATAAGAATATATGGAGGTCAGGAATATAGGTATACAGACAGAGCGCAAAGTTCTAATACAGGTTATGGCTATCAATTCTCTCGTGGAGGTACTGTTTTTACAGATCCAGATATCTTAAAAAAGGCCATTTTAGAAGGGAATGATTATTTCTCAGCATCCGAGACCAGACAACGTGAAGTTTCTTTCTTTGCAAATGTTACTTACGATTTTGATAAAAAATATGTTTTAAATGTAACAGGTAATTATGAAGGATCAAACAGAGCAGGGAAATCTTCTGAATCAAGATGGTTGCCAACCTATACTATAGGAGGTAAATGGAATATAGATAAAGAGGATTTTATTAAAAATTCAGGTGTCATTTCTAGTTTGGCATTCAGACCGAGTTATGGACTTGTTGGTCTTTTAGCTGATAATGTTAGTAATAACTTGCCTGTTTTTAGAAATCAAATTACAGACAGATTAAACCCTAATGATCGTGAAAACTTTATAGATATTGAAGATTTACAAAACACCGAGTTAACATGGGAAAAAACCTTAGAGTTAAATTTAGGTTTGGATGTTGGATTTTTAAATAATAGGATTTTATTAAACTTTGACGCTTATTTTAGAAAAGGTGAAGATTTAATCGACCTAATTAGAACCTCAGGTGTTGGGGGCGAATCGCTTAAGTTTGGTAATAATTCTGAAATGACTACAAACGGAATCGAGTTCCAATTAAATACAGTCAATATAGATACTGATGATTTTAGTTGGAAAACAGGTTTTAATATTTCACATTTTAATCAAGAAATCACTTCGCTTAAGCAAAAACCAAATGTATTCGATTTAGTTGTTGGTACAGGTAGAGGTAATGCTGTTGGTTTTCCTCGCGGATCCTTGTTTTCATATAAATTTGAAGGACTTAATGAATTTGGATTACCAACTTTTTTCTTAAATGATCCGGATTTAGACTCAATTTCTGATATTGATTTTCAAGAAACTGACGATATTTTAGATTATTTAGTTTATGAAGGACCTACAGAAGCTAATGTATCTGGTGGACTTGCTAATAATTTTAAATATAAAAATTGGGATTTAAGTTTTTTCATATCATTTTCAGCAGGTAATAAAATCAGATTGGCACCATCTTATGCTTCAGAGTATAACGATTTAGATGTATTTCCAAGAGAGTTCATTAATAGATGGCTCGTACCTGGAGACGAAAATACGACTAAAGTACCAGTAATTGCTTCGCAAAGTTTAATACAAGCCTATGGAGAGAATGACTTAAGAAGAGCTTATAATGCCTATAATTATTCAACAGAAAGAGTTGCCGATGGTGATTTTGTTAGAATGAAGAATATATCATTAGGGTATTCTTTTGATAAGCAAACTTTAGATCAGTTAGGTGTATCATCTTTCAGATTAAGTCTACAAAGCACAAATCCGTTTTTAATCTATTCAGATTCTAAATTAGGAGGTCAGGATCCAGAATTCTTTAGATCAGGAGGTGTTGCTTACCCCATATCTAGAATGTTTACTTTCTCACTTAATATTGGCTTTTAAAATAAAATACTATGAAGAATATAAAATATAATATAATAACATGGGTTTCATTGGTATTTGTCTTTACAACATCTTGTAACGATATTTTAGATGAAACACCAGATAATAGAACCACGATCGATTCTATTGAGAAAATATCGGAGTTATTGGTTGGAGCCTATCCAGAAGGAGCTTATGTCCCGTTTTTAGAACCCATGTCTGATAATGCAGGAGATAAAGGTCCGAGTGCAGGGAACTATAGAGTCAATGAAGAAATGTTTTTTTGGAATGATTTAAATGATACAGACGAGGATACGCCAACCAATTATTGGAATCAGGCTTATGAAGCTATTGCACAGGCAAATCAAGCATTGGTCTCTATTGAAGAATTAGGAGGAGGTTCAAAGTTTGATGCCCAAAGAGGGGAAGCATTGTTATGTAGAGCTTATACACACTTTATGTTAGTTAGTATATTTTCAAAAGCTTATGATCCTGCAACTGCCAGTTCAGATTTAGGGATACCTTATGTCTTAAAACCAGAGACAATACTCCTGGGTGATTACAGTAGAGGTACGGTAGCGGAAGTATATGCTAATATCCAAAAAGATCTGGAAGAAGGTTTACAATTAATAACAGACGATTATACGGTTCCAACATTTCACTTCACAAAACAAGCAGCCAGCGCTTTTGCGTCACGCTTTTATTTAAATATGGGAGAATGGCAAAAAGTAATAGATCATAGTACATTGGCGTTAGGTGTTGGTGGAGCAGGTGTGCTGAGAGATTGGGAGAATGAGTATCGACCTCGCACGTATTCAGAACAAGTTTTAAGATATGCATCATCCACTTTAGAACCGGCAAATTTGTTAATAGTATCCGCATACTCTTTGTATGATAGGTTCCACTTTAGAGCTAGATACCAATTAGATTCAGATAAGAGAGATATTATTTTTCCAGCTGCCAATGGAACGGGGCAACCTTGGTCTTATACAGTATTTGGAACTGGAGATTTGTTTTATAATATTCCAAAATTTGATGAATATTTTAAAGTAACAGACCAAGCAGCAAATACAGGTTTACCTTTTGTGACTTTTGTATTATTAACTACAGACGAAGCTTTACTAAACAGAGCAGAAGCTTATGCGATGTTAGGGCAGTTAGATAATGCGATAGCAGATATTAATATGTCTTATTCAGTAAAGACACGTTCCTATAACCCAGCTTCAGATGCGTTATTGGTTTCGGATGTAGCAACACGATTCGCAGTAACAGAACCAACTTTGTATACGCCTTTTTATAATATACCTGCGGAAGCTTTACCTTTTGTGAATGCCGTATTAACCATAAAAAGAACCATTTTTTATAATGACGGCTTAAGGTGGTTTGATAATAAAAGACACAATATGGCGATTGAACATATAGACTTTTTTGGAAATAGTTTCTTATTACCAAAAGGAGATAACAGAAGGCAAATTCAAATACCGGAAACAGCCCAATCTTTTGGTATAGAAGCTAACCCTAGATAATATTATGAATAAAATAAATTTGAATAAAATGAAACAATATATTTATTTAGTTATTGCTGTATTTTCAATCACTTTTGTAGTGTCTTGCAGCGATAGTGAAAATAGTGTTGGCGAAAGCCAAATAGATACAAGTACGCCCCAGTTATCAGAATTAGATGTTTGGTTAAGGAGTACTTTTGTAGCCCCTTACAATATTGAAGTACAATATGAGTGGGATATTAACCAAACAGATATTGATAGATATTTGCACCCCCCATTGGAGTCAAGTGTTAAACCAGTTGCCGAAGCATTATTAAAAACCTGGATAGAGCCGTACTCTACAGTTGGAGGTAATGATTTTGTAAGAAAGATAGCGCCAAGGCAATTTACTTTTGTAGGGAGTTTTAATTTTAACCCTACCAGTCCAACGATTACTTTGGGTCTTGCTGAAGCAGGTACAAAAATTACGCTGTTTAATATAGATTTTCTGGATTTTACAGATATAAATAGTATTAAGCAACCTCTAAAAACTGTACAACATGAATATGGACATATTTTAAATCAAAATATACCGGTAGACCCTGCTTATGGACAAATTAACCCAGCTGATTATACAGCACAATGGTTTAATAGAACAGATGCAGAAGCTAGAGAATTAGGTTATATCACGGCTTATGGATCTAGTCAGGAAGGCGAAGATTTTGTTGAAATGGTATCTGAAATGTTGACCAACTCCAAAGCAGATTTTGATGCCCTTATAAATGGCATCACTAATCCACAAGCACAAAGCATTTTGAGGCTTAAAGAATCTATGGTAGTAGATTATTATAAGACAAATTTCAATATTGATATTTATGAGCTGCAAGCTTTAACGGAAGCAGCAACTCTAGAACTAGTAAATTAAAAAAAAATGAAAAAGATATATAGAAATTATTGGTTTATCTGTTTAGCCTTAATAACTCTTTTATCATGTAATAATGATAATGGAGAGGTGTTGTTTACAGATACACCAGCAGAAAGAATAGCACAAAAGAATGGAGAACTATTAAACTTGTTATTAGCGGAACCGCAAGGGTATAAAGGTGTTTATTTTCCTAAAAATGATGAGTTTGGAGGTTTTACATTTTATATGAAGTTTAATGCAGATGGCACAGTGCAAACAACATCGGATTTTGATTCGGAAACAGCTATCGAAACATCATCATACGAAGTGAGGTTTGGAACGACTGCAGAATTAATTTTCACAACACGAGGTCATGTGCAAAAGCTAAGCAACCCATCATTACCAGGAGCTATAGGTACGGGTTTTAAAGGAACTTCTGTATTTCAGTACTTTAGCAATGAAAATGGTGTGATAACTTTTAGAGATGTTAGAAATACTGATACAGGACGCTTTGTTTTTACACCAACAGGGTTTACTGATTTTGATACAGAAAGTGTGGCCAGTGTAACAGCTTCATTAGCTAACAGGGAGAATTTTGTAAACTCAAGTGCGGTTACGGCATTTCCTTTTTTAAGCGTCGAAAACGGTGCGAATTTAGATGAGTATGCGCTTAATTATAACAATGTAAATATTTTTGCAAATCCAACGACTCAAGCAGAAGATGGTTCTGTTAAAGATGTGGAGTTCGGTATGGCATTCACAGAAGATGGCATAATTATTAACCCGCCACTAGAAGTTAATGGGGTTGCTTTTGAGAATTTTACATTTGATGATACTTCAGGGTTTGAATATATTTCAACTGTGGATGGTGCGACTGCTAAAATAGGATATGGTAACGTTCCCGTGACACCATTAGACGCTTATGCGTTTGGAGTTCGAAGAAATAGAGCTTGGGTTAATAGAGATGAACCAGCTAAATCAAGTAATGCTTTTAATAATTTTTATACTAATTATGATAACAGTTTGTTAGCTAATTATGGTATTAATATTAGATTCATTTTATTTAGAAGTTTAAATGATGGTGGACAACCTTATCTTCATATTTTTACAACTGGAGGTGCTTTTTGGTATGATATTAATTTCACTATTACTGACGGAATTGTTGTATTTACGCCTACAGGTGCTACTAATGCTTCACCTGGGGTAACAGCTATATTGCAACCTATATTAGATGCCTTATTAGGCGGACCTTCAGGGTTTTATTTAAATAGTACGGGGAGCCTAGAGGGATTTTCTAATAGAACATTTTCCATGATTAATGTTGCCGATCCAACTATGGAAATCAATTATTGGGATCAGTAAAAGTTAATATTTACTTTAGAATAAGTCGTCTTATAAAAACCAACAATAAATTTATTGTTGGTTTTTTAATTTGCGTTTTTTATATAAAATAAACACTCGCGTTTAAATAATTTTTTGATATCCCAGCGTTATCATATTTTGTATTTACATTTGCACTGTTTATATATAATTATGAAGAAACTATTTTTTGCCCTTTTTTTAATATGCTTTTTTAATCAATTAGATGCTCAAACAATACCTGAAAAAGGAGGGAGAGTAGATGATAAGAGAACTTTAGAGCCACAGGATACCATTAGCAGAATTGAAAGAGAAAATAGAAGTTTTAAAGACTCTAAGGATTCTAAAGATCTAAAAGCTAAAATTCAGGACTACTTAATAATCTCTCATGAGAATGACACGACATTTGTAGATACCACCCTAACCATTCAAAAAGAGTATAAGTTTAATTACTTAAGAAGAGACAATTTTGGTTTAATACCATTTTCAAATTTAGGCCAAACATATAATAGTTTAACTCATGATTTTCAAAATACCAGCTTAATGCCTAGTTTTGGTGCTCGGGCGAGACACTTCAATTACATGGAGGTTGAAGATATTAATTACTATCGTGTACCAACACCACTAACAGAACTGTTTTATAAAAGCGCTTTTGAACAAGGGCAATTGGTAGATTCATTCTTTACAGTAAATACATCACCACAAATCAATTTTTCAATAGCGTATAAAGGATTGCGTTCATTAGGTAAATATCAACATATATTAACCAGCACAGGTAATTTTAGATTTACAGCAAATTATAGAACTAAAAATAACCGCTACAGTGTTAGGGGGCATATGGTAACGCAAGATTTACTCAACCAAGAAAATGGAGGACTCAAAGATGATCCAAGTGTAGCGAATTTTGAAACTGGATTAGAAGAATTTTTGGACCGTTCTATCTTAGAGGTGAATTTTGAAAATGCGGAAAGCATATTAAGAGGGAAACGTTTTCATTTAGAGCACACTTATAAAATTATCAAGAAAAAAGATTCGTTATCAAAAAACAAACTTAGCTTAGGTCATGTAATATCATTTGAAGATAAATACTATCAATATGATCAATTAGCGGCAAATACCTTTTTTGGGGATGCGTTTAAAAATGTTGTTAAAGATCGAGCAACGTTAGAAAACTTTTATAATCAAGTACAATTAAATTATAGTAATAATATTATTGGTGATTTACAATTTAATATAACAAACAATAATTATAACTATGGTTATGATAAATTGGTATTATTAAATGGAAATACAATAACTAATAGATTAAAAGGAGATATATTTTCGGCTGGAGGTAAGTATCATAAACAATATAAAGGCTTCGATTTACAGGGAGAGTTAGGTATAAATGTCTCCGGTGATTTCGATGGTAATTTCTTAAGGGCAAAAGCAACTTTTAAGCTCAACGACGATATATCTGCAATAGCATCGGTTAATCATAGTTCAAAAGCACCAAATTATAACACCTTATTATATCAAAGTGATTATATAGGTTATAATTGGCAAAACAATTTTAATAATACAGAAACAGAGCAATTAGCATTTCAATTAAAATCTAAAAAAATAGCAAATATTTCGGCCGATTATTCTACGATTAGCGATTATGTTTATTTTAAAAAGGACGAAACGAGCAATCAAGTACAGGCGTTTCAAAATAGCAAATCAATAAATTATTTAAGAGTTAAATTAGATAGAGAAATAAAGGTAGGTAAGTTTGCCTTAAACAATACCATATTATACCAAAACGTAAAAGACAAAGACAGTACATTGAATGTGCCGGAATTTACAATCCGTAATACGTTGTATTTTTCCAGTCATTTATTTAAAAAAGCCATGTTTTTGCAAACTGGAATAACTCTCAATTATTTCACTAAGTATTATATGAATGCTTATAATCCATTGTTAGCAGAATTTTATGTGCAAACAGAAAGAGAATATGGGGACTTCCCGCGTTTAGATTTCTTTATAAACGCAAAAATTCGACAAACTAGAATTTATTTAAAAGCCGAACATTTTAATTCATCCTTGACAGGATATAATTTTTATTCGGCACCAAACAACCCGTATAGAGATTTTACTGTACGCTTTGGTGTTGTTTGGAATTTCTTTTTATAGTATCATAAGGAGGTACTTAGTTTAAAAGATCATAGGTTTTCAATAGATTTTTTACTGGTTTAAGTATGTAGTTTGTGTTTATCGGGGTTGAGACTTATTCATTTTCGGTTATTATACTATAGATGTGTATCAAAATTCATTGGCAGTTGTGTGTAATAATATTTGTGAGTGGGAGGTTTTCACAAATAGCAAAAAAGCTAAAAAGGAGAGGAGGAGAGGCGTTTAAAAAAGTTGGTATAATAATAAGGACAAGAGTATAAAGAATGATAAAAAGGATCAGTGTATTATTCAAATAAAAAAGCTAAAAAAAGTTCGGTTATAAACCCTTAGTTTTCAAGGCTTAAAAAAGCGTGTAAAAAGAATATTAAAAAAAGGTTAGGATATGTCATAATGAGGTGTATCTTTGCACCCGCTTAGCGGATAAGATTGGATAAATCGTGAGCTGGGCGGCGTTCATATAAATACAGAGATTTAGACAGAAAAAAGGGATTAAAAATTTTTTCAAAAAAAAGACCGAAGGAGTATTGTAGAAACAAAAAAGGTTGTATGTTTGCAGCCGCTAAAACGGGCAGTGGTCCGTTGGCAAAAAGTTCATACGGATTTCGGGATTTTACGATAAGAAAAAGGATTTAATTTTTTTTCAAAAAAAGATCAAAAAAGTATTGTAGGAATAAAAAAAGGGTTTTATATTTGCACCCGCTAAACGAGGAAACGAGATTAGGAAAGAAAAAGAAAGTTCATAAACATATTGAATTGACAGCGTAAGATTCTTACTGGAAACGGTAAGGATTAGACAAAGAGAATAGACCATTTTGAGTACTAGAAATTCCGATTAGTTGTTAAAGCTGTTTTGTGTATCTATGATATACGAGACACATACAAATTAACGATGAAGAGTTTGATCCTGGCTCAGGATGAACGCTAGCGGCAGGCCTAACACATGCAAGTCGAGGGGTAACGGGGTAGCTTGCTACCGCCGACGACCGGCGCACGGGTGCGTAACGCGTATACAATCTACCTTGCACTGGGGGATAGCCTTTAGAAATGAAGATTAATACCCCATGGTTTATGGATATGGCATCATGTCCATAATAAAGGTTACGGTGCAAGATGAGTATGCGTTCTATTAGTTAGTTGGTGTGGTAACGGCACACCAAGACAGCGATAGATAGGGGCCCTGAGAGGGGGATCCCCCACACTGGTACTGAGACACGGACCAGACTCCTACGG